>JAFMKX010000052.1 GCA_017852615.1 Pontimonas sp. | reverse complement strand
TCGAGGCAAGCCTTACCTGCTTCGACACAGTTCCTAACGCTGGGTCATAGACCGGTGCAGTCCTCTTCGACGCACCAGCAAAGGACGCGCCTGCCACAAAATGCTCAACTACGACTTCGTTTGTCATTTTTTCTCCTGGTATGCCGTGGGATTAACCGTGGACTAGTTGTACTGCTGAATCAATACCGTCTTCAAGCTCTGCGCCCTTGGGATAGAGCAAGGAACGACCAACAACAAGCCCCCGGACACCGGGAAGGCCCAAAGCAGGCGCCCATGAATCGATCAATTCTTGCAGGTCACCCTTATGGTCCCCACCCAGTAACAAGGTGGGCAATGTGGTGGACTCCATAACGCGTTCCATGTCCTCTACTACCGGAATCTTCATCCAGGTATAGGCACTGGAATTGCCCAGGCCGGCAGCAATCGACATCGACAGAATCGACGCTTCCGGGGTCAAAATATTGCGGAAACCGCCCTCGTGAGATTCGGTGAGGAATGGCTCGAGCATGATGGGCACCTGTGCTTGCGCAGCCTGATTAACCGCATGGGCGGTGGCTTCGAGTGTGTGTGCCGTACCGGGGTCAGACAGATTGACCCGGGTCAGGGTCTTGGCAAAGTCAATTCCGCTGCGAACAATGCCGTCAATGTCATAGGCGCCAAATCGGTCGTCCATTTCAAAGCTCGCCCCTGCCAAACCTCCGCGGTTCATGGAGCCAACCAAGACCTTGTTCTCCAGCGCCCCTAAGAGAGCCAAATCATCCATGATGTCGGGGGTGGTCAGGACACCGTCTACGCCAGGACGCGCCAGAGCACGCACCAAGCGCTCAAGAAGTTCTTCCCGATGCGCCATGGCGGAGAGGTTCTTTCCCGCCCCCAGAGCACCGCGCGCGGGGTGATCAGCGGCAATAATCATGAGACGCCCATCGCCCTGGATTACCGGCCTCCTGGCTCGCTTGGCAAAAGCTTCAGCAATGAGGTGTGGCTTCTCAGCGCGGGTCGCTCTCAGCGCAGCGAAATCTATCTCAGTCATGAACTAACCCCTTCCAAGGCATCTTCTAATTCTGTGAGGGTGGGCATCGCCGTCGCGCATTCGAGGCGGCCCGCAACGATCGACCCGGCCATATTGGCGTAGCGCAAAACTTTGCTGAGATCCCAGCCCTGTAAGAGCGCATAGACGAAGGCGCCACCAAAAGCATCGCCGGCACCCAGGCCATTGACCACGTCCACGGGGAATGGTGCCATTTCAATGGTCTCCGACGCAGTCTTAGCCAACACACCTTTAGGGCCCTGCTTCACCACCGCGATCTCGAGACCGCGCTCCAACAAGGCATCAGCTGCTCGCATGGGTTCTGTTTCCCCCACAGCCACTGCGCACTCTTCCTTGTTACCAATAGCAATGGTGCACTGCTCTAAAGCCACAGTGATGTTCTCGTGTGCTTCTTCTGGGCTAGCCCATAATTGTGCTCGGTAGTCAAGATCCAGAATCGTGTGAGGTGCTCGAGCCCTCATCGCTAAGGCAGAAAAGTGGGCAGATCGGCTTGGTTCGCGGGAAAGCCCCGTTGTGGTCAACCAGAACACCTTGGCTCCGGTAATGGCCTCGGCATCAAGCTGTTCTTCGCTCAGCAGCAGATCTGGCGCTACGGGCTCCCGGTAGAAATACAGCGGGAAATCATCAGGGGGAAAAATTTCACACAAGACGATGGGCGTGTTAATTCCGTCAACCTGGGTAACAAACCGCGCATCGACACCGAGGCGGGTGAGCTCCTGGGAAATAAAGCGACCCAGAGGGTCATGGCCCGTGCGGGTGATGACCGCAGTGGAAAGCCCGTAGCGGGCGCCCGCTACGGCAACGTTGGTGGGACTTCCGCCTAAAAACTTGCCAAAACTCGTGACGTCCTCGAGCCCCACACCGGTTTGCAATGGGTAGAGGTCAACACCGACTCGACCCATAGTGACCAGGTCGTAGTGGTGGGAAGAAGCTGCAGAATTCATAGAAAAGTAGCGCTCACAGAGGTTGTGGATGAATGCCTACAGCATACTTTGTCTTTACAAAGTTTTTCTACCCCTGAGCGGAAAATACTAGGAAGAAATACTCACCGTCGCACCGGTCTGAGCGGACTGTGTCGCCGCGTTCGCGACCACCAACGCAGCCCGACCGTCTTCGAACGTCGGGCTCGTGGAATCACCGGTGCGAATCTTGGTGACAAACTCTCCCAGCTCCACACGATAGGAATCCATATAGCGCTGGAGGAAGAAGTTCTGGTACGGCTCGAGGGCCTCAACACCTGAGGAATTGAAGTGGCGCACCAGGGTGTCTGTCACGTTTTCTACTCGGAGCATCCCTTGATTGCCGAAAGCCTCGAGACGTTGGTCAAAGCCGTAAGCAGCGTGGCGGGAATTGATAATGGTGACCGATTCCTCGTTCTCCCCTCGAAGCGTGACCGTCACGGCGTCGTAATCGCCAATGCCCTTGATTTCTTCGCTGAATTGATTGAAACCTTGAGCGGTGACAGAGACGATGTTGCCCACAAAAAATCGGGCCATATCAAAGTCATGAATCGTTTGATCACGCAAAATTCCGCCAGAAACAGCCAAATAGTCCAAAGGTGCTGGCGCGGGGTCGCGGCTGATAATCACCAGCTGTTCGAGGGAACCCACGTCACCGGATTGCACCCGCCGATGCAGGTTGGCGAAGTGAGGATCAAAGCGACGGTTGAAACCAATAGCGATCGGAGTGGAGCTTGCTGCTACTTTTTCTCGAATCGCGTCGACCCGGGCGATATCCAGATCAATGGGCTTTTCACACAGCGCTGGGATACCGGCATCAACCGCTTGTTCAATGAGATCCACATGGGTCGCTGTGGGCGAGGCAATGATCAGGGCATCGATGGTGTTGGAATCAAAAAGTTCGTCTGGGTTCGCCGTCGCCTCGACCCCGTGCTCGCGGGCCAGTGCTTGAGCACCGTCGAGAAAAACATCTGCAATAGACACCAGCTGGGTGTCGGGGTGTGACGCCACGCTTCGGGCGTGAACCTGGCCGATACGGCCCGCGCCAATGAGTCCTACCCGTACTGTGTCCATCACGACGTCTCCTTCGACGAATAATTTGTCTTGACAAATACTACGGCTCTCCACCGCTGGCGCATACTCCGTTGCTCACGCCAGAACTAGTCGGCATGCTCACCTATGACCAACGACTAGGCGCCGCCGCCGCGCGCACAGGGATCAAGGCTTTTTCACCGGCCTAGCCCAGACCGAGGTGGGATGTTCCCTGCCTCGGGGCGGCCAGGCCATTCAAGTGACACACCAAGGTCGACTGCAGCCCTCATCGCGTGGCAGAAATTTGCACGATTCGTGAAAGGCTTCACAGGATGCGATAAGAGCGCTCGTTGACTATCCTCAGCACTATCTAGGCGGACAGGGACGTCCCACCGGAAGGAACCAGATGAGAACAAAAGTTGTCTCCAGCGCGCTCGAGGCACTGTCCAACGAAGTGCGCGATGGTATGACCATCGCCGTGGGAGGGTTTGGTCTCTCGGGAATCCCGACCAACCTCATCGCCGCGCTGCGCGACACCGGTGCCTCGGATCTCACGATTGTCTCCAACAACATGGGCGTTGATGGCAAAGGGCTTGGCTTGATATTAGAAAACAACCAAGTCAAGAAAGTGTTGTCTTCCTATGTGGGCGAGAACAAATATTTTGCCCAAGCGTTCCTCGATGGATCACTGGATGTCGAATTTGTCCCCCAGGGCACTCTGGCTGAACGGTTACGGGCCGGAGGCGCGGGAATCCCCGCTTTTTACACCCCCACCGGGGTGGGAACACCCGTGGGGGAAGGCAAGGAAATCAAAGTTTTTAATGGGAAACCCTGCCTGCTAGAACACGGGATTGTCGCCGACATTTCTCTCGTTCGTGCCTGGAAAGCCGACCGCGAGGGCAACCTGCTCTATCGGCTCACCGCCCGCAACTTCAATCCCTTAGTGGCCATGGCAAGCCATATGACCATCGCAGAAGCAGAAACCATCGTCGAGGACTACTTGGAACCAGATTCGATCATGACACCGGGTGTCTTTGTGCAAAAAGTCGTGGCCGTAGACGACCCGGTGAAACATATTGAACAGCGCACCACCCGAGAAGGGGCAGCCTAACCATGTGGACACGCGATGAGATGGCCGCTATTGCGGCTGCGGAACTTTCTGATGGGCACTACGTCAATCTGGGTATTGGCATTCCCACCTTGGTGGCCAACCACCTTCCCGAGGGAGTACACGTCACCCTGCAATCTGAAAACGGAATCCTCGGTATGGGCCCCTTTCCCTGGGAAGGCGAAGAAGACGCCGATCTCATTAATGCTGGGAAACAAACAGTGACGCTCATGCCAGGAGCCAGCATCTTTGACTCGGCCACATCGTTTGGCATGATCCGCGGTGGCCACGTTCAGGTGGCCATTCTGGGGGCTCTCGAAGTGTCCGAGCAGGGCGACTTAGCTAACTGGACGATTCCCGGAAAGCTGGTCAAAGGAATGGGGGGTGCGATGGACTTGGTTGCCGGCACTCCACGGGTTGTGGTGATAACCGACCACGTGGCTAAAGATGGTTCACCCAAAATTGTGGCGGAGTGTTCGCTCCCTCTCACCGGTGTAAAAGTGGTGGACCGCATCATCACCGATCGAGCAGTCTTCGACATCGACGAGGCGGGTTTAGTTCTCGATGCCCTCGCCCCGGGTGTGACCTTGGCTCAGATCGAAGAATCAACAGGGGCACCGTTTCGGTACTCAGCATCCTGTGAAGCCGCCCTGCGCGAGGCAGGAGAGCTCTGATGAGCATTGTGGTGAGCTATCGAAGGACCCCCTATGGCCGATTCCTGGGTGCGCTTTCTGGAGTAAGCGCCACAGAACTTGGCTCCCAGGTATTGGCGGCCAGTCTGGCCGAGGCCGACATCGCTGCCCACGAGGTCGACTATGTCGTGGCGGGCCAGGTGTTACAGGCCGGTCAGGGTCAAAACCCCGCTCGACAGGTGGCTGTTTCTGCTGGCATTCCCTTGAACGTGCCGGCCATCACCCTCAATGCAGTGTGCTTATCGGGGGTGGAGGCGATTGCCCACGCTCATCGACTCATTGCCAGTGGTGAAGCCTCCATCGTGGCGTGTGTGGGCCAGGAATCAATGTCACTGGCCCCGCACCTTCTGATGAATTCCCGCATTGGCTCTAAATATGGGGCCATTGAGATGGTGGACTCCGTGGAAATAGACGGTCTCACCGATGCCTTTGAGGCGTGCTCTATGGGGCTATCGACCGAACAGGGCAATACCGAACGCGCTATCGCACGGGAGGAACAAGATGTGTGGGCCGCAGAGTCCCATGCCCGCGCGTCAGCAAATTCAGCCTTTCTCGAGGGGGAAATACTTCCCATCACCGTCACCTCAGGCAAACACAGTGTGGTTGTCGAACGCGACGAAGGAATCAGACCCGACACCTCCCCCGAGACACTGGCGTCGCTTCGCCCAGCGTTTAGCCCCCAGGGCACAATCACGGCAGGGAATGCATCCCCCATCTCTGACGGTGCCGCGTGCATCGTGGTGATGAGCGAAGAAGAGTATGCCCGCCGATCATCCCCAGGCCTTGCTCGCATCCTCGCTCATGCACTCGTGGCAGGCCCCACCACCCACCTCCATTCCCAGCCATCCCAGGCTATCCAGGCGGCGCTGGCCAAGACCGACAAATCCATCGAGGACTGTGTGGCTGTGGAGATCAATGAGGCCTTCGCCTCCGTTGTCCTGCAGTCCATGAAGGACCTGGGCATAGATGGCTCACTAGTCAACCGCCATGGTGGGGCAATTGCCTTAGGCCACCCCATCGGCAGCTCCGGGGTTCGCATTGCCGGAACCCTGGCGCGCCAACTGGCGGCCGAAGGCCCCGGAGCCATAGGGGCAGCAGGAATTTGTGGTGGCGGTGGCCAAGGATCCGCCCTCGTGCTGGAAGCGCTTTAACAAGGTTGAGGGAACGAGCCACCGTAGCGGGATACCCGGCCCTAAATCACACCTTTGCGAAAGAGGAAGCACGCATAAGGCGCATCCTCAAGGCATCGGATCACTAGCGAAACACCGCTCATGGCGGGATAAAAATCTAGCCTGGGAATCACTGCCCAAGGCCAATCCTCTCCCGCGGAGTCATTCGCCACTGTTCGGACCTCTTGATG
>JAFMKX010000051.1 GCA_017852615.1 Pontimonas sp. | reverse complement strand
GCAATAAGCCCCAGGCGATCTAGTCGCCTGGTGTGGTGGGCCACCACATCGGTAAACACGGGCTCCAGGCGCACTTCAGTTTCGGGTGCCTGAGATTGACCTGCGGCAATGGCATCGCGGCATAACAACATCGTGTCCCCCACGAGGCGCCTGCACCAGAGGCTTAGTCGAGAGGTGTAGCGGGTATCCACGGCTAGTAAACGCTCCAGCACGCGGGCCATCATCTCTTCATCACCGCGATCAGCGATGATGTCGTGAATCTTGGTCGTCATAGCCGGTGGCAAACCAGTGGCCAGAAGGTGCCAGAAATCCCTGGCAAAGCCGGTCACCACATAGGCAGTCGCGACATCTTCATACCACCGGGGGCTAGCGAATCTCTCAAAGTGTCGCGAAATCTTTTCCCGGGGCTCGGCAAGCGCGTGGGAGACATCCTCGACGTAGTCGGCCAAAATCTCTCGGAATTCTCGGTAGCGATCCATCGCCATACCGGAGGAGACAATCAAATCATCAGCGTCTTCACTCGACCAGGCTTCCCGTGACGCCGCGGCCAGTTCCCCTGCCAACGTCAGTTGCAGGGCAGCAGCCATGGCCACGTAATCCGCCACGGGAGGAGCAAGGGAGCCCACATCCACCCGAGACGTGACCGTATCGAGAGTGCGTGCAGAGACCGTGCGCGGAGGCTTCCCCGCACCCTTTTTCTTCCCCCACCACGCCATGAAGAAAGTGTATCGGCGCTGACATAGGGCGCTGGGCATCACCAGCGGTAGGCTTAGGGTACAAACAAAAATTTAAGGACACAACGAACACGTGAAATTTTCCGACCTCGGTATCGAAACCGACATGGTCGAGGCGCTTGCTAGCAAAGGCATCATCGAACCATTTCCTATTCAGGAACAAACTATTCCCATCGCTTTGACCGGCCAAGACATCATTGGTCAGGCAAAAACAGGTACCGGTAAGACCTTTGGTTTTGGCCTACCTCTTGTCCAAGCGCTGGGGCTCACGCCAGAACCAGGCGTCCAGGCACTCATTGTCGTACCCACCCGCGAACTAGCTGTTCAGGTGACCGAAGACATTGTCTTAGCCACCAGTAACCGCGCCACGTCAGTCGTGGCCATTTATGGCGGCAAGGCCTATGAAGGGCAAATCGACGCCTTGAAAGCAGGGGCACAGATCGTGGTGGGAACACCCGGGCGTTTGCTTGATTTAGCCAGCCAACGTCTGCTGTCTTTTGCCGGCGTCAAGGTCATGGTGCTCGATGAAGCAGACAAGATGCTCGATCTTGGCTTCTTACCCGATGTGGAAAAGCTGTTTTCTCAAACTCCTGCCCAACGTCACACCATGTTGTTCTCGGCGACCATGCCAGGACCTGTGGTGACCTTGGCACGGCGTTTTATGAACAAGCCGATTCACATCCGCGCTACCTCACCGGATGAGTCCATTACCCAGGCCAATATCAAGCACTTCGTCTATCGTGCCCACGCGCTCGATAAAGACGAAGTCATTGGTCGCATTTTGCAGGCGGAAGGGCGGGGCAAAACCGTCATCTTCACCCGCACGAAGCGCGCTGCCGCTCGGTTGATGGATGAGCTCAACGACCGCGGTTTCGTCGCAGGTGCTGTTCATGGTGACCTCAGCCAGGACGCTCGGGAGCGAGCCATGGCTCGTTTCAAAGCGGGCAAGATCGATGTCCTCATCGCCACCGATGTGGCAGCCAGGGGTATCGATGTGGATGACGTCACCCACGTGATCAACCACACCATTCCTGAAGATGACAAGGCATATTTGCACCGAGTCGGTCGCACCGGGCGTGCTGGTAAAACCGGTATCGCTGTGACCTTTGTGGATTGGGATGACCTGCACAAATGGGCCCTGATTAACAAGGCCCTGGAGATGGGGATTCCTGAACCGGTGGAGACGTATTCTTCTTCACCACACTTTATGTCCGATCTCAACATTCCTGAGGGCTCCAAAGGCCGCCTCAGTGCAAGCTCCGCTGCACCAAAGGAGAAACGAGCTGGCTCAGCTGCGCCCAGGCGGGCCTCACAGCCCACCCACAAGCCTGCCGCCCGGGACACCAAAGATGCGGGCAGCGCAAGTGCTCGGCCACGAACTCGTCAGCGTCGCCGCACTACCTCTAGCTAAGTGGCAGGGATCCGCTAGCGCGCTCGAGAATGCGCTCTAGCTGGTCTTCGGCTGTGGTGTTCTCCCCCAAATGATTGGGTTTTTTGGTGCCGTGAAAATCACTAGAGCCGGTGACGATCAAATCAAATTCCAAGGCCACCTGCGCGAGCACGCGTTTGCCTTCTTCGGTATTTTCGCGGTGGTTAATTTCTAGACCCGCAAGACCAGCCTCGACAAAGACTTCATAGTCGCGCAGTATCTGCTCGAGTGGAGCTTCATGATTCACCGCACCAGAGCGCTCCCCGGTGTAGGGGTGGGCCAGTATCGGGACACCACCGGCCTCACTAATCACACTGATTGCCGTGGTGAGCCGCGGGGCGTAATGCGGGACGTGGTATTCGCCATCGCCTCGCAGGGGGCCTGCGAAGGCAGCGGTGGTATCGACAAAGTAACCCTTCTCGATCAAAATATGCGCAATATGGGGACGCCCTGGCGTTGCTCCAGGCGGGATATGAGCCGCTACTTCGTCCCAGGTGATGTCGAAATCAACCGAGAGCTTGTCCACCATCAGCCGAAGTCGATCATCACGGTGGCGGCGAATACGAACAGTCTCTTCCACAAGACGAGGGTGTTCAGGATCGGGCAAATACCCCAGCAGGTGAACGCTACGAGGAATGGCCCCGGGAATGTCATCAATCACCTGGGCGCTCAGTTCAATTCCTCGAATCAGCGTCATGTGGGTGCCACCCAGAGCAGCGCTTGCTTCATCCCAGCCGCTGGTGGTGTCGTGGTCGGTAAGACCAAGAACGTTGATACCCGCCTGATAGGCGTGGGCTATCAGCTCAGAGGGCGTATCCGCCCCATCAGAAGCCGTGGTGTGGGAATGGAGGTCGATGATGGCGGGCACTCCCCCATGCTAGATGCCACACTAGAGGAATGACTGATCGGCCGAGCACGCCAGGGGCACACGAGCCTGGCAAGAATCGCTCGAGCACCCCTATTTCTGAGGCCTTTAAGGACTTCATCTCGACTCGGTGGAGTGATAATGCCCTCGCCACCCCGCAGCTAAGCCCCGTGGCCACGGCGTGTGCGAAGCGTCGCGATTCCCTGGGTGCACACTTTCGCGGCACCACCGTGGTGGTGCCCGCAGGCACCCCCAAACAGCGATCGAATGACACCGATTACCCTTATCGCCCCCACACAGCGTTTGCCTACCTCACGGGATGGGGCTCTGCGAGTGTTCCCGGGAGCGTCCTGGTGGGCACACCCTCGGCCGCAGGCCACGAGTGGGTGCTATTCACCAGACCCCCCGCACCCCGCACCAGTGATGAGTTTTATGCCAACGCCGCCGTAGGTGAGTTTTGGACCGGTCGACGACCTGACCTTGCCCACGTCAAGGCACTCTTGGGCCTTGCTACGCAAGACGTTCAGCATTTCCCGCCTGCGGAAACTATGGGGGCATCGCCGCTGGCCCTCATCGCCGAAGCAGACCCCTCGCTAGCGAGAGAACTGGAACCCACGCCCCATTACGATGACGCTGCCAATGAGCTTCTCGCTCAGGTAATCAGCGAAATGCGCCTGGTCAAAGATTCCTATGAAATCGAGCAGCTCACCGCCGCCATCGAGGCAACCCACCGCGGTTTTGACGACATCGTGCACAGTGTGAGCGAAGCTATCGGGCACGAACGAGGCGAGCGCGTCGTGGAGGGCATCTTTGGTAAGCGAGCTCGCATCGAAGGTAACGCCACGGGCTATGACACCATCGCTGCCAGTGGCCCCCACGCTTGCATCTTGCACTGGGTTCGCAACGACGGGCCGGTTCACGCCGGAGATTTGCTCCTGGTGGACGCCGGGATTGAGATGGACTCGCTCTACACCGCAGATATCACCCGCACTCTTCCCGTCAGTGGCACTTTCTCGCCTGACCAACGCATGATCTATGAAGCAGTCTTAGAAGCAGCCGATGCCGCCTTTGCGGTGGTGAAACCAGGGGCGCTCTTCCGGCATGTCCACGAAGCAGCGATGGCCGTTATTGCCACCAAGGCCCACGAATGGGGATTACTCCCGGTACCACTGGAGCAATCTCTGGCGCCCGAGGGAAGCCATCACCGCCGCTACATGATTCATGGCACCAGCCACCACCTCGGGTTAGACGTCCACGACTGCGCTCAGGCACGGCGTGAGATGTATATGGATAAAGAACTCGAAGAAGGCATGGTCTTCACCATTGAACCGGGTCTTTATTTCCAACCCGATGATGAAACAGTTCCAAAGCCCTGGCGCGGAATTGGTGTGCGCATCGAGGACAACATTGTGGTCACCCGCGAGGGTGGCATCAATCTTTCGGCTGCGATCCCCCGCACAGTGGCCGAGGTCGAGAAGTGGCTAGCGCGATAGAAAGACCACCTCACACCCTCGCTAGAATGGTCTCGCCAGCGGGAGTGGTGAAATTGGCAGACACGCAGGATTTAGGATCCTGTGCCTTCGGGCGTGGGGGTTCAAGTCCCCCCTTCCGCACAAGAATGACAGCGCGTTAGAGCTGAAAAAGGACCAGCGAGGCCGCCATCACGGCCATGCCTACGATGAGCCCATAGATGGCCAATTGGCCGCTGCCATATTGCCGTGCTGCGGGTAAGAGGCCATCGATCGAGATATAAACCATGATTCCAGCGACGCCGGCAAAAATCATGCCCAACAGAGAATCCGTCATGAAAGGACGTAAGACCAGGTAGCCAAGAATCGCGCCAATAGGCTCCGCTAACCCACTAATTACCCCAAAGCCAAAAGCGCTTGCTCGGTTCCTGGTGGCGTAATAAATCGGAATCACCACCGCAATTCCTTCAGGAATGTTGTGAATAGCAATTGCTAGAGCCACGGATAATCCGACTTGGGGATCTCCGAGAGTGAGAAAGAACGTGGCCATCCCTTCGGGGAAATTGTGCAGTGTCACGGCCAAAGCCACGCCCACACCCGTTCGCAGAAGCAATTTGTCGGTGTAGAGGGCCTGGGCCCCCTCGTCCAAGCGGATCGTCGTGTGGGACTCGTCCAGAGCCGGGTGCTCCAGCTCAGGAATAAGTCGATACAACACCGCCATCCCCGCCAGACCCGTCAGAAACGATGCCGCCATCAGGGCTGATGCCGATGATTCCCCGTGGGTGGGGGTCAAATACGACAGGGCTTTGGGAAGGATTTCCACAAAGGACACATAAATCATCACACCGGCAGAAAAACCCAGCGAAACGGCCAAAAACTTGCGGTTCGTGTGCCGGGCGAACAGCGCGATCAGCGCACCTACTGCCGTGGCTAAGCCAGCGGCCAGGGTGACCAGAAAGGCAAACAGCACAGCATTTTCCATAGCCTCGCGAGCATATCAGCGGGGCTGTCCCCAGCGTGGTGAGCCTGGTGAAATGTCACGACCCGCGCTGGTGACCATTACCTGGTGCTCAACCAGGCCCACACTGCCAGGATGAAATCCCTGGTGCCCTTGGCGCTGATAGCACTCAGCGCAGTATCCCCCTTCACCACTATTCCCCCGCCCCCGGCAGCAACATGGACCTGGCCAACACAGGGCCCGCACGAGATTCTCCGGGATTACCGAGCACCGGCAACTCCCTGGGGAGCGGGTCATCGCGGGCTCGATATCCGCGCTTCCTCTCACGATCTCTTTGCCCCCACCTCAGGCGTGGTGTCCTATAGCGGTTTTGTGGTCAATCGAGGGGTCCTCACGGTGCGCACCGATGCAGGGATGTTAGTCAGTTTTGAGCCCGTAGTGGCCTTGGTGCCAAGCTCGACGCGCGTTATCCAGGGCGAGCTGATCGGAGAAATCCAGGAAGGGCACTGCGAGACGTTGTGTGTGCACCTGGGCCTTCGCGATCGAGGTGACTATCGCTCCGCGCGCTTGGAACTGGGAATAGTGCAACGCTCCGTCTTGGTGCCCTGGGAGGCCCAGTGGAAGCCCGGCGAGAGGTAGCACTGCGCCGGGGTAAGAACAGTGCTCCGGTAGTCACTGTACTGGCGTGTGTTTCAGGCCCTGGGGTGGGCCTGTTGATACGCACTCGTGAGGCGTTCGGTGCTCACATGGGTATAAATCTGGGTGGTGCCCAGCGAGGCATGGCCGAGGAGTTCCT
>JAFMKX010000050.1 GCA_017852615.1 Pontimonas sp. | reverse complement strand
ACATAGCTTTCATCGACTGGTCAAACTCCACAACACCGTAGGCTTCGGGATGAGACACATGAGTAGCGAAAATTAGCCCACCCGAGATGTCTGAATGCGCCCGTAGCGACTGTCCAAGCCCCGCTCCGTGGAAAATATTGTCCCCCAAGACCAACGCAACGGAATCCTGTCCAATAAAGTCCTCGCCAATGAGAAAAGCTTGGGCCAGGCCTTCAGGTCTTTCTTGAATCGCATACGAAATTTTCATGCCCAGTGAGGATCCATCGCCCAACAAGTCCTGAAATTGTCCCTGATGATCGGGAGTTGAAATCAGCAAGACTTCTCGAATGCCCGCCATCATGAGAGTCGACAGAGGGTAATAAATCATGGGTTTGTCATAAATCGGCATCAGTTGCTTAGAAATACCCCGGGTGATGGGCCACAACCGCGTGCCAGAACCACCGGCCAGAATGATCCCCTTCATAGGACTAAGCCCCCTGCCATATCGGAAGAGCACCATTTTCGCGTGCCTGCTGAAGACTCGGTGCAGCCTCGTCCTTAGGAGATATCGACAACTCCCCTGCAGCAATAGGGAAATCGAGTCCAATATCTGGATCTAAGGGGTTAACGGCGTGCTCTGAATCTGGTTTGAAATGATCACTCACCAGGTAGGCGACCGTGGTGTTGGGCTCAAGTGCCACAAAAGCATGGCCCAGACCGACATCAATGAGAACCGCATTGCGTTGCTCGGCACTGAGCGAGATGGACTCCCATTTCCCAAAAGTAGGGGACCCCACGCGAATATCGACCACATAGTCAAGAATCGCACCAGAGACGCAGGTTACATATTTGGCCTGGCCGGGGGGAACGTCTGCATAATGAATACCCCTCAGGGCGCCGCGTACTGAGACCGAAAGATTGGCTTGTGCGGTCTCGAAATTCAACCCCGTGTGGGTTCTGATGTGGTCTTGTCGGAACCATTCAACAAAGACACCGCGCTCATCGCCGTGGGGTGTGGTCACCACCGACCATGCGCCCGAAATCCCGAGGGGAAGAATATCCACTCGATGAGCCTACCAATCTGGCGTAAACCGCCACTACCTGGGTCCGCTAAATAACCCGGGAATACTCGTGGGTCAATGTTTGAACGCCTCGCCAGAGACGGCATTCCTTGAGCCATTGCAGTACATATCCCCACGCCCTGGAGCGGAGGGTATTTTTCCTCGTAATAGTCCTGGTTCCCGCATCCGCAATAGCTTTGCTCCCGACACGAGCAAGTGGAGTCCCATCCAGCAAAATCTCCCGCGCAGCTTTATGTGCTCGTTTCCTGAACAGAAAATCTTTTCCATAAATTCCAGCAAAATCTTCGTCATGCCCGCCGATGCGCCAATAGAGAGCCTTGGTCATGAAATAGCTATTTGGATGGCTCTCTCGAGGATCACCATCGTCGTATTTGATGCGTGAAAAAGTGTAGAAGGCATGTGGGTCAGCATCGAGTGAGAGTAAGTATTCCCAGGTGTCGTTGGGAACAACATGATCGACGTCAGTCAGCAGCAGCCAGGGAGCCGCAGCCTCATGTGCCCCAATATTTCGTGCCGCATCCTGATTCCATCTCACGTCCTTCCCAATCCGAAAAATGGAATGCGCAGGTAACCCTTTCCCGCGCTCCACTCCAACAGCGGGATACCGTGGGGAACCATCGTCAACGACGATAATTTCGAGCGCAGCCTTCACCGCTGCTGAATATCGAGAAATCTCTTTCCACTGGAGAGCTAACATGCCGGGGTTTTCATAGTAGGCAAGCACCAGCGTGATCCTGGGGCTTTCCTTGCCCTGAGAAGCGGGGTTGTCGAGAACTGGCACCTCCCAAATCTACAGGCGATGCGCCTCCAGCTCGAAGAAGCAATCAGTTGAACAAGTAACATAGAAGGCGTCGGGCCGCAGTGGCGACATAAGGAGTGGGACTTCGTGAAGATATTCGTCACCGGTGGGGCCGGATTTATCGGCTCAAATTTTGCCCGGATGGCCATCGATAACACCTTGCCAGGCTTGGAAGATTCTGACATTACGGTTTTCGACGCCCTAACCTACTCAGGAACTCTGACAAACCTGCAAGACATTAACGACTCGGATCGTTTCACTTTTGTTCACGGCGATATCCGAAATGCTGAAGATGTCGCAGCGGCCCTGCCGGGACATGACGCCATTGTTCATTTCGCCGCCGAGAGTCATGTCGATAGGTCTGTCACCGACGCAAGAGTGTTTGTAGAGACAAATGTTCTGGGCACTCAAATTTTGCTCGACCAGGCTCTCGCGTTGAAAATCCCACGTTTCGTCCACGTGTCCACGGATGAGGTGTATGGAAGCATCGAGGAGGGCTCGTGGGACGAAGCCCAACCGCTGCTCCCCAATTCCCCTTACTCGGCGAGCAAAGCGTCGAGCGATTTGCTTGTTCGCAGCTACCACGTGACGCATGGTCTCAACACCTCCATTACACGGTGTAGCAATAACTACGGAACGCATCATTTTCCCGAAAAACTCATTCCTCTTTTCGTGACCAACCTTCTCGATGGTCACAAGGTTCCGCTCTACGGAGATGGACAAAACATTCGCGACTGGTTGCATGTGGACGATCACTGCCGAGGCATCGCCCTCGTGCTCACCCAAGGCCGTGCGGGAGAGATTTATAACATTGGCGGGGGGACTGAACTCTCCAACGCTGAGCTCACGAAGGCACTCCTCGAAGCCACTTCACGAGATGACTCTTTCATACAACCCGTCGCCGATCGATTAGGTCACGACCGCAGATACAGCGTCGATATCCAGAAAATCAGTAGTGAATTGGGCTACGCACCCAAGGTCCCCTTTGACCAGGGACTGGCGGATGTCGTGCAGTGGTATCGGGATAATCGCTGGTGGTGGGAGCCGCTCAAAGAGCGCTCTGGCTTATGAGCACCATTGCTCTGCTCGGTGCCGGGGGAATGCTTGGCCACGCGCTACAGGCGAGCCTGGCAGGCCCTGACCTGGTCATCGCGAAGCGCAGTGATGTGGATATTACCGATTCTCAATCGGTAGCGGATTTTCTTCCCACGGAGGGCTTCGTGATCAACGCAGCCGCCTATACCCAGGTTGACCAAGCGGAGTCAGACCCCGAGAGCGCCTACGCGGTCAATGGGGACGCCGTGCGAATCATTGCTGAAGTTGCAAAAAAGAAAAACTCTCGCCTGATTCATGTCTCGACAGATTATGTGTTCGATGGTGTCGGTTCCCAACCCTATGCAGAAGAAGCTCCCTGCCACCCGGCTTCGGTCTATGGAAAATCCAAAAGAGCGGGTGAGGAACATGTCTTGGAACTCCTTCCTGATTCTGGGTCTGTCGTCAGGACGGCGTGGCTTTATGGAGAACATGGGACAAGCTTTCCAAGAACAATTCTGAAACTTGGTGCGAGTCAAGACACCTTGGATGTTGTTGATGACCAGGTAGGCCAACCGACGTGGGCTCATGATGTCGCACAAATGATTGCCGCTCTTGTCTCCCAGGGTGCTCCCGCAGGAATAGTTCATGCGACAAATTCCGGGCAGACAACTTGGTGGGGTTTTGCGCAGCGACTTTTCGAATTAGCCGGTTGGGATCCTGCTCGAATCACCCCAGTGTCTTCCCAAAAATTCATCCGACCAGCACCCAGGCCTGCCTGGTCTGTTTTGGGCCACGCGAACTGGGCGCGATTAGGTATGAATACTCCACGGCATTGGCGCGACGCCTTAGACGAGGCGTGGGATCAGGAACTTAGTCCCTTTGCTCAAGAGATTAATAGCGCGCGATGAAAAATTCCGGCATCGGGCTTGTGGTCATTGGTTACGCGTCCCAGGAGGTGTGGCCAACGTTTTTTGAATCTCTCGCAGCCTCCAGTGTCATTCCTGAAGCGGTAGTCGTGGTCGAGAACTCCGCCGTGGCGCCAACGGGATTGGCGGACCTCTACGTGCCTGGAGTAACCCTTATTCACCTGCCAGAAAATCCCGGGTATGGGTCGGGGGCAAACGCGGGCGTTGCCGCTTTACCCGCACACTGTAGCCGGGTGATTATCTGTAACCCCGACATTATTTGGCAACGCGAGTCGATTGCGGAACTCGACAAAGCGCTCAACGACAATCCCACTGTCGGCGTTGCCGGGCCCAAGACTCTCAATGACGATGGTTCGACCTATCCCTCTGCCCGAGCTTTTCCCGGTATCCGTATTGGTATTGGTCACGCACTTTTGGGTGAACTCTGGAAAAGCAATCCATGGACCTCAAAATATCTCGGGGAATACGGCGGCTCCGCGCCACGAATCGTCGACTGGGTCTCGGGTGCTTGTCTCATGGTGAAAAGGGTTTCATTCGAGGCGATCGACGGTTTTGATTCCGGGTACTTCATGTTCTTTGAAGATGTGGACCTGTGCTTTCGCCTCAAGAAACATCAGTGGCGCTCGCTCTACGTTCCCCACGCGGTCATCACCCACTCAGGTGCGCATTCCACCGGCCCCAAAATGGCCGAAATGGTCAAGGTTCACCATCACAGTGCGGAGAGGTTTCTCTTCAAACTTTATGCGGGCCCACAGTATTGGCTGTTGCGTCAACTACTACGGGCTGGGCTTGCGATGAGAAGCCTGATTGCGCCCAAGCGCTATGGCACCCCTAGCGCTAGAGACTAACTACCAAGTTTTTTGGCTAGAACTTCAGTGGTTTGTTGTTGCATGAAGTTCTCGACCCAGGAGGCGATGGTTTCGTCATGAAGTGCCACAATACGAAGAGCCAAAAGGCCAGCATTACCTGCTTGGCCTATGCCAACAGTGGCAACTGGAATCCCCTTGGGCATCTGAACAATCGAGAGCAAGGAATCCAGGCCCTCTAGGTGCTTCAAGGCGATGGGCACACCGATGACCGGAAGCGTTGTGGAGGCTGCGACCATTCCTGGGAGGTGAGCCGCTCCCCCAGCACCAGCGATAATGACCTGAAGTCCACGTTCCCGAGCGGACTTCGCGTATTCGGCTAGCTTTTCTGGAGTCCTGTGAGCAGAGACAACCTCGTACTCGACTTCCACCTTCGCTTCTTCCAGAACAGCAACTGCATCCTTCATAATTGGCCAATCGGAATCTGAACCCATAATCACGGCAACCCGCGGATTCTGTGTCATGAGTGCGCTCCTTTGTATGCTTCCTCAGCAGCCAAGGCCTCACTGAGGGTTTCAGCCGTCGTGGGGCCTGTGAGAGCAAGGTGGCCTGCTTTGCGCCCCGGACGACTCGGTTTTTGGTAGGAATGAAATTTTACCGAAGGAAAATCTCCAGCGCATTGTTGCCAGGTTGAAAACTCGGCGCTGCCAAACAAATTGATCATGATTCCGGTGTTATCCCGCAGCCGAGTTGAACCAAGCGCCGTGTCTGTGACGGCCCTGAGATGTTGCTCAAACTGGCTTGTGTCGGATTGCTCCGTAAAGATATGACCTGAATTATGAGGTCGCATAGCTAGTTCATTGACCACAATGTCTCCGCTCGGCTTTTCAAAAAGTTCCACCGCAAGCACACCCACAACCCCGTAAGTGTCCGCAATATTTTCCGCGAGAGAGTTAGCCAAGGAAGCTTGGCTGGGATTCAGACCTTCTGCTGGGGATATCACCTGGGCGCACACGCCACCTTGTTGTCGGGTCTCCACAACCGGCCACGCCTGCCATTGCCCAGAAGGCCTCCTGGC
Source organism: Pontimonas sp. (assembly GCA_017852615.1). Lineage (GTDB taxonomy): Bacteria > Actinomycetota > Actinomycetes > Actinomycetales > Microbacteriaceae > Pontimonas. The sequence goes on along the minus strand of JAFMKX010000050.1, from coordinate 617 downwards.
CCCTAATTGTGCAAGCTCTCTGGTGAACTCAACCAGTTCTTCCAGCAGTACTGGGCCCTTCTCCAGCCAATCCTCTATCTCAGACCATTGAGTGACAACCCGAACTCCTTTGCCGTCGTATCCACCGACTGGGAGCTTGGCAATACAGGGAAAATTTCCCACATGAGAAACAGCATCGTCATCGGCGTCATCGATAACTGCCCAGAGCGGCTGGGGCACGTCAAGCTCCTCCAGTGCAGACCGCATCACGGTCTTATCCTGGGTAAGAGCAAGCGCCTGAGGGGGAGGGAAGACTGTAGTCCCCTGCTCCTGCAGAGCACGCAAGTGTTCTAGTGGGACATGCTCGTGGTCAAAGGTGAGGACATCAACCCCTTTAGCAAATCTCGCGAGTTGAGTGAAATCCGCATAGTCGCCGACCTGTGTCACAGCCAGGTGCGCAGATGCTACGTCGGTTTCTCCGAAGACCTTGAGGTCTATGCCAAGATTTATCGCGGCAGGAATCATCATGCGGGCCAGTTGCCCACCACCTACAACTCCAACGACACTCACTCTTCGAGCCTATTGCCTTAGGTGCTCTATATCAGAGGCGATAACCGTCCGCAACGAACGGGCGCCTT
>JAFMKX010000049.1 GCA_017852615.1 Pontimonas sp. | reverse complement strand
GCCACATCGCTTTCTTCCGCCGCAAACACGGTGAAAGACAATGCGGCAAAAATCAACCCAATCAGCAGGGTGACCCATGCCGTCTTGGGGCCGGTAATGAATCTAATAAGTGCGCTCATGCCACCAATCTACCTGGGAGATTGCCTCATTTTTGCGCAGAGGTGACCAATTCCTGCGACGCTAAAGGATGACCGAGGAAAGGATCCCCTGATGGACCGAAACCTGAAGCTGGGATTGCTCATCACGGGGATAACGGTGCTTCTTGCGGGGTGTGTTCCCACCAGCGAATTACCTACCAACGGCCAGGGGAAGGGCACTGAATCAGGAATCACTCCTGCCCCGGAGCAAGAAGAGGTGACCCCAGCTCGACTCGACTGCGATGCACCCACGGAGCGAGCGATTCGGACCACTATTGGGAATCAAATCGATGCCTTCACCCAGGGCGATTTTGAGGCCGCGTATGACCTGGCCGCACCCTCATTTCGTCAGCGGGTCACCCTGTCTTATTTTGAAGAAATCATTCGTGCCGATTATTCAATGTTGCTAGAGGCCTCAGGTTTTTCCATGTCGCTGTGTAGGACCAACTCGACGACCACCACCGCCGAGGCACTGATCACGATTCGCCCCCTCACGGGCGAGACCAGCCAGTTGGTCTATGACCTGGAGAACACCGAAGAGGGCTGGAAAATTGCCGGTGCCATGGTGGCTAACACTCCCCGCACAGCGACCTAGTCACGACGAACTAGGAGCGAAACGGGGGACTGGGTTCTAGTTCCTCGGAGCGTGGAAGGGTCTTCGGCAAGTGCGCCGTGATCTCATCGCGTTGCTGATCGCTGAGCTCAATATCCCAGGCGCTCACGGCATCTCTTATGCTCTCGGGGCGCGTGGCACCAGGGATGGGGATGATGACCTCCGAGCGCGCTAAGAGCCAGGCCAGCACCAGAGCGTGGGCACTCACGCCTTTACTGCGAGCCATCTCATGCAGAGGGGAAAAGGCGTCCTGCTCGAGTTGGTCGACTTTCTTAGATCCACCCAAGGGCGACCAGGGTAAGAAAGCAATGCCGTGTTCTTCACAAAGATCCAAGACGTCAAGATCGTGTCGATAAAAAGGGCTGAATTCATTTTGTACGGACACGATTCCGCCGTCACTGGGCCCTCCGGCAATGTCCAGAGCACGGCGTAACTGGGCAGCGTTGTAATTGCTCACACCAATCTGAGCGACCAAGCCTCTTTTTTTGAGTTCGACCACGTTCTCGCACTGGGTCTCAAAATCAAGGGCCGGATCCAAACGATGGTGCTGCCACAGCGCAATGGTGTCCACTCCCAACCGGGTTCGTGATGCTTCTGCGGCGGCCAGTAGGTAGTCGAGCGAACCATTGCGGCCCCACTTCTCACCTTCGGAGCGCTGAATACCGCCCTTGGTGGCGATAATTACCTGCGCTTTAGCACTAGCACTACCGCCCCAGGATTCGAAGGCTTCTCGGACAAAAATTTCATTGTGACCCACAGAATCCCAACTGGGGGCATAAATATCTGCCGTATCCAGAAGTGTCACGCCCGCATCGAGGCCGGCATGAATACCGGCAATAGCGCTCGAAACACGGCGATCGGGATCAGTGGCAGCGCCCTTAGGCCATGACACATTCATACATCCCAAACCAATCGGGGCTACCTCGTAGGGGCCCATTGTTCGCTTATCTCGAGACACGGGGAACTACCTTTCTCTCTCTGGATCCATCAGGTCAACACTCACCGGCGGGGCAATAGTAATAGCTTGGTCACTCAGTGACACCACCGCTGCAGAATCCCAGATGTCCTCGCCAAATCGCATCAGGTAACCAGGGACAATCCAGGCCGCTCCGTCACTGTCCCACACCATCACCACGGTGGGTTCGGAATCATTAACAATGACCTCGATTACCTCACCGGGCTGTGCCATCAAACCCTCCGCTTCAGCGAGGTAGTCAAGATCATCGTGAGCGTGTTCGGACCCTTTTTCGGTGTAGTACTCAGCCGCTACCGAACCCCACCAGATGCTCGAGCCCAAGCGCTCCACCGCACCACGGGGACTCATCGTGGCAAAGTCGCCGACTTTCACCGGGACCCCTGCGTGTCCTGACACGGAGGCCAAGATCGGACCGGGTGCCCAAAACATGGTCCATTCCAAAGCCGTGGGGAAGCCCTCGACCTCCACACTGGCGCTCACCCCAATGCCCCACTCGTCATTGACCAACACCTGGATGTCCTCGCTGCCAATAGGAAAACCAGTGGCTCCAAAGGTTTCCGCCGCAAAGGAGCGCGCTTGCTCGGGAGTGGGTAACGCTTCCCCGGCTGAAGGGTTCTCGCATTCAAAAGTGACGCCCTCAGGGGAGGATTCATCGAGCACTTCCTCACACACGGGATCTTGATACGCAGAGGGGTCGCTGTAATACCAGGAGCCGGTCCCCTTCCAATTAAGGGTGAGGGAAGGCCCACTCCAGTCTTGGGGGCCTAGAACATAGCCGGGCCACTGCTGGTCAAAGTATTCGCTTTTCTGCGGTGTGCCCGAAACGTCGAATGTTCGCCCCAAACTGACTAAAAGGTCCAGGGGGTCACCCGCAAGCTCCAAGCGATACACGGGACCCACACCACGGGCATCCGAAAGGCTCTGACCAACCTGGTAATCAAATTCCACATACAGCGAGGATTCTTGAGCGAGGGCTTGCGCGTCTTCTGCGCTCATGCCGGCAAGGGTCAGAATCGGCGGCTGCCGTTCGGGGGCGATCGCAGTAACCACTCCACCGGCTACCACCATGGCCACGAGGCCAAGGGTGAACACCGTGAGGCTTCGAGGGCTTTGGCTCACGAGGTCGAAACCGCGCTGGAAAAGCTTCCGGAGCATTTCATTCATGGCTCACCATCGCCTTCCTGCCTTGATTCTAGAACGCGGGAGCACCGCCCCGGGCTAAACTTGCCCGCGTGAGAACCACACACGGCAGCGAGCCCCACAGTCTGAAGTTTGCCCCACGCCTCAACTGGTTACGCGCGGGCATCCTCGGGGCCAATGACGGCATCGTCTCGATCGCGGCACTCGTGGTGGGTGTTGCGGCAGCCACCAGTGACATCGGCCCCATTGTGGTGGCGGGCATCGCCGGGATTATCGCCGGTGCGCTCTCGATGGGCTTGGGCGAATACGTTTCGGTGTCATCCCAGCGCGATAGTGAAGCCGCGCTCATTAAACGCGAGCGCCAAGAGTTGGAGGATTTTCCCGACGAAGAGCTTGCTGAACTGGCGGATATCTATCAAGGACGAGGCCTTAGCCCCGCCACGGCAGCACTGGTGGCCCAGGAACTCACCGCTCACAATGCGGTTGCCGCTCACCTTGAAGCGGAATTGGGTATCGACGAAGCACAACTCACCAACCCGTGGCATGCTGCTATTTCTTCCGCCGTGTCGTTTTTAGCAGGTGCTGTGTTGCCAATGCTGGCCATTGCACTCGCCCCAGAAACCATTCGGATTCCGCTTACTTTTGCTGCATCCCTCGTCGCCTTAGCGCTCACCGGGGGAATTGGTGCCTACCTGGGTCAAAGTCCGATGATGCGGCCCATCATTCGCGTCACCGCCGGTGGCGCACTGGCTCTGGGCCTGACCTGGGGGATCGGGAACCTACTCGGTGGTGGCGTCGCTCTTTAGCTAATCCGTCGGCAAAGAAAAAGCGCGGACGCGGTTTAGGTGAGCGATGCAGATAGGCAGGCCGGATCCTCGCAATACGGCGCCTGCTCGGCACACGAATCACACACCACCATTTGCGTGCGGCAGGACAGGTTTGCGCAGTTTTCTAACCTGGAGGATGCTTCACCACAGTGGGTGCAACGGCCAATGACAGCCGCATCAGGGCTGAAGGTGACGGCTTTGCGCCCATCAAAAACAGAGAGGGATCCCTCCCAGAGTCCGGAGTCCCCGAACGCTTCACCGTAGCGAACGATGCCGCCCTGCATTTGGTAAACCTCACTAAAGCCACGCTTGATCATCATGGTCGAGAGAATTTCGCATCTAATGCCCCCGGTGCAGTAGGTGACCACCGGTTGATCTTTGAGGTGATCGTATTTGCCGCTGTCTAATTCGCTGACAAAGTCATGCGAGGTTCGCACATCGGGAACCACGGCGTTTTTGAAACGACCAATTTGGGCCTCCCACTTATTGCGCCCGTCAAAAAAGGTGACGTCCTTTTCTTCCACAAGTCGGTGGAGCTCTTCGGGGGTGAGGTGAGTGCCTCCCCCGACTACGCCGTGGTCATCCACACTGACCTCTTCAGCGGCGCCAAAGCCCACCAGTTCGTCACGAACCCGGACAGAAAGCTTAGGAAAATCGTCAGGTCCCGTGCCTTCGCTCCATTTGAAGTCGATGTCTGTGAAGGGTCCATATTCGCGAGTTTTGCGCCAGTATTTCTTGACGGCGCCAAGTTCCCCACCCACGGTGGCATTGATGCCATGTTCTGAAAGAAGGATTCGCCCGCCCAAGCCCAGTGACTCACACACATCGCGCTGCCATAAACGAATTGCCTCAGGATCGGCCAGCGGCGTGAAGCCATAAAAGAGCAAGACTTTATATACCGCCATCACCACAGTGTAAGAGTTGGCCGCCACTTCTTTCCAGTGGCCCCAGGAATAAGAAGGCCTAGAGTGTTGTTCTATTCGCCAGAGTACGTTTGCGCCCAAGAGAGCTGAGTCGTTCATGAGTCAACCCCATGCCCATGGCCCGTTGGGCCGTTATGCGCAAACGGAGGAAAGTAGGCGGGCAGCGATTGCTAGTGCCCCCTCGATTGATGGCTTACTTCGGCGCATTCTGGGATTGTTTCAGCCGCATCGCACACCCCTGATGATCACGATTAGCCTGGTGATCACCGGGGCCGCGCTCTCTGTCGTTCCCCCGCTGCTCATCCAAGATGCCTTCAACGAAGGCCTCTTCCCCGAAGGGGGAATACCTAACCTTGGGCTGCTGAGCACTCTGGTGGGAATCATGGTCGGACTCTGGGTCGTCATTGGGGCACTGAGTGTCTGGCAGCACTACCTCACGGCCCAAATAGGCAATCGGGTGATGGGGTCACTACGAGTTCGCATGTTCGAACACCTCCAATCCATGCACCTTGGTTTCTTCACCAAGACAAAGACCGGGGCGATTCAATCCCGACTTCAAAACGATGTCGGGGGTGTGGCGAGTGTTCTCAAAGAAATCATCGCCAATCTCTTAGGCAGCACCGTCACCGTAGTGGCCTCGCTGGTCGCCATGTTGATTCTGAGCTGGCAGCTCACGGTGGTCGCCATCATCCTGTTACCGGTGATGATTCTTCTGCAGCGAAGAATCGGCCGCGTTCGTGCGCGCATCGCTGCCGCCACACAGCACTCACTGAGTGAAATGTCCGCCATGACCCAAGAAGCGCTGGGAGTCAGTGGAATTCTCCTCTCAAAGAGTTTTGGCCGGCAACACAGTGAAGTCCAGCGGTATCAGCGCGAAAACAACACCCAAATTGATCTGCAAGTGAAGCTGTCCATGTCGGGACAAAGTTTCTTTGCTCTCATCCAGATCTTCATGTCTGCCATTCCCGCAGTGATTTATCTGGTGGCAGGTTTTCTTATCCTGGGGGAAAGCCCGCTCTCAATTGGAACCATCGTGGCGTTCACCACAGCACAGTCGCGACTGATGTTCCCGATGATGAACCTGCTGCAAATTGGCCTTGAAATTCAAACATCGAGAGCACTGTTTGCCCGAATTTTTGAATACCTCGACCTCTCCCCCGCGATCACCAGCCCCGCTAAGCCCGCGGCCATCGATCCAGCCAAACTGGGTTCATTGGAATTCGACACCGTGTCTTTTAGCTATGACGAAACAGAGGATGGCACCACCGCGGGTTTGAAGGATATTAGTTTTACTATTTCGCCCGGTGAATATGTGGCACTAGTGGGGCCCTCAGGAGCTGGCAAGACCACCATTACTTCTCTTATTCCGCGCTTTTTTGATGTGTCACAGGGTGAAGTTCGCTTCGCCGGTACCAATGTCACCAAGCTCGACCAAGATGAACTCATCAGCCATATCGGAATATTAAGCCAAGAAACCTTCCTCTTTAACGACACCATTCGAGAAAACATTGGCTACGCGCGAGAAGGCGCGAGTCAATCAGAAATCGAAGCAGCCGCTCGGGCTGCGAACATTCACGAGACCATCGTCTCTTTTCCCGATGGATATGACACGGTGGTGGGCGAGCGGGGCTACCGGCTCAGCGGTGGGGAAAAACAGCGCATCGCGATTGCCCGCGTCTTGCTCAAAGACCCCAAAGTTCTCATCCTCGATGAAGCCACCAGTTCTCTGGACACCAAATCCGAACGGCTCGTTCAGGCAGCACTGGACTCCGCTTCGGCGAATCGAACCACTATTGCTATTGCCCACCGGCTCTCGACCGTGGTTAATGCCGATCGCATCATGGTCGTCTCGCAAGGGCGCATTGTCGAAAGCGGCTCCCACAAGGAACTGTTGCACAAGAAAGGCCTCTACGCGGCTCTCCTCGCTGAACAAAAGCTCACTGTGAGCCAGGTGCCATAGGG
>JAFMKX010000048.1:2848-6696 GCA_017852615.1 Pontimonas sp. | reverse complement strand
AATGGCCACCGAAGTATTGACCAGATTCGGAAACTGGTGAAGAGGTAGACGACATAAAACCAGCCATGGGCGATCAAAATCGCCGACGAGACGTTAAAGGCCTCCACGGAGCCATCCGGCACCATAGCTAAAAATCCGCCAGTCCCGCCCAACTCCACTTCCGAACCAAAGCCATACTTTGCCACCATTTCAATGGTGAGCAGGAGCAACAAAATGCCGGTGACATACGCCGCGATGCGAAACCATTTCAGTGCGCTCTGCAGCCGATCGGGCACTACTGCACGAAGCGAAGAAAAGTCCGGGGCCATGAGCCAAGTTTAGGGGACGTCGCTGGATGCTTCTTCGAGTTCTCGCTCCCACGCATCGCGCACCAATCGGTACCAGAGATACAAAGCAAACAGAGCGAAAATGACCCATTCGGCAGCGTAGAAAAGATTCAACCAATTGAGCTTGGCATCAATGTCGGGGACTGCCGTGACAATAGTGGTCAGCCCAGCAGGCGCATCCTCTAACACGAGATATCCGCCATACACAGGACCGGGCTCACTCCAGAGATTCAGAATCTCTGACACGGCAACCGCTTGTCTCTTACCGTCGTGGAAATCAGATTGCTGCGGCGACTCTGAGGGCACATACCTGCCAGTCACTTCTCTTTCGCGCCCCGGATCCGAATCAACGAAGGCTGCCTCACCCAACCAGCCTGCTGCGACGACAAGCGAGTCACCCTCGGGGGTTCGGCAATGACGCACTAACCACGATCCACTGCCGCTGGGGGATTGGCGCTCCACCACCACGACATCATCGCCCTCGACGAAGCGGCAGGTAACCGAGACTGTGCGACCACTCGCCTGGGTCGTGATCGTACTCTGAGGCGTAGCCAGGGATTCCAAAGGAACAACACTTTCGGTGTCACGCTCGATAACGGTCGCCTGTTCGACGCTGCGATCTAATTGCCATTGACCCAGCGCAGCAAACGCTGCGGCAACCCCCAGGGCAAGTATGAGTGCGGCTATCCATCGCAGGCGAAGCGCTACCCGCCACATAGAAACACCTCACCGATTCGCATGAACTCCAGGCTAAAGCCTGGCTGAGGGAAAAAGCTGTGGAGTTAGCCCTGCACCACGACGTCGACGCGCTGGAATTCTTTCAAGTCCGAATATCCACAGGTGGCCATCGAATGACGCAGAGCTCCAATGAGGTTGGTCCGCGCATCTGCCGTGTGGGCGGGACCAAGCAGTACTTCTTCCATCGGACCGTCGTGGCCAACCCAGACTCGGTATCCCCGAGGCATCGTGGGATGGTGCGCTTCCGGCCCCCAGTGCCAGCCCTTGCCCGGTGCTTCCGCGCTTCGAGCAAGAGTGGATCCCAACATGACCGCATCAGCGCCCGTGGCAATGGCGGCGACGATATCGCCACTGCGACCTAAGCCTCCATCGGCGATGACGTGCACGTAGCGTCCCCCAGATTCATCCAAGTAGTCCCGCCTTGCGCTCGCAACATCAGAAATCGCGGTGGCCATCGGAGCGTGAATACCTAACGCGGCGCGAGTACTCGAGGCTGCCCCGCCACCAAAACCCACCAGGACTCCGGCGGCTCCTGTGCGCATCAGGTGAAGAGCAGCGGTGTAGGTCGCCGCTCCCCCCACGATGACAGGAACATCGAGTTGATAAATAAAGTCCTTGAGGTTGAGAGGCTCGCGATTTTGGCTGACGTGTTCCGCACTCACGGTGGTGCCACGAATGACAAAGAGGTCCACGCCGGCCTTGACCACCGTTTCGGAAAATTCTTGGGTGTGCTGTGGTGAGAGCGACCCGGCCACGGGAACACCTGAGTCTCGGATTTCTTGGAGGCGGGCTTCAATGAGCTCCGCTTTGATGGGTTCAGAATAGATCCGTTGAAGCACTCGAGTAGCTTCTTCATCCGTGAGGGAAGCAATTTCTTCATACACCGGGGTGGGGTCGTCATACCTCGTCCACAAACCCTCGAGATTGAGAACACCCAGCCCACCAAGTTTGCCCAGCGTAATCGCCGTGGCGGGAGACATCACCGAGTCCATCGGGGCGGCAATCACCGGCATCGAGAAATTGAAGGCGTCGATACTCCAGGCCAGCGACACATCTTCGGGATCCCTGGTACGACGACTGGGCACCACGGCCACATCGTCAAAGGAGTACGCCCGGACCGCGCGCTTGGTCAGCCCAATCTCAACTTCATTCACGGTATCTAGCCTATCGGGGCGCTTCTAGCGCCGATAGTTCGGTGCTTCGACCACCATTTGAATGTCATGGGGGTGAGACTCTTTGAGCCCCGCCGGGGTGATGCGCACAAACTTGCCCCGCTCTTTGAGCTGGGCAATGGAACCCGCGCCGGTGTAGAACATCGACTGACGCAAACCGCCCAGGAGCTGATACACGACAGAAGCCAGGGGACCACGATAGGGAACCTGGCCTTCAATTCCCTCAGCAATCAGTTGTTCATCACTGGGCACGTCCGCCTGGAAGTAGCGATCTCGGGAATACGAGGTTTTGGTTCCCCTAGTTTGCAGAGCGCCTAAGGAACCCATGCCCCGGTACTTCTTGAATTGCTTGCCATTGACAAAGACCAAGTCCCCAGGGCTTTCATCCGTGCCGGCTAGGAGCGATCCCAACATCACGGTGTTAGCACCAGCGACCAGCGCCTTGGCAATGTCTCCTGAATACTGCAAGCCACCATCGGCAATCACGGGCACACCAGCGGCCTGCGCAGCAAGTGAGGCTTCATAGACGGCGGTGATTTGAGGAACACCGACCCCCGCCACCACACGCGTGGTGCAAATGGAGCCTGGCCCTACCCCGACCTTCACGGCATCCGCACCGGCATCAATAATGGCTTGGGCGCCGCTGCGGGTAGCGATATTGCCACCGATAATGTCGACCCCGGCAAAGGCCTTGTCCTTTTTCATCTTCGCGATGATGTCCAGGACTCCCCGCGAATCGCCATTAGCCGTGTCCACGACCAACACATCTACTCCCGCTTCCAGCAACGCTCCCGCGCGATCCCAGGCATCGCCGAAGAAACCCATCGCGGCTCCCACCCGAAGGCGACCTTCGTCATCTTTGGTGGCGTGGGGATACTTTTCACTCTTGTCAAAATCCTTGACGGTGATCAACCCTTTGAGGCGACCCTTCGCATCCACTAACGGAAGCTTCTCGATTTTGTGCTGGGCAAAGATCGCCAGCGCTTCTTCTCGCGCGATTCCCTCGGGTGCAGTGATGAGGTGGTCCTTGGTCATGACCTCTCCCACTCGCGTGGAATCTGCCTCGTCGCTGGGAACAAAACGCATATCTCTATTGGTGATGATGCCCACCAGGACCCCATCGCCTTCGACTACCGGGACACCGGAGACCCTAAAGCGAGCACAGAGTTCGTCGACATCGGCGACCGTCGCATCCGAAGTAATGGTGACGGGATTCGTGATCATCCCTGATTCACTGCGCTTCACTTTGTCCACCGCTGTTGCCTGGTCTTCGATTGACAGGTTGCGGTGCAAGATTCCAATGCCACCCTGGCGGGCCATCGCAATGGCCATGCGCTCTTCGGTGACGGTATCCATTGCTGAGGAGAGCAGTGGGGCTTTCACCGAAATGCGTTTCGTGAGCTGGGAGGACGTATCGGCATCACTGGGCATCACATCGGTATGAGCCGGGAGCAACATGACATCGTCATAGGTGAGTCCCACAAATCCAAATGGATTATCTTGTTCCACGAAAGCCCCCGAAATCCTGCTTTTCTGCCGCCTCAACCTCACAATTTGGTTGCAATACATGCTAACCGGTTAGACCTGAGGGCATAACCTCGGCATAATGGCA
>JAFMKX010000048.1:0-2808 GCA_017852615.1 Pontimonas sp. | reverse complement strand
CCATCGATGAATAGCGAATGCGTCAACGCAGACGCAAGGGGGCACATGCCAATGAGCCTCAGACGAGTCACCGGAGGCACTGTGGAACTTGCTACAAAAGCGCGCCCAAATCTCATGAGCCGCATCTGGAAAATTTCCCTCATCGGAATTCTGGCGTTCGCCGGCCTTTTCGCCGCGTCGCCAGCTTTTGCCGATTCAGTGGGCGAAGACTACGAGAACCAAATCTTGGGGAACGTCAAGAATGAAGGAACGCCTCTCGGCGGAGTTCAAATCATTGTCGAAGGCAATGGTTATAGCGCTGAGGTCGTCACCGATGCCGATGGCAAATGGTCCATTGGTGTCCCCGAAGCGGGAACCTACCTGATCACACTGGTCGAGGACACCCTGCCTGATGGCATTGCGGTGCTGGAAGGTGGAGCTACCCAGACCATCGAGTGGGGCTTTACCAGCACGGTGGTCTGGAACTTCTTCATCGGCGAGGGTGAGCGAAACCCCACCAGTCAACTCGACCAGTTCTTCATGCGCGTCTTTGACGGGCTGAACTTCGGTCTGCTCTTGGGCTTGGCAGCCATTGGTTTGTCACTCGTATTCGGTACGACCGCGCTTCCTAACTTTGCTCATGGCGAGATGGTGACCGTGGGAGCGTTGTTCACCCTCTATCTCACTATTGCCGGGGTTCCGCTTCTGCTGGCCTTTGTGTTAGCTGTGGCTCTCTCTGCTGCGTTTGGTTGGGGCTTGGACGCTGGGGTCTGGGCACCACTGCGTCGACGGGGTGTGGGCATCGTGCAGATGATGATCGTGAGCATCGGCCTGTCCTTGACCTTCCGTTATGTTTTCCAAGCCTTTGTCGGTGGTGGAACCGAACAACTACCCGGCGCGACAGGATCTCCTGAAATTCCCCTCTTTAGGACAGTGACACTGAGTGTCAATGACTTGTTGAGCATGGGTATCAGCCTCATCGTGGTCATCGCCTTTGCCTTCTGGCTTCTGCGCAGCAAAATGGGTAAAGCAACTCGGGCCGTGTCGGACAATGCAGCACTCGCTGCCGCCTCAGGTATCGACGTAGACCGAGTCATCCGCGTGGTGTGGATTCTTGCCGGTGGCCTCGCCGGACTTGCAGGAATCCTTTGGGCCTACTTCCGACCCGGTCTCAAGTGGGACATGGGTGAGAAGATTCTGCTCTTTATCTTTGCCGCCGGTGTTCTTGGTGGTCTTGGCACCGCGTTCGGTGCTTTTGTCGGAGCCATGATCGTGGGTGTTCTCATTGAGACGTCCGCTCAGTTCATTCCTTCTGACTTGAAATATGTTGGTGCGCTCCTGGTGATGATTGTGATTCTGCTGTTTAGACCACAAGGCATCTTGGGCCGACGTGAGCGAATAGGTTAGGGGAGCTCCAATGGATTGGAATGCAATTTTCGTCAACACAGCACAGGCGCTGTTTAGTCCGGTCACCGTAGCTTTTGCTATGGCGGCTCTGGGCCTCGCGGTCCACTTTGGATTCGTGGGTCTGCTGAACTTCGGTATCGCCGGCTTCATGGCCGTGGGTGCCTATGGCTATGCGATTTCTACTTTGTCGTTTGGTTTCCCCTGGTGGGCAGCGCTGATTGCCGCCATGGCAGCCTCGGCAGCTTTTGCCGTGGTGCTGGGTATCCCTACCCTGCAACTGCGAGGCGACTATCTGGCCATCGTGACCATCGCAGCAGCCGAGATTGTTCGACTGCTGTTGCTCTCGACTACCTGGATTGAAACAACGGGATCTGCTGATGGTCTTGTTGCGTACGCCAACGACTTTAGGGACATCAACCCCTTCCCCAATGGCGATTATGGCTTTGGCCCGTGGAGCTACACGGCTAACCAGTTCTGGGTCTTGCTCTTTGGTTTGGTCGTCTTGGCTCTGTCGGCGTTGCTGATTTGGCGCTTGGTGAACAGCCCCTGGGGCCGTGTCATCAAGGGCATTCGTGAAGATGAAGACGCTGTTCGCTCGTTGGGCAAGAACGTCTTCGCCTACAAGATGCAGGCTCTCGTGGTGGGCGGTGTGATTGCTGGCCTTGGTGGCGCACTCTACGTGCTCCCCTCCTCAGCTAACCCGATGCTCTTTGCTACCTCGTTGACCTTCTTCGTGTGGACGGCACTGTTGCTCGGTGGCGCAGCCACCATCTTCGGCCCCCTCCTAGGAGCCGTTATCTTCTGGGTACTCCAGGCCTTCTTGGGATCGATTCTTCCCGCGATGGCTGAGGTGGGACTACTCGGAGGCCTGTCCTCCAGCCAGGCAGGAGCGTTGCGCTTCGTCTTGGTCGGAATCTTGCTTGTACTCATTGTGGTGATTCGACCACAAGGAATTGTCGGCGATAAGAGGGAGTTGACCTTTGTCAAGTAAAAGCCCAGCAAAGAAGACCCCGGTCAAGTCCACCGGATTACACATCGGTGAAGCACAGCCGGGGGTCAAGAAAGTAGATCCCATCCTCATCGCGGATCACGTCTCGAGGAAGTTTGGTGGTCTTACCGCGGTCGATGTGGACCACGTGGAGATCCCCAAGGGCGCTATTACCGCTCTGATCGGACCCAATGGTGCCGGAAAGACCACTCTGTTCAACCTGCTCACCGGTTTCGATAAGCCCGACACCGGCACCTGGTCCTTCTCTGGTGCCAACCTAGCCGGAGTTCCTGCCCACAAAGTGGCGCAAATGGGACAAGTGCGCACCTTCCAGCTGACTAAGGCTCTGGGACTGCTCACGGTGCTGGAGAACATGAAGCTCGGCGCGAAAGACCAAAGTGGTGAGTCCTTGTTCCCCTCACTTCTTCCCTTCT
>JAFMKX010000047.1 GCA_017852615.1 Pontimonas sp. | reverse complement strand
AAGAATCACCCGAGCAAACTGGAGTGTGGACCGAGCGTCGCGCCGTGAAGGTTCGCGCAGTCCCGACGATCTCTAGTTTTCGTCGCCCAGACCCTTGCGGTCCTCTCGTTCCTTCTCTTCTAACTCTTCCCGCGCAACCTTTTCTTTAGTCAGGCGGGCTTTTTCCGCTAGGCCTTCGCGAAGATCGTTCTCATTGGTTCTGTTGTTCTTAACCACGGTGGCCTCCTTGCGCACGGGGATAGGAGCTCCATTCTCCCCCTCATGCGGCCACCAGCACAACCGGCCAAGCTTAGTTTCCTCGCAGAAACTCCACACCACGCCTGAGAGATGACGCTGGCTGGTGCGCATCCGCGCGGCCCATCGCCACAAAACACACCACTTCTTCATAGCCCGGTATTCCGGCAATTTTCCTCAAGCGTGCAGCCTGGGAATTAGTCGCCGAGAAATTCATAGGACAGCTGGACCACCCGGTAGCCTCGATTGCTAAGAGCAGCTGCTGCACAAAGATTCCGCCGTCGATCCACATTTGATTGCGCTCATTCGCCCCAGAAAAGGAGCGAATATCGACGGTGACCAAGAGCAACAGGGGAATCGGAGAGATTCCCGAATGCCCATCTTGAAGAGCAAGCAGTTCTTCCTGGCGCGCTGGGTCGCGATAGGTCCGAACCCGCCAGGACTGAGTATTGGAAACACTCGGCGCCTGCGACGCGATCGCCAGAATTTTCTCCAGGTCCGCATCTAAAGGCACCGGGCTTGCCAGAAAGGATCGTGTCGAGCGCCTGTTGACCAGCAGGTTCTCGGACTCATTCTCCGCCACTCTGCGCTGCGCGGAGGGCCTCACCCCGGACTCATTCCATTGTGTGCGATCGCGCAAGGCCTGAGCTGCCTGCTCCAGTAGCCCAGGATCTAAGCTCTGCGCCCATCTCGCCATCACCAGCTCTATCCGTTGAGCCACCTGATCGCCAAAGGGTCTCCGAGGCGTGGGCAAAGATAACGCGCGCTCTATCAGGTGCACGTCTTTCTGAAGAGCGGCCTGGGCCTGGGCTTTAGTGCGGGGCGCCGAGCGTGGAGCGAAGTACCGCCAGCGGCGCAGAGCATCGAGAAGAGATTCCCACATCAGATGCACCACACAGCCGATTATGCCTGATGGTGTGCGACTCGCCCTCACCTGCGCAACCAGGGGTCGGGTTTTATCCCAGCGCTGGCACTCGCACAGGGCGAGGAGCGCCTCGTCTGCGCACCGCTAGGGCAACACCCACTAACACTGCGAGCCCTCCCACAGAAGTCAGCATCAAGGTCAGGGGAATCCAGTCCAGAGGGCTCTGGGGCACGGCGGCCACAGGAGTTGCCGCGAGATCATCTACCACCACACCCAAGCTTGCCGCCCGCACGTATCCATCGTCACCGACACCTTGTATTTGAAGTGTGTGATCTCCTGTCGGCACAAAATTACTGTCCACCGCGAAATCAGCCACGAAGGTGCCATCATCAGCAATATTGACTGTCCCCAGCAAGATGGGGTCTGAGAAGAGCCAGACATCCGCTCTCGTTCCCGGCATGAAACCTTCACCACTGAAGGTGACTGGCGCATCGCGAGAGAACGCTAATGCCTCAGAGTCTTCGCTCTGAGCACCACCCGTCACTCCAAAGGCCCACCCTTCTCCACTGACTAAAGCAGCCCCGGGAGCGGTGGATAATTCGACTACTTCCGGTGCTCCCGCGTTCAAGGCCACCAACTGACCCGGCACCAAGGCTGGTCGCACTCCGCTGAGGCGATTCACTTCAGGAGCGGGTAATGGTTGTGCGACCGTAATCGGGACGTCTAGCACCGTATCGTTGCCATCTTCATCAATTCCGACCATTTGCAGGAACCTTTTGCCAATCGGCAGGGGCTTCTCACGCGCCCCCATCCCTACTGTGAGTGTCCCGACAAACGATCCATCCTCCGCGACCGTGACCGAAGGTAATTCGAGGAAAGACCCGTCCGAGGAAGGCAGGAATACTTGCAGGAGTGACTGCGGACGCAACCCGCCGCCCTTAACTTCGGCAGCCTGTCCGCGAGCGACCTTCAGAGCCGGTGCGCCACCTTCATTGGTGATGCTCCCATTAGATTGAGCAACACCAATGTCGAGAGTGAATTTGCCGGCGGAATAACGGGCGTTGCGCGGGCCGGTGCTTTCCGCGCTCACCACCACCTCTTCCCCATCAATCATCGCCACAGCAGATGCCCCTGAACGTGGACCAGGGGTTCGAGAAAACTTCTGAGGCGTTGCCCTGCGCTCTGCTGAGGCGACAACGGGAGTGAAGATTCCCTGGGGACGCACCACCACTGCCAGGGGGGCCACACCTGCGATTACTGCGTTATTCGCGGCCGCTGCAGCAGGAATGCGCACCCACTGGGCATACAGGGTGGCATTGGCGCTAAATTCGAACAACCCCTTGTTGAGGTATTTCGCTCCTTGGCCATCGGCCTGGGTGTTCCACCCGGCAAAGCGATAGCCCGGGCGAACAAAAGTGGAATTGCTCAAGGCCGCACTGGAGCTTGACCTCTGCGAAAGCATCGCTCCAATACCCTCATTACGCTCAAACGTCACCGTCGCTTGGACATCAACGCTCAAGCCCTTCCACGAAGCACCGTTTAATCCAAATCCACTGGCCACAGGAGAGACGATGGCTCGAGCACCCGCAGGAGCATTAGCAAAACTTGTGTCACTGACACTGGCGGGAGCGTTTGCCTCAAAGGCGACCCACAACAGAGACAGATCAGCGAAGGCGTTCGAATTGATTGCCGTAATTCCCGCCGGGATGGTGATGGTGCGCAACCCGGTATTGCGAAATGCGTCGCTGGGAATAGTGGTCACACCGGAACCAATGCGGACGCTGGTGAGTGACGTCATCCCCGCAAACGCGGAGGCGCCCAGGGTGGTGACACCATCAGGAATTGAAAGGGATGTGATGTTGGTGGCGCCAGTGAAGGCAGAATCACCGATTCGAGTCACCTCGCTGGGAATCGTGATACTCGAAAGCGGAGTGTTGGAGAATGCACTGTTATCGATCGTCGTCAGGCTCTGGGGAAGGGTCACTGAACCGATATCTGTGTTGGCAAAAGCGCTCACCCCAATGCTCGCCACCCGGGTTCCGAAGCTCACGCTCTGCAATGCAGAAGCATCCATAAAGGCCATGCTGTCGATAAGGGTGACCCCCTCCCCGATCACAACACTCTCCAACGCATTTGCCCTATAAAAGGCGGAGCCTCCAACGCTTGTCACGCTGTCGGGAATAACCACGCTCGTCACACCGGATTCCTGGAAGGCACTGACCGGAATACTGGTGATTCCCGTACCCAAGGTGAGAGTCGTCATAGCCAAAGTTCGCCTAAAGGCCCCGTTGCCCAGGGTGGTAACGCTGTCGGGCAAAGAAATCGAGCTCAACGCCGTGGCATTGTAAAAAGCACTCACCCCAATGGAGGTCACTGTGGTGGGGATATTAATACTGACCATGCTGGTCGTCGTCTGGAAGGCATAACTTCCAATCGTTGTCACGCCCGCGGGCAGAGTAACGCTGGTGATTCCTGTGGCATTTTTGAATGAATTAGCACCCATTGCTGTCACCCCCGGGGGAACGGCAACGCTGCCTACACAGGAAGAGTTGCCTGTCACGGTATTGGACGCAATAGTAAAGGTTCCCGAGGTCCCACAATCCACATATCCATCGCCAGATATCGCGCTATAGGGTGCCAACCATTGAGCGTAGAGAGTCACATCGGCTGAAAAACCATAGGAACCACCATCGGCATAGGACGTGCCTGAGCCGTTGGCTGCGGTGTTCCATTCCATGAAGCGAAAACCGCTCTTAGTGAAGGTGTTTGAGCTCAGGGCGCTAGCGGCATAATTCGTCTGCGAGGAAAGAGAACCCACTCCCCCGTTGGAGTCAAAGCTCACGGTGCGATCACAACGGATGGTGACGCCTGCCTCCAAAGGTCCCAGCTTTGAGTTGTCGCCACAGTAATTGACCGTCACAGGACCGTTGGCAGCGGGAGCGTACTGGTACACGAGTCCCTGCGTAACCGGGTTCGCCGAGACCAAGAGCGTCGGATCTTCAAAAGTAATCTCTCTCAGCTGGCTCATTCTCGCAATCGCACCACCCATGTACTTCACGGAAGGCGGGATAGAGATTGTCTCAAGCGAGTAAAGAAACGAAAATGCCGCACCTCCTATTGTCTCGACCCTCGAAGGTGACTCGAAAGTGAGGCTCGTGAGACTTGTCATGAATAAAAATGCGTATGAATCGATAGTGACCACGGAATTTGGGATCTCCACGCTTTCAATGGAACGCATTCTTCCAAAGCCAAAAGACCCAATGGTGGTAAGGCTAGAAGGCTTCTCAAAGGTCAAGGTTGCCGACGTGGAGGTTCCCGCATTCTCGTATGCTGACTCACCGATTGTCAGGACGGTAGCCGGTATTTCGATGCGCTGGAGTACGTAGGTGTTTTCGAATGCCTGATCGGCAATGCTGGTAACACCAGGTGGGAAGGTGAAAGCGGTGAGCGAGTGTGCTTCGCGCAAAAAACCCTCGGGAATCTGCGTAATGGGGCTACCTTCGGCGAAGTGGACTTCAGGAACAGTCGACTCCCAGAAAGTCTCTGTGCCGATGCTGGTAACGGTGGAGGGAATTGTCACCGCACTGGTGAGGCTGGCCCGCCTGAAAGCTTTCTGGCCGATCGAAGTAAGTGTCGAGGGGAACCCCACCGAGGTAAGTGACATGCTCCCATTTTCAGCGTTGAACGCATCAGCAGCGATTCCCGTAACCCCTTCGGGTATTTCGGCATGGCCCGAGCAATTACCGTAAGGCCAAGCTCCGCCACTGGCAACGTTATTAATAACAATAAAACTTCCCGACACGGAGCAATCAATTTGGGTATCCCACTGGGCGTACAGAGTGATGTCACTCGAGAAATTGTTCTCAATCCACTCGTGATATGCAGTTCCCGTGCCATCCGCTGCGGTATTCCAGCCGGAGAAACGGTACCCACTTCGAGTAAACCAGTTTCGGGCGCGAGGCGAGGCGCGCTCACCGTAGGCAAAGCTCCCGACCGCGCCAGTTCCTCCGTTGGCATCAAAGGTTACGACGACAGCGCTCCACTGGGCGTAGAGCGTCACGTCAGCGTTCACTCCGGTTGCAGCATCGACGTAACCGACGCCCCCACCGTCAGCTGAAGCATTCCAACCGGCGAACACGAACCCATTCCGCGTAAAAGTGTTGGCCGGAAGACTGGCGGACCCCACGTCAACATCGGGAAGCATGGATCCAGAACCACCATTGGCATCGAATGTCACTGTTCGCACAGGAGACCATTGCGCGTAGAGCGTCAGGTTTGCCGAAAAATCATAGGTGGCCCCCGCAGCGTAGGCGGTTCCACCACCACCAGCTTGAGTGTTCCAGCCTGAGAAGACAAACCCCGAACGAGAAAAGAAATTCGGGTTGAGAGACTTCGAGCCTGAGCCATATTGAATAGGAGCAGAACCCGTTCCTGCGTTGGCATCAAAGGTGACAGAGTTCGAGGAAGGTGCCGCGTACTGGAAAATTGCACGGGTGTAGTTGGCGCCGGTACCCATGCTTGGAGACTGCCCCAAGTAAATGGTTGCCCCCAAACTCCAGCCTGGGGACAAACCGGGTTCCTCTGCTGCCCAGGAGACAGCTCCACTGCCTCCCCAATAATGTGTGTTCGGAGCCGAATGCCAGCAAATGGACAAGGTGCCTGAATAGCAAGGTGTTCCACTTTGAACGTCTGTAAACCCGACCGCTTGGCGCCCATCATCGGAGGCTCTATCGTCCCCAAAAATCCACTTTGATCCATTAGACGCGCGAGCATCCGAGATGTGTGCGCTTGCTGTGGCCGTGAACACGTCTTCTCGCGGAGCTGCCGCGAGAAGTGGCAAGGTGCTGGGAATCGTCTCCGGTGAGGACGACACTCCTGCCCATCCGGTGTACATGATGTAGTCACCGGAGCAGGCGGCGAAAATAGTGGAGAACTTGGCAAACCCGTTATAAGGACCAGACCAACACAGCTCCCAGCCACCATCGAGAACAGAGGACGAAGGAACATTTTGTTGAGGTCCGCTGGGGTAGTAAAACCATTGCGCGTATAGCGTCACGTCACTGGCGAAGTCGTAGGACGCGCCATCAACATAGGCAGTTCCCGAGCCATCAGCGGCTGTATTCCAACCGGCAAAGGTATAGCCAGCTCGTGTGAGAGTATTCGACGACAGATTGGTCGCGAGTGAGGCGACCTGATCGCTCAGGGAACCGGAGCCGGAATTGGCATCAAAAGTTACGGTCGACGAGGAGTAGTTCTCCTGAGAAATCGAGCTTTGGATAGTGCTTACCCCGCCACTCGTGGTAACCCACACCGCAGCCACCACCCCATTTGGGCTGGCTGCTAATTGCGGGTCATCCGCATCGCTACCATCAAGGGAGATATTTACTGCCGACGTCCAGGTCGCTCCAGCATCAGCGCTGACTGAGGACTGAGCAATTCGATGGGTTCCGTTGTGACGCTGCCACACTGCGGTCACGTTCCCCGCTCTATCCACCGTCAGCTGTGGCTGTTGGGAGTGTGTGCCCGCTACCGCGAGGTTCTGTACTCCAGTCCACGTCGCGCTGCTGCTCCAAGCACTGGCAGACACCCCGCGTGATCGTGATTGAATCAGCCACTGATTGTTGGGGCTATCGGCCTTGCGTTGCCAGGCCGTAGTGACGTTGCCCTG
>JAFMKX010000007.1:10711-37745 GCA_017852615.1 Pontimonas sp. | reverse complement strand
GGGCCGGTAGCGTGAGGGTATGGCTACGAAAAGCCCCGCTTCGGGTGCTCGCAAACCCGCGCCGACGAAGCGTTCCCCTAGCGCTCCAGCGCCAACGAAACGAGTTCCCAGAAGCCAGGTAGTGGCGCCCCAAGCAACGGGGGGCCCGTCAGCGGTGACGACTGGGTGGCTTGTGGTTGCAGGATGGGTGGGATCCGCTTTTCGATTCTTGAGCTCTCGCGAACTTCCCAAAGAAGACCGCCGCGACGGTGTGCCTTTTGCCCTCGTTCTTTTTGCCCTCATCGGGGTCATCGTGGAATGGTTCAATTACAACCAGGCGTGGGCTCGCGCGCTGGATCATTACACGGTGGGTGGTTTTTTCGGCCGTCTCGCGTTTGCTTTGCCCGTGATTGTCCTGGTATTTGCCGCGTGGCTGTTTCGAAACCCTTCGAGTGTGTATCCCAATGGCCGTGTGGGTGTGGGGCTTGGGTTATTGCTGACCTCGGTCAGCGGGATGACCCATTTGGCATCAGGGCGACCGGCCCCGGGCGAGGCAACTTTTGAACAGCTTGCTTCAGGCGGTGGGCTACTGGGCTGGGTTGTGGCCGAGCCTTTTGTTTTCTTGGCCAATTCCACGGAGTTTTTGGCTTGGCCGGTCATGGTGGTCTTTTTCCTAATTTCTGTCTTAATCATGACCAAAACGCCCCCCAACCGGATAGTGGCTCGCGTGCGAGAGGCCTATGCCTATCTCTTTGGGGTGGAGCTGGAGTTTCCTTCCCGTGCAGCAACGCAGAACACCTCTCCGGGTGAAGAATTTGGCACGCTCAGTGATCTCGGTCTGGACATGGATAACGCTGATTCCATGCCGTGGTGGCGCCGGGGTAAGAAGGAAAAAAAGGACGCTTTTGATTCGCCCATTGTCAGTGAGGTGGATCCAGAAACCGGCGAAGTAGCCACACAAGAGGATCTCTTAGAACAATTGCGCAAGGCCGAGGAGGCCTTGGCGCAAGCCACGGCGGTCGTTCCCGAGCCTGCCCCCACCCCGGCAGAGGCGTCAGCCGCAGCACCGGAGGCACATCGGGTGCCGATTCCCTCAAACCGGCCGTATCAATTGCCCAGTGGCTCTGTGTTGGTGCCGGGGACACCCCCTAAAGCACGCAGCGAAGCGAACGACCAGGTGGTGGCCGCCATTACCGGTGTATTTGAGCAATTCGAAGTCAACGCCAAAGTTGTCGACTTCACCCGGGGCCCCTCGGTGACTCGATACGAAGTGGAGTTGGGTACCGGAACCAAGGTGGAGCGCGTCACTGCGTTGGCCAAGAATATTTCCTATGCGGTGGCCTCCAACGAGGTCAATATCTTGAGCCCGATTCCTGGCAAATCGGCTATTGGGGTGGAAATACCGAATTCGGATCGTGAAATTGTCACTCTCGGTGATGTGTTGGGATCCACAATCGCCACAGCAGAAATCCACCCCATGGTGATGGGAGTGGGGAAGGACGTCGAAGGTGGCTTTGTCGCTGCCAATTTGGCCAAGATGCCCCACCTCTTGGTGGCGGGAGCTACCGGTAGCGGAAAATCCAGTTTTATCAATTCGATGATCACGTCGATCTTGATGCGAGCAACGCCCGCTGAAGTGCGGATGGTCTTGGTCGATCCCAAGCGCGTGGAACTTTCGGCGTATCAGGGTGTGCCCCATTTGATCACCCCGATTATCACCAACCCCAAACGTGCGGCCGAAGCCTTGCAGTGGGTGGTCAAGGAAATGGACCTTCGCTACGACGATCTCGCAAGCTTTGGCTTCAAACACATTGACGAATTCAACCGCGCCGTCTTGGCTAAAGAAATTGTGCTTCCGGTGGGAAGCGAGCGCGTTTTGCGCCCCTATCCCTACCTTCTGGTTGTCGTGGATGAGCTGGCGGATTTGATGATGGTGGCTCCTCGCGATGTGGAAGATTCGATTGTGCGTATTACGCAACTGGCTCGCGCGTCGGGAATTCACTTGGTCTTGGCCACCCAGCGCCCCAGTGTTGATGTGGTGACCGGTTTGATTAAGGCCAACATCCCCTCGCGGATGGCTTTTGCTGTGTCAAGCATGACCGATTCGCGCGTGATTTTGGATCAGCCAGGCGCCGAGAAACTTATTGGCCAGGGCGACGCCTTGTTCCTTCCCCAAGGGGCTGCCAAACCGCGACGAGTCCAGGGTGCTTGGGTATCCGAAGCGGAAGTCGCCACTGTGGTAGCCCATGTGAAAAAACAAGCGGACCCCGAATATCGCTCCGATGTGGCCGAAGCCGCGTCTGGCGGCCGGGTGATCGATGCTGATATCGGCGACGATCTCGATGTCTTACTCCAAGCCGCCGAGCTTGTGGTGGGAACACAGTTTGGCTCTACTTCGATGTTGCAGCGCAAGCTGCGCGTGGGTTTTGCCAAAGCGGGACGCTTGATGGATCTGTTGGAATCGCGTCAGATTGTCGGACCTTCCGAAGGGTCGAAAGCTCGCGAGGTCTTGGTTTCCCCTGATCAACTAGCGGGTGTCTTAGCCACGTTGCGCGGGGATACACCTGCGCCACCACCCGAAGCCAGCCCTCCCGCCGAGGATCAACTCACCCAGGAAATTCCTCGAGGATTAGAGCCAGCGCCCAAGCCAGCCATCGAGCACTCTGTCCACGCTTCTGAGGATCCCATTGACCGCATGACGGAGGGTTATCCTGAAGTCACCAGCGAGCCCGACGAGGACGCCTGGGGTCTGACCGGTAGGGAGTAACCAGTGGCCAGTAATGATGCGGGCGATACGCCAGTAACGCCCGCCAGTGGCTTTCGTGGTCGAGTGTTAGCTCCTGGCACGTCGCAGGTTAGCAACGGCAACATTGCCAATATCATCACGATCGTTCGCATTGTGGTGGCACCGTTGTTTGTGTGGCTCGTTGTTGCTGACGGGGGAGACGACGGTGTGCTGCGGTGGGTCGCGGCAGCCTTATTTATCGCCGCTATCGCTACCGATGGATTAGATGGTGCTCTGGCGCGCAAACGCAACCTGGTAACGACGTCGGGAATTTTGTTGGATCCGATCGCGGACAAGGTTCTCATCGGTGGAGCACTGGTCGCTCTTGCCCTGGTACAAGATCTGCCTTGGTGGGTAGTGGTCGTGATTTTGGTTCGAGAAATTGGCATTACCTTGTTGAGATTCTTGGTCTTAGCTAATCGGGTGATTCCCGCTTCTCGTGGAGGCAAGCTCAAAACCATCATTCAAGCCATCACCCTGTCATCGTGGCTTGTTCCGGCCTGGGTCATTCTGGGCGACTGGGTACTGGGCATGAACCTGGTGCTGATGGGCATCACCATCCTGGTGACGGTGGTGACCGGTCTTGAGTACCTGGTCACAGCGTTTCGGGCACCGGCGTTAGATGAGTGAGGAAGCCAGCGCCGTCATTGCCCAGGCAGTAGCCAAGGGGATTTCCTTGGCCGTGGCCGAATCCCTCACCGGGGGAGCGGTCGCAGCAGATTTAGTGTCGATTCCTGGTGCTTCGGCAGTTTTTCGCGGCGGGATTGTGGCCTATGACCCGGTAATTAAGCATGATCTCTTGGAGGTGGATGCTGCCGCCTTGGCTTCAGGGGGTGCGGTCACGGCCCTGGTGGCTACCCAGATGGCAGAAGGGGTAGCTAAGCGTCTATCGTCTGATTTTGCGGTAGCGACCACGGGTGTTGCAGGCCCTGATCCCGAGCCGGTCTCAGGACAGATGCCTGGAACCGTGTTTATTGCTGTGGCCGGAACCGCATTAGGAACGTTGGTGCGAGAGTTGGCCCTTACGGGTGATCGCGCAGAAATTCGGGCGAAAGCGACCAGGGCCGCCCTCCAAGCCTTAGCCGATGGTATTGCCATTGATGACTAAGCGAGCTCGGGAATAAAAACCGAGGCAGCGTCGTTACATTCAGCACAACCACAGCATTTTCTCTGCTCACGTGGGGGTAGTTGTGGATAAGGTAATAATCATCAGTTAGTAGTAACGACAGATAGAGGAGGTGCCCCATGGTGTTAATGAGACACGAAATAGGCGATGTTCTTCGCGACTTCCGCCAGCAAAAGGGTGCCACGCTGCGCCAAATTTCGTCCCGCGCCAATGTTGCGCTGGGTTATTTGAGCGAAGTAGAGCGCGGACAAAAAGAGGCATCGAGTGAAATTCTTGCTTCTATCGCCGAGGCTCTCGATATGCCCCTGTCGGACATTCTTCACGAGGTAGGAGATCGGTTGTCGGTCTTCGAGCAGATGGGACCCAGTTCCACGGTTCCCGATACCTTGCCTGATGAATTGGTAGCCCAATTCGATTCTGACTTGGCGGTTCGCTAGGTTCTTGGTGTGACCCGAAGCGAATTCTTTATCGCCGTAGACGAAGAATTCGGAGCTAGCCAGGGCCGTTCTCTCTTGCGCGATCTAGTCATGGTTGAACTGGGTAACAAAAGCGCTAATGAAGCGCTTGCCCAGGGCGTTGCCCCACGCGAGGTGTGGTTTGCGCTGTGCTCGGCTATGGATGTTCCCTCGGCCCGGTGGCACGGCGCTGGGCTTCCCGTGGCCCCCGGCGACACGCCACGCTAATCATTCGAATATTCGTTCGAATAGCGCTACGCTCGTCCACAGAGATGAGGTGAGTGGGTCTTTTCCACAGTGGCACCGATAACCCGAAGGGGTTGTCCCCGGTGCCACCTAGGCTCAGCCCCGCTACCCGCATCCACCGCCTTGTCGAGAGACCCCAGGCCTTACGGGGCGTGGTGGAGGACGACAGCCGATAGGCAGCCGGAAACAACAAGAATGAGGAGACCGCAATGAGTACATCTGCAGATAGAGAAAAGGCCCTAGAAGCCGCCTTAGCTCAAATTGACCGCCAGTTCGGAAAAGGGTCAGTCATGCGACTGGGATCTGATGAACGCGCTCCGGTCGCCGTAATTCCCACAGGATCGATTGCATTGGATGTTGCCCTGGGTATAGGGGGACTGCCTCGCGGTCGCATTATTGAAATCTATGGTCCTGAATCTTCCGGTAAGACCACGGTCACGCTTCACGCCATTGCCAATGTGCAGGCGTCCGGTGGAATCGCCGCCTTTATTGATGCCGAGCACGCTCTTGACCCCGAATACGCCAAGGCACTCGGTGTTGATATCGACCAGCTGCTGGTATCTCAGCCCGACACAGGTGAGCAGGCTCTCGAGATTGCTGACATGTTGGTCCGCTCGGGTTCTGTTGACTTAGTGGTCATCGACTCCGTTGCCGCGTTGGTGCCTCGTGCTGAAATTGAGGGCGACATGGGTGATACCCACGTTGGTTTGCAAGCCCGCTTGATGTCTCAGGCGCTTCGTAAGCTCACCGGTGGGCTCAACCAAACGGGAACCACCATGATTTTCATCAACCAATTGCGCGAAAAGATTGGTGTCTTCTTCGGCAGCCCCGAGACCACCTCCGGTGGCAAGGCGCTCAAGTTCTACGCCTCGGTGCGTTTGGACATTCGCCGTATTGAAACCTTGAAAGAGGGCACCGATGCGGTGGGTAACCGCACCAGGGTCAAGGTCGTCAAGAACAAGATGGCTCCGCCCTTCAAGCAAGCGGAATTCGACATTCTCTATGGCCACGGTATTTCTCGCGAGGGAAGCTTGATTGACTTTGGAGTCGAGCACGACATCGTCAAGAAGTCCGGTGCGTGGTACACCTACGACAGCGATCAGCTGGGCCAGGGTAAAGAAAACGCACGGAAGTATCTTTTGGACAACCCAGATACCGCTGCCGACATTGAACGCAAGATTCTTGCCGCCCTCGGTGTGGGACAACTCGCAGCGGTACCCGCCGAGGAAGTAGCAGCGGCAACTACCGGCGAGGTCAGTGCTCCAGTGGAATCCCTGGAAGACAAGATCAAAGAACGCAAAGTAGTGGGCGCCTAGGTCATGACACAGGCCTTCGCTAAGGGGGAACGCGATGCGGAAATCATCGCGTTCCCCGTGGCCCGCCACAGCACGGGGGAAACCTCCAGTAGCGCTGATGTCACACCCGAGCCAGACACCCACGCAGTAGTGACGGCGCTTCGTGCCGCAACAGAGGAGGTGGTGAACGCTCCTGTGGTGCCTCCGGCACGCGAGAGCTCAGACGCGCCTGCCGAAGCTCCGGTGGCGCCCAAAGCCCTCAGAAAAGCGCACAATGTGTCCCTGCATGCCCTAGCTACTCGAGGGCAATCCCGGGCAGAGATTGAGAAACGCTTAGCGGGCAAGGAATTGTCCCAGGATGTCATTGAGGAGGAAATGGACCGGTTGATGCGAGCCGGTCTCATTGATGATGATGCCCTTGCCGCCGATTTGGTTGAAAAATGGGCGGTGAGAGAAGGTATGGGGCGTCACGCGGTGGCCTCCAAGCTACGTCAACGTCTTTTCTCGGGTGAGGTCATCGAGACCGCACTGGCTGCCTTAGGGGAGGAAGAAGAAAGCGAACGCTTAGAAGAGGTTGCGGCGGATCGAGCCCGTAAGCTCCAGGGTCTCACCCACGCGGTGGCCAAGCGTCGTCTAGAGGCTTTTCTGGCCCGCAAGGGTTATCGCGGCTCCGAAGTGCGCGAGGTCATAGCGAGGGTTTTAGGCTAAAACGCCGCTCATGATGGCGGCGAGGTCATCGAACGATCCTCGTGCGGTGGTGAGTTGGTTGGATGTCGCAAAACCGATGGCCCCGGTGTCGAGATTCAGGGCTGTTGCGGCGCCATTATCGCTACCCATTCCTACCAGCGGCGGGGTGCCCTTAGCTACGGTGAGCCCCAGTGAAGCAAGGCCTGCTCGCCGTGTTTTGGCATCTTCGTCGGCGCTGACGCCCAGCCAGGTGGGTTCACACAGTTTTCCTGCCCAGAGAGCGCTCACAAAAGTAGCGACGTCGTATGCGGTGGAAATCATCGACCCGTGCGCTGCTGAACTAGCCAGAGCCTGGGGCGCCCTCAGCACTTCGGTTGCCTGATAAATCGGCGATATCGAGAAGTACTTTTCGTAGCTGTCGTGGCTAAACGCGTAGGTTCCGGTGAGATTGAGGGGCCCCACAATCCGCAAGTTGACCAGTGCCGGGAAACTCATCCCTGTTGTTTCGGTCAGGATTGCCCCGAGAAGAAGGTAATTCGTTGCGGAGTATTCTGGCGCCCGGTCCGCCGAAGGAATGAACCTCCCGGAATAGTGGCGGGAAATTTCTAGCGCTTGGTCGAGAGACCATGCCCGATCCTGGCGGGTTACTTGTTGCAGGAGGCTGAGGGTATTTTTGCCCGGTGGTGTGAAGTAATCAGTAATACCGGAGCGATGCGAGAGCAAGTGGGCGATCGTTATTGATGAACTGTGGTCGATTCCACCCAGGACGCACAGCCCCGACATCGCTTCTTCTGGCAACACATCGCCTATTCGGGTCTCGAGCGTCAAGGCCCCTCGGTCTAGCTCCCGAAGCACCATCGCCATGGTGAAAAGTTTGGTGAGTCCGCCCACAGCAACGGGAAGAGTGGTGTCCCCCCAGTCGAGCAGGGGAGTTGCGTCACTCGCGAGAATCAAGGCTCTGGGTTTGTGGACTCCAGGTCGGGATTCGATCTTCCTCAGCGTTCGCGACACGGAGCGGGGAATTTCGCTGTGCTCGGACACGTTTCCCCCTCTCTTCTTAAAGCCTTGGAGCGCCATCCAATTCTATCCGAGCGAGGAGCCTGGCTTTCAGGGCACATTTCCTGCTCATGCCGGTCCTCCTAGGATGGAGGTGTGAGCATGACCAGCGAAGCGGACACGAGGAACGACGTTGCCTCGATGATTGCTGCCCTGGATACCAGCCACGGGCGGACATTCGAAGTTCGCACCTTTGGCTGTCAGATGAATGTTCATGATTCGCAGCGCATGACGGGTTCGCTCGAAGCAGCGGGCTATATCAAAGCAGAGCCGGGACGTCCCGCGGACGTTGTCGTGATCAACACGTGTGCCGTGCGCGAAAACGCCGATAACAAGCTCTATGGAAACCTCGGTCAGCTCGCCGCAATTAAGCGCACCCAGCCAGGGATGCAGATTGCGGTAGGGGGATGTCTTGCCCAGAAAGACAAGTCGACGATAATTGACAAGGCACCCTGGGTGGATGTCGTCTTTGGAACCCACAACATGGGTTCCCTGCCCGCCTTGCTCGAGCGTTCTCGCCACAACGGCGAAGCTGAAGTGGAGATTCTCGAGGCGTTGGAGACTTTCCCTTCAGCGCTTCCTACCAAGCGCGATTCGAGCTACTCCGGTTTAGTGTCGATTTCGGTGGGGTGTAATAACACCTGCACGTTTTGTATTGTCCCAAGCCTTCGAGGGAAAGAAAAAGACCGTCGCCCCGGAGAGATTCTTGCGGAAATAGAAGCCTTGGTCGCCGATGGTGTGGTGGAAGTGACGCTGCTGGGTCAAAACGTCAATACCTACGGCATTGAATTTGGCGATCGTCTCGCGTTTGGAAAGCTTTTGCGAGCTGCGGGCTCTATTTCAGGTCTGGAGCGAATCCGTTTCATGTCGCCGCATCCGGCGGCCTTCACTGATGACGTCATCGAAGCGATGGCCGAAACCCCCCAGGTCATGCCCCAATTGCACATGCCGTTGCAGTCTGGCTCCAACGCGATCCTCAAGGCCATGAAGCGCAGTTATCGCAGGGATAAATACCTCGGGATTCTTGATCGTGTGCGGGAAGCGATTCCTCACGCGGCGATTACCACCGACATCATTGTGGGTTTCCCCGGTGAAACAGAGCAAGACTTCCAGGACACGCTTGACCTGGTGTCCCAGGCGCGGTTTGCGATGGCCTTCACCTACCAGTATTCAATTCGCCCCGGCACGCCCGCGGCAACGATGGCTGACCAAGTACCTCAGGATGTTGTTTCTGAACGCTATGTGCGTTTGATGAACCTGCAAGATGGCATTTCGTGGGAAGAAAACAAAGCCCAGATTGGTACCGAGGTCGAGGTTCTCGTGGCCACCAATGAGGGTCGCAAAGACGAGGCCAGCAATAGGCTCTCAGGCCGAGCCAAAGATAGTCGTCTCGTGCACTTCTCGCTTCCTCAGGGCATGACACCACCTCGTCCAGGCGATGTGGTGACCACGCGAGTCACCGATGCCAAACCGTTCTTCCTCCTGGCCGATTACCCGGATCTCACCATTCGGGCCACGCCGGCGGGGGATGCTTGGGATCGGTGGCAAGAAGAAAGCTGCGGAGTTCCCTCGGGCGTTTCGGACGCTACCGCTCCTGGGGGAACCGGGGGAGCGGTGAATCTGGGCATGCCCACACTCAAAGTAGGCCCCTCATAGGCGCTGCGGGCGAAGCCCTGGCCACCCAACCCGCCACACAGGTCCCTGTGGTGGCCGTGGTGGGCGCCACCGGCACAGGAAAAAGCGCCTGGGCGCTCTCCCTGGTGGAAAAGCTGGCTGAAGAGTCAGTTTCTGCCGAAATCGTCAATGCCGATGCCATGCAGCTCTATCGAGGCATGGATATTGGAACGGCCAAATTATCGGTTCAGGATCGCCGGGGGATAGTGCATCACCTCTTTGATGTGTGGGAGGTGAGCGTTGAAGCCACGGTCGCGAGTTATCAGGCTCTTGCTCGAGCGTGTATCAGGGAAATCCAAAGCCGTGGGGTGATTCCCATTCTGGTGGGAGGTTCAGGCCTCTATATCTCCTCTGTGCTCTATGAGTTTGAATTTCCCGGAACCAACCCCGCGATTAGAGCGGGGTTAGAAGCTCGCTTGGCCACGGAAGGCCCCCAAGCGTTACAAGCGGAGCTTGCCGCCAAAGACCCACTTGCCGCAGCAGCGATCGATCCTAAGAACTCCCGGCGCCTGATTAGAGCCCTGGAAGTAATCGAAATCACGGGCAAACCATTTGGTGCTGGTCTGGATGCCGAGCGTCGTTCATGGCAGGAATCCACGCGTATTTTTGGATTAGAGCGACCCCGGGAGGAATTGGTGGTGGATTTGGACCAGCGCGTAGTCACCATGTGGGAGACGGGACTCTTAGACGAGGTTCGGGGCCTGATTCCCCAGGGAATTGAATCCGGTGTCACAGCGTCGAAAGCTATTGGTTATCACCAAGCGCTTTCTGTGTTGCGTGGTGAGATGGAGCAGAAGGAAGCGGTGGAGCAAACACAAGCGTTGACGAGGCGTTTTGCCAGGAGACAAGTGTCCTGGTTCCGTCGCGATGACAGCATTACCTGGATTAATCCCTTCGATGATGGCGCTCTCGCCGCATCGGTTCGCACGATTCTGAGTGCGTAAGCTGTAGTCGTGGCAGGAGCGAAAAAGACCCAGAGTGTGGTGGTCACCAAGGGGCATGGGACCGGAAACGATTTCGTGTTGTTTACCGATCCCGATGACTCGTATGACCTGGGCACTGAGGCCTACCGTTTTCTCGCGAATCGGCACACCGGGGTGGGAGCGGATGGCGTTATCCGGGCTGCCCACACGGCTAGTTCACCGGAGGTCGCAGCGTTGCTCGAGGTGGAACCCGATGCAGTGTGGTTTATGGATTACCGCAATGCCGATGGTTCGCTCTCAGAAATGTGCGGAAACGGAGTGCGTGTTTTCGCGAAATACCTGCTCGACACCGGACTGGTCACCCTAGAGCCAGGCGATACTTTGCCGGTGGCTACCAGAGCCGGCATTGTTGATGTCACGAAGAGCGCTTCAGGTCAATTCCATGCCGATATGGGCCGGTGGAGTTTTTCTCCCGGTGAATTCCTCGTTACCGCTCGCGGGCTTGACGTGGCACGTCCGTCCCTGGCGATTACTGTGCCCAACCCCCACGTGGTGGTGGCCTTGGCTTCGATGGAAGAGCTTGCTGCCTTAGATCTCTCGAGCGCTCCGGTTTTGGACCCTCCCGCACCCGAGGGGGCCAATGTGGAGTTTGTTGTCCCTGCGGATCCGATGGTCGTCGATGGCGTGGGGATGATTTCTATGCGGGTATTTGAGCGAGGTGTGGGGGAGACACTCTCGTGTGGAACTGGCGCTATGGCCGCAGCTTTGGCTACCCGGCACTGGGCTGGTGAGGGTGCGCCACACCACTGGAAAGTCTCCGTGCCTGGCGGCAGTTTGGGTGTTCGCATGTTTGCCACTGAAGAAGGTGAACACATCACCTTGTCGGGGCCTGCCGAATTAGTCTTTACGACAACGGTAGAGATTTAGTAACCCGAATAAGGCGATAGCCCTTAGACGTTTCGACACGTTCGGCATCGAAATCTCCCGGTTCGCCAGAGTTCAACCAGGTAATCAAAGAATCAGCACCCAGGTGTTTGGCCACGACGAGCCACGCTTGGCCCTTTGGGGAAAGCCTCGGTAACCAGGTTGCGAGAATCTGATGCAATTCGGCCTTGCCCACACGGATCGGTGGATTAGACCAGATCAGGTCAAAGCTCAGGGCAGGGTCCACCCCTTCTGGCTGCGAAAAATGTGTGTTGCTCAGGCCCAAGTGCTCAGCGTTAGCTCGGGCAGTCTCCAGGGCTCGATCGTTGACATCAACGCCCACCACCGTGGCATCAGGCGCCTCGAGCGCCAAGGAAATAGCCAGGGGGCCCCAGCCGCATCCAATATCCAAGAAAGTTCCCTTGGCGGGCACCTGGGGCGCGTATTTGAGCAACACTGCCGACCCTGCATCCAAGCTGCCGGGACTAAATGTTCCACTGGCGCTTCGGAGCGTGACCTGGTGGCCACGCAGGGTGAGCTGAAGCGGCGTGGTGCGCAGAGCACTTTCCGGGTTTTGAGAAAAGTAGTGTTCGCCGCTCACAGACACCACCGTAGTCTCTCCCGACCAGAACCCCGTTAGGCTGGGGGAATCGACGAGAGGTATGAGATCACCATGAATTTTGGAACAGCTATTGCCACCGGTTTCCGCAAATACGCCGATTTCACCGGGACGGCTTCGCGCTCAGAGTTTTGGTGGTTCAACTTATTCCTTGTACTGGTGAGTTTTGGTGCGGGCGCTATCTGGGATGGATTGCAAGTGGCGTGGTTCATGGCCACCTTGTTGCCCTACTTGGGTGTTGGCGTGAGACGCCTGCGCGATGCTGGCTTCCCCTGGGGGCTCATCTTCTTAGGTCTGGTTCCGTTTGTGGGCACCATCGTGGTCATTGTCTTGTGGGTTCAGCCTTCCAAAATGGCCGGGAGCGTTGAAGGCGAGGCCTAAGTCCCCTCTGGCGACACGGAGCTCAACGAGCGACACAGAGCTCAACGTTCTGTGGCAGCGTACAAAATTCCATTTTGGTAGTACCGTTATGGCGAGGAAATCATGACTACCGAAAATATCGAAACTGAATGGGCCACGGTCGGCGAACGAATCCGGGCTGCCCGGGATCAGTCCGGAATTAGTGTTCGTGAGCTTGCTAGGCGTATCGATGTTTCCGCCAGTCATGTCTCCCAGGTCGAGAGAGGTCTTGCCTCCTTTAGCGTGCGAGCCCTGTATAACGTGGTGAGCATTCTGGGTATTTCGATGGACTCTCTCTTTGACGAGTCCAATGGTGCGACCCTTCCCTCCACGAAGGAAGAGGAAGTAGTTGCCACGGCGCACGATGGCCCCTTGGATGACGCCGGTATTGTCCTGCGTCGCGGTGCTCGTCCTTCGATGCAATTGCAGTCGGGCCCCCGGTGGGAGCGGCTCACAGCAAAGCCCGAAGTGGGCGCAGAATTTATTGAAGTTATCTATGCACCCGCACCGGGTGCGGCCCCTCCTGAGGATTTCATCCGTCACGCGGGACGAGAGTACGGCGTCATTATCCGAGGCGCTCTGAGCGTGCAGGTCGGCTTTGGCCGTGCGGAAATGACCGCTGGCGACTCGATTGCTTTCGATTCAAGCATTCCGCATCGTTTCTGGAACCAGACCGCTGAAGAAGTTGTTGCGGTGTGGTTTGTGTCCGATGCCGCAGCGGATCAGGACCAGGATTTCCCTGGGGCCGATTCCGCTGGCCATCACCACAGCAATCCCTGAGCGTTCTCCCAAAGATAACGTTTCGGTAAATTTGGCCTGCCTATTGGACATAGTGTGTTCTGTGTGTTTACACTAACCAGAACGTTGTCACTTATCTGTGTACATCAATCCGAGGCAAAGGAGCCACAGGAATGACTAAAGCTTCGAGCCACATTGGCGAGGTCATCATTGAGGCCCGCGACATTGTCAAACGCTTTGGTGGCGCTCTCGCCGTAGAAAACGTCTCACTCGCTGTGCGCGAGGGCGAGATCCACGCTGTGGTCGGAGAAAACGGAGCGGGTAAGTCCACGCTCATGCGCATCCTCGCTGGCATCATCGAGCAGGACAGCGGTCAAGTGGTCATGAATGGCACAGTCCTCGAGACAGGCGCCAAGAACTCTCTTGATGCGGGAATCGCTCTGGTGCACCAGGAACTGAGTTTGGTCCCCGAGATGACGGTCGCTGAGAACATCATGCTCGGCTATGCCCCCACTCGTGTCGGATTTACCAAGTCACAGGAACTTAACGCGATCGCCACTTCGGCACTGGATGAAATCGGTGTGAGTGTTGATGTCAATGAACGTATTTCTCGTCTTTCGGTAGCCCTGCGCCAATTCGTCGAAATTGCTCGTGCGGTCGCCCGTAAGCCCAAGGTGCTGATCCTGGATGAGCCCACGGCAACGCTGACACCAGCGGAAACCGACTACCTGCTCGATATGTTGCAGCGCTTGGCTAAAAACGGCATGGCGATTATCTATATCTCGCACCGTATTCCCGAGGTCTTCCGCATTTGTGATTCGGTGACTATCGTCCGAGACGGTCAGCGCGTCATGGAATCCTCGATCGAGAAGACCACTCCAGAACAAATTGTTGATCAAATGGTCGGTCGTGAACTCAAACTTGACCTGCAGACCAAGCGCACTGCCGCCGCCGGCGATGTGGTGCTTTCTGCCCAAGGAATTAGGGCTCCCGGTGTGGAGGGAATTGACCTCGAGGTTCGTGCCGGCGAAATCGTGGGTCTGGGCGGTCTCGTGGGTGCCGGCCGCACCGAATTGGTGCGGGCCATTATCGGTGCCGATAACCGCACTGCGGGTCGTGTCACCATCACCCGAGAGGGTAAGACGGTGGCTCTGACGAGCTATCAGTCCGCGGTGCGTAACGGTGTCGCCTACGTCCCAGAAGAGCGTCGCACCGACGGCCTTGCTTTGGGCATGACGGTGGCAGAGAACATCACATTGACCAACCGCAAGGAACTTTCTCGCTACGGGGTCCAGACTCGGTCAAAAATCGCTAAGTTCTCACAAGATCTAGCGGACAAAGTTGGGCTTCGCCCACCAGAGATTCGCCAGGAAGCCGGTCAATACAGTGGTGGAAACCAGCAGAAAATTGTTATCGCTAAGTGGTTGGGCCGCCGTCCAGACTTCATTGTGTTGGATGAGCCAACCCGAGGTGTCGATGTCGGCGCGAAAGCGGAAATCCACCGGTTGGTGAAAGAGCTTGCTGACGCAGGAACCGCTGTGTTGGTTGTGAGCTCGGATCTCCCCGAACTATTGGAGCTCTCAGACGTGATTCACGTCGTTCGGGACGGAAAAATCACGGGAACTCTTCACGGCGCCGAAGCCAATGAGAAGAGCGTCATGTCGCTCGCTGCAGGAGAAAAGATGGTGGACGCATAATGGCTAAGGAAACACTGACCGAGGTAATCACGGTCGCAGACTCCGACACCTCTAAGACCACGGTGGCGCCGAAAGAGCGCAGCATTGTGGGCTGGATTGCGGAAAACGGAATCTTCGTCTTCACCGCGTTGCTGATTGTCGTAGCGCTGGTATTTGTTGATGGTTTTGCTTCGTGGGTCAACATCACCGACGTCTTCCACCGTGCGGCGCCGATTGGCATTGTGGCGGTCGGAATGACCTTCGTGGTGATCAGCGGAAACTATCTTGACCTCTCGGTCGTCGCGCAGGTCGCGACCTCTGCGGTGATTTTGATTGCTGTCAGCAATTCCTACGGAATTCCGCTGGCGATGTTGGCAGCACTGCTGGCAGCGGCCGTGTTCGGGGTTGTCAATGGCGTCGCAGTGGGTTATTTCAAGGCCAATGCCGTGATTGTGACGCTGGCGACAACGTATATCGGGCTTGGCCTGCTTCGATTGTTCTCCGGGGGAAGTATCTTCTTTGGCCCTCAGGATGGGCTCATCCGTGAATTTGGCCTCGGCAAACTGGGCGCAGTTCCCTATTCGGCCGTGGTGCTTGTGTTGATGACCTTGGTGCTGGCGTTTATTCTCAACCGGACCAACTTTGGTTTCTTGATCCGCTCCTTTGGCGTCAATGAGTCTGCAACCCGCCTGGGAGGCACCAACACAGCGCTGGTGGTCATCGGGGCGTTCTTCGTTACTGCTCTTGCGGCCATGGTGGCTGGTTGGGTCTTGGCGGCGTTTTCTAACACTGCAGTCTCAGCGATGTCCTCTGGTTACGACTTCCGGGCACTGGCCGCCATCATCGTGGGGGGAACCAGCGTCTTTGGAGGGAAGGGGAGCGTGCTTCGCACCCTGCTGGGAGTGATCTTCGTCAGTGTTTTGACCAACATTCTGGTGCTCTCGGGAATCACGTTCGGTTACCAGCAAATGGCCCTCGGCGTATTGATTGTGGCTGCCGTCGCAATTGATGCGCTCTCGCGGAAGGCAGGCAAGCGATGAGTTCCACTAACAGTATTCAGATTGGTCAGCAAGAGACCAGTTTCTGGGGCCGTCTTCGTCTCACGCTGGCGCGTCGTACCGAAGGCCGTGGCGTGGCATTGCTTGCCGTGGTGTTGGTCGTCGTAGCGTTCACCGAGCCACTGGTGTTCACTGCCTACCCTGTGAGCCTTGGCCGTATAGCCCTGATTGGCTTGGTGGCCTTGGGTCTCACCGCGGTGATCTTGATGGGCGAGCTAGACCTGAGCGTTGCCAGTACTTTGGCTCTCTCGGGTGTGGTGATGGCCATGATTCCTGATGTGGCACTCGGCGTTATTGCTGCCTTAGCGGTAGGCCTCGTGGTGGGTATGATTAACGCCTTCCTGGTGGCCATCGTGGGAATCAACTCCTTTATTGCCACCCTGGGTATGTTGTTTGCCCTTCGCGGCCTGGGCTTTGTGCTCTCGAATGAAGCACCCGTGCGGATGGCGAACACAGATGCGGGAATTGCCTTTGGTCTCCCACTGCTAGGCCCCCTGACACCGCGGGTGCTCATCTTCATTGTTGCTTTTATCGCTTTGCAAATCTTTGTGTCGCGAGTGAAGGCCGGCCGCGAGTTCTTTGCGGTGGGCGGTAACCGCCAAGCAGCCTATGACGCTGGTATTCCCGTCAAGCGCCGCATTTTCACTGGATTTTTGATTTCTGGCTTTGTCGCTTCGCTGGCAGGTGTGATCAACACTCTGGAGCGCACTGCGGCTGACCCGACAGCGGGATCCACTGTGCTGTTGGCGAGCTTCGCCGCCGCAATTATCGGAGGTAACTACCTCAAGGGTGGTCGCGGTTCGATTGTGGGAACTCTGATCGGAGCGACCGCACTGGGCGTTTTGCAGGTGGCCCTCACCCTGACCGGTGTACAAGTTCCGGTTCAGCAAATCTTTATCGGTCTGATTTTGCTCCTTGCGGTCACGACCGACCCCGCCAATCTTCGAGCAGTCCTGGGAAGCATTAGATCGGTTCGCCAGGGCCGCTTGAAATCTCAAACCTAAGGGTTTGAGAAAAAGCCACCAACAGGTGGCTGTCCATGTAATACAACGGAAAGAGGCAAAACTATGCGAAACTCTCGCATTGGGCTCGCCACCGCAAGTTTGATCGCGGTTGCAGGGCTGACACTCTCTGGCTGTGCTGCTGACGCCGAAACAGAAGCTGTTTCGACGGATAGCGCAGAAGAGACCGCTACCACCGCTGGCGACACCTACGAGGTATACGCACTTCTTCCTCAGGGTAACGACCAGCCTTATGGAACCACCTACCTGCCCCCCATGGAAGCTAAGGCTGCCGAACTGGGCATCAACCTGACCATCACCAACTCTGAGTACGACGGTGACAAGCAGGCTTCTGAGTGTGAAGTTGCCGTGGCTGCACAGCCCGACGGCATCATCCTGTGGCCAGCACTTGCTGACACCATTCGTCCCTGCCTCGAGGCCGCTAACGCTGCTGGTATCCCCGTGTGGATCACCAACGCTGACGTGAACCCCGAAGACACGGAACTCACCTACGGTTACTCCGGTACCGACAGCTACGGCCAGGGTGCAGCTTCTGCAGAGATGATGTGTGAGTTCGTTGGAGACAACTCCATCGGAATCATTCAGATCAACGGTCTGACCGGTAACTCTGTGGCAACGCTTCGTGGAAACGGTTTCAAAGAGACCATTGCCTCGACCTGCCCTGACAATGTTGAGATCCTCGCCGAGCAGCCAGGTAACTGGAACAAGGATGAGTCTCAGATTGCAGCATCCGAGATGCTGACCGCTGTTGGTGTTGAGAACGTCGGCGGAATGTACGCTGCTGACGACTCCATGGTTGCCGGTGGAATCGATGCCTTCAAGGCTCGTGGCCTCGACCCCAAGGACTACATCATCACCTCGATCGGTAACACTTTCTTGGGTAACCCTCTCGTTGCGAGTGGCGAGCTCATGGGAACTGTTTTCCAGTCCTCCTCATGGGATGGCGAGAACGCTGTTGTTGGTATCTACCGTGCGATGACCGGTGACACCAGCCTCGGTCGTGACGATGACGGTTCGGTGCTCTACATGCCTAACCCCAAGGTCACCATTGACAACTGGGATGCAGCAGACGTAACACCTGAGTGGTAACCCACTAAATCAGTAACCCCGTGTGTGTGGGGAGGGCTTTAAGCCCTCCCCATGCCCTCGGCAGCTTCGCTTTGTTAGATACTTGCCTTCGCTTGGGCCGCAGAGATGAACTCTTCGGGCTCAACCACACTGTGAAAGAAACGTGATGACCACCGAATTCACCCCCGCCCCCCTGATTCCAGCCCTGGACTTCTCTCGTCGCCAAATCCCGGCGCACGGTTCCATGGGTGTGGATTACGAAGCACGTGTAGATTTCCACCGTCTTCGTGAATACCGCTTGGGTCGGGCTATGAAGTCGTTGGAAGCCAGCGAATGTGGCGCTTTCCTACTTTTTGATTTTTATAACATCCGCTACACCACTCAGACCTGGATCGGTGGCGCCTTGGGCGACAAGATGTCGCGCTATGCGCTGTTGATGCCAGATGGCAAGCCACACCTGTGGGATTTTGGTTCTGCTGCTAAGCACCACCGGTTGTTTGCGCCGTGGTTGGGTGAGGATCACTCTCACGCGGGCATGTTGGGTCTTCGTGGCGCTATCCACCCTGAGGTGGGGTTGATGAAAGAGGCTGTAGCGACCATTAAGGGCATGCTCACCGACGCGGGTGTGGTCAATGACCCCATTGGTGTGGACCTGGTGGAGCCTTCGTTCTTGTTTGAGATGCAGGCGCAAGGTCTGAAGGTTGTCGATATTCAGCAGAGTATGTTGGATGCGCGGGCTATTAAGTCTGTAGATGAGATCATGTTGCTCTCCCAAGCCGCCGCGATGGTGGATGGGGTCTACCAAGACATCGTGGATGTGCTGAAGCCTGGTATTCGGGAAAACGAGATTGTGGCGCTGGCTGCGAAGCGTTTGTATGAGATGGGTTCTGACCAGGTAGAAGCAATTAATGCGGTGTCGGGGGAGCGGTGCAACCCGCATCCGCATAACTTCACCGACAAGATTATTCGCCCGGGCGATCAGGCGTTCTTTGACATTATTCACTCGTATAACGGCTATCGGACCTGTTATTACCGCACGTTCTCGGTGGGGAGCTCTACTCCTGCTCAGCATGATGCCTATCGCAAGGCTCGCGAGTGGATGGACTTGGCCATCGACAAGGTTCGTCCCGGTGTGGGAACGGATGAAGTGGCTGCGTTGTGGCCTAAAGCTCAGGAATTTGGCTTTGCCAATGAGATGGAGGCCTTTGGCCTTCAATTTGGCCACGGCCTTGGCCTAGGTCTTCACGAGCGACCCATTATTTCTCGTTTGAATTCGATGACTAATCCGGTAGAAATCCAAGCAGGTATGGTTTTCGCGCTAGAAACCTACTGCCCGGCACCTGATGGCATTTCGGCGGCGCGTATCGAAGAAGAAGTGGTCATCACCGAAACTGGTGCCCAGGTTCTGACTCGATTCCCAGCTCAGGAGCTCTTTGTGGCCAACCCCTATTAGTCACAAATCGCAGTCCTGAAAACGCAGCGCCGGAGGCTTTTGCCTCCGGCGCTGTTGTGTCGGTGACGAGTGGTTAGTGATCGACTCGCAGGGTGATGATGAGGTAGCGCATGCCCTCAGCTCCGGCAGTAATCGTGCACCTGCCGCCTTCGGGCAGCGTTACCGTATTACCCGCGACGAAGTCCCAGCTGCGGCCATCGGGCTCGCTCACGTGGGCTGTGCCGTCAATGGTGAAGACACAGTGCTCATCGCCCTGGGCGTGAAGGTCGACGGATTCCCCGGCTCCCAGGGTCACCACTTCGATGTTTTTCCACGGGCCCGCCATGATTTCGGTGATTCCAGATTCTTTCGTCGTGAAAAGATTCACACGAGGGTTGGTCATGACGGTCTCCTTAGGCAGCTTCGACGGATGGCGTGTAATCGGGCAGTGCGTTGACGATCGAGGGCGGCAGAGCCTCGACCACCACGAATTCCATGACCTCGTCGCCGTGATTGGTAATACCGTGTCGGCCATCGAGGGGAGTCATGATGAGATCGCCCGCGACAACCTCGAATTCTTCGCCGTTGTATTTCATCATTCCTTTACCGGAAACGATGAAATAGATCTCTTCGGTGCGTGAATGAACGTGTTCGCCGACCGCAGCGCCAGGCTCTAAGCGATTGTGCTCAAAGGAATCCCACGCTGCGTGCATCATCAATCCGGTGACAAACCTTTTCCAGTGCATGAGGCCTTTGCCGCCATGAACACCGATCACCTGAGACGGGCTACCCGTATCTGAAACAATGATGGAATTAACCATTTTTTCCCCTCCGCGTTGAGTGTTCTCTCTAAGATAACGCCTGTGTGCTGACTTCGCTAGATTTTGGGGCGTATTTTCGCTTAGATGTTCTCTATAGATGCACACAACGTGGTGTGTGAAAGACAGGAAGGAATATCCTCATGCGACTAGCCAACAAGGTGGCGATCATTTCCGGTGGCGCTCGGGGAATTGGCAGGGCAGCTGTGGAGCTGTTTGCCGAGGAAGGCGCCACGGTCTATTCCCTTGACCTCTCTCACGAGGATGAGTTTGCCCAGGAGAGAATCCACAGCGTGGACATGGATGTGACACAGCTCGAGCAGTGGAATGCGCTGGTGGAGCGTGTGGTTGGTGAACAGGGCACTATCGACATCTTGTTTAACAATGCTGGTGCGGTGGGTTCCTATGAAGGAATCGAGACTATTGAGCTCGAGGACTGGCACCGAATCATTGATCTCAACCTCAACGGCGTCTTTTATGGCACCCGGGCAGTCCTTCCTGTGATGAAGAAGGCACACGCAGGTGCCATGGTGCACACCTCTTCCATGTGGGGATATGTCGGAGCCTCGGGAGTATCTGCCTACACCGCCTCCAAAGCGGCTGTGCGCTCGCTGAGTAAAAACGTTGCACTCACGTATGCGCAGTTCAACATCCGATCCAATTCGATTCACCCGGGGATCATCGGAACTCCCATGGTCATGGCTCAGGATGAATCCCTCACCCAGGATCTTGTGGATAAGACTCCGCTGGGTCGCCTGGGTACACCGAGGGAGGTTGCTCACGCAGCGCTGTTCTTAGCTTCTGATGATGCGTCCTATATCACCGGCACCGAACTCGTGATCGATGGCGGGTCGACGGCCCAGTAGGGCGGTATTAGCCCCGCGCCCGGGTTAGGAAGCGTCGAAGTGTTGCTGCCTAGTTATCTCCGCTAAGGCAGCCCAGTCGTAGTCAACGAGCTCGGGTGAGGCCAGCGCTGCCTCGAAGAGTGAGCGCAACACCCCGGAGGTGGGCAGGGTAATCCCTGCGTCTTGAGCGGCCCCTTCGGCAAGGGACAAGTCTTTGAGTCCAAGCTCTAACGAGAAGCTTTGGGGGAGGTATTCCTTCTGGGCAATCAGATTTCCATAGCCCTGGTAGACCACGCCACCAAAAAGGGTGTTGCTCAAGAGCTCGACAAAATCGCTAGCGTCAACGCCCGCTGTTTCCACCAGAGCAATTGATTCTCCCAAGGCTTGAATCGCGTGAATAATGTTGTAATTCACGGCCACTTTGACCAGGTTGGCTACCTCAGCAGAGTCACCCATCGGCCAGGTCTTTTTTCCCATCACCTCAAAAAACGGCTGAGCCGCAGCGATGGCGTCTGGGGATCCGGCGGCCAAGATGTTGAGGTTACCCTCCGCAGCCACGGCAGGACGGCCCAGCACCGGGCTAGCCAGGTAGGACACGCCCACGCGCAGAGCCAGGTCTGACAACCTGCGCCCACACTCAGGGCTCACCGAGGCCATATTGGCGTGGAAGCCACCCTCAGCTGCTCTGAGGTTGTCTTCACTCAAGACCATCTCAGCCACGCTGTCGTTAGCCAGCATCGAGAACGAAGCCTTGGTGGCCAGCGCCTCGGCTGGAGTGGTCGCTTCTGTAGCGCCCTGGTCAACTAAGGCTTCTACCGGGCCCTTGGATCTGTTCCACACGTGCACGGTGTGCCCAGCGGCGATAAGCCGCCGGGCCATACCCATGCCCATGGTCCCCAGGCCCAAGAAGCCCACATCAGCCATCTGTTTAGCCTTGCCAGATGGTCTTCATGTTGGTGAACTCACGGATTCCGGGGGCGCCCAATTCGCGGCCAAAGCCTGAATCCTTGATGCCACCAAAAGCAAGTTCAGGGAACGAGATGGTCATGCCGTTGATGAAGACTGCGCCTGCATCGAGTTCTTTCAAGAAGAATTCTTG
This sequence comes from Pontimonas sp., assembly GCA_017852615.1. GTDB lineage: Bacteria > Actinomycetota > Actinomycetes > Actinomycetales > Microbacteriaceae > Pontimonas. The sequence goes on along the minus strand of JAFMKX010000007.1, from coordinate 15,821 downwards.
CTCAGTCGCATCGCCACTCCAGATCGCGGAACTCAAACCAAAGGTGGTCTGATTCGCAATCGAGATGGCTTCTTCGCGGGAGCTGACTTTATAGACGCTCGCCAGGGGCCCGAAAGCTTCCTCCATGGTGATGCGCATCTCGGGGGTGATGTTATCGATGATGGTCGGGGGGTAATAGAAACCAGGTCCCTCGGGAAGTTCACCACCGAGCAGGATGCGAGCACCCTTGTCTTTGGCGTCATCGACTAGTTGCGCAATATCGCGCTGGCCGTTTTTGGTGGCGAGTGGGCCAATGTTGGTCGCGGGATCCATGGGGTCACCTACAACCAGGGATGCCATTTCAGCGACAAAGTGTTCCACCCACGCATCGTAAATGTCCTCGTGAATGATGAAGCGCTTTCCGGCGATGCAGGATTGGCCATTGTTGTTGACCCGAGCGAGCACTCCCGTCTTAGCTGACTTTTCGATATCAGCCGAGGGCATCACGACAAACGCATCGGATCCGCCCAATTCCAGCACGGACTTCTTAATCTGACGACCAGCACGTTCGGCAACAGCGCGACCGGCGGGTTCTGAGCCGGTCAGCGTGATGGCTTTGACTCTCCAGTCGTCAATAACGGTGTTGACTAACTTCACACCAATCATCAGGGTGCTGAACGAACCCTCGGGGAAGCCGCCTCGGGTGAAGAGGGTGTCGAGATAAAGCGCTGATTCAGGCACGTTGGAAGCGTGCTTGAGGATTCCCGCATTGCCCGCCATCAAAGCGGGGGCAGCGAAACGCATCACCTGCCACAGTGGGTAGTTCCAGGGCATCACAGCCAGGACAACACCCAGTGGCTCATACCTGGCCCAGGCGGCACTGGCGTTGACCGAGCTGGGGTCTGCTAGGGGCTCATCGGCAAGAAACTCCTCGGCCTTGTCCGCATAGAAGCGCATGTTTTTCACGCATTTGTGGACCTCGGCTTGCGCCTGAGCGATGGGCTTTCCCATTTCGCGCACCATCATCGGTGCGAGAGAATCCACTTCGGATTCCATCAGGTCAGCGGTGGCGCGCATCCACGCGGCACGCTGATCAAAGGAGGTGCGACGCAGCGTCTCGTGGGCGCTTTGAGCGATTGCCAGCTTGGAATCGATGTCAGCCTCAGTGTGCTCGGGGTATTCCTTTTCGAGCATTCCGGTGGTGGGGTTCGTTACGGCCATTGTCATGAGGGTGATGTGTTTCCTTAATGTGGGGGAGTGGTGGGGTCAAAAAGCTCGGGATGACGTTCTAGGTGCAATCTGGTGCGTCGAATGTGCAGGGCAAGAATTTGTTCGGCAAGCTCCAAATCACCATCGTATAAAGCGGTGACCAACATGTGGTGCTCATCATGAAAAATGCGCCGATTACGCGAGCCCACCAAGGTGGTGTACGCGCGTCGATAAGGCTGAGTGGTATTCCACAGCCTGGTCACGAGTGGCCCCAGAGTGTGGGTGTGGAAGCTGTCATACGTGGCGAAGTGGAAGCGGCGATCAAGTTCAAGAAACTCTTCTACCCCCGGTGCATCCTCCATCTGATGGGCCAAGCGATCCAAAGTGGCCAGGGTTTCAGTGGTGAGGTGCTCCGCCGAAAAACGCAACAACAGCGGCTCTAAGCGCTCACGGGTTTGGTACACCTCGGAGCACTCAGCCATACTCAGGCTTGCCACCCACGCACCGGTATTGGCTACGAGTCGGACTAAACCATCAGATTCCAATTGGCGCAGAGCTTCTCTCACGGGAATGCGGGATCCGCCATAGCGGGCGGAGAGGTCTTCTTGAATAATCCGATCTCCGGGTAGGTACTCGCCGCGCAGGATGGCTTCGCGCAAGCCATCGGCAATACGGGTGCTGGCATTGCCATCGCGGAGAGTATCGGGGGCAGACATCGGCAAACCTATTCGCTGGGCCTAGCGGGATGCCACAGGATAACAGGGGAGTCCTTTTCATAGGCTTTGCCCTCGGGGAAGCTGACGAGTTCGCACTGCATGCCCCAGGGGGTCAGGAAGTATTGCCAGCGCTGACCGAAGCTAGCGTTTTGAGAGGCTACGACCTCTCCCATGAGCTCCACGCCGTGACTGGCCAAATAGTCCACCGCCACATCCAGATCGTCTACGTAAAAAGCGAGGTGGTGCCCACCCAGATCAGAATTGGAGGGCTGGGGAGCTTGGGGCTCGGGTGTTTCCCATTGGAAGATCTCAAAATTGGGGCCATTTTTGCAGCGGAAGAATCGCAGCTCGCGCATGATGGCGCGAGGGTGGACGTGGAGTTGCTGAGCGAGCCAATCGTCGTCTTTGATAAACGGACCCAGGCTATAGACCTTTTCGCAGCCGATCACGTCCACAAAAAAACGTTCGGCTTGATCAAGGTCCGGAACCGTAAAGCCGATGTGCTCGGTTCCTCGTAGACCTGGAAGTGCCATCTCATCACGCCCTTATGTTTCGATTGAATACAGTATGGCTCATTTGATTCGGTTTTTCTACCAAATTCCCACATATTTCGTGACATTGGATACAATCTGGTGTAGCGTGGCGGAAACATCACACCTGATTTGGCACAGGCCATTCAGAACTCAGCGCAGAGAGAAGAAGCATCGTGGCGAAAGAAAACCTCCTGATCCCCCTCGAGCCGTGGGTAGAGGTCACCACCACCAAATCTGATTGGGAAAAGGCAGATCCCGCTCTGCTGGCCACCATGCTGGGCCAACTGCACCTAATTCGCGCGTTTGAAGAGACCGTATTAGAACTAGCCGGTGAAGGTCTCGTTCACGGTCCGGCGCACTCGTCCGTCGGTCAAGAAGGTGGCGCGGTCGGCTCCGGGCTGAGCCTTCGCCCCACCGACGCCGTGAATGGCTCTCACCGAGGTCACCACCAGTTCCTGGCAAAGGCACTGGGATACGTCGCTCCGGACGGTTTGGATTTGCAGACTCTGGTCAGCGCCGATATTCAAAATGTTCTCCAGCGCACCATGGCCGAGATTCTTGGTTTGGCCCAAGGATTCTGTAAAGGTCGCGGTGGGTCCATGCACTTGCAGTGGCATGAGGCAGGTGCTCTCGGCACGAATGCCATCGTCGGTGGTGGTGTTCCTCTCGCCGCCGGTAATGCGTACGCCCAGTCGCTCTCGGGAACGACCGATATGACCGTGACGTACTTCGGTGATGGTGCAGTCAACATTGGCTCGGTGTTGGAGAGCATGAACCTCACGGCAGCGTGGGACATTCCCCTAATTTTCTTTATTGAAAACAACCTCTATGCGGTGTCCACCACGGTGGAGGAAGCCACCCGAGAATCCAGGCTTTCCGGTCGCGGTGTCGGTTTTGGTATCCCTTCGTTCCGAGTGGATGGCATGGATCCTCTCGCGGTGTATCTCACGATGCAAAAAGCCGAGGCTTATACCCGGGCAGGTAAGGGTCCTGTCGTGATCGAAGCCGAGGTGTATCGCTTCTTCCACCAAAACGGCGCCTTCCCCGGGTCTGCTTTTGGCTACCGCTCCAAGGAAGAGGAAGAATCCTGGCGAGCACGCGACCCGCTGACTCTGGTCGCCAACCAAATGAAGTCGTTGGGATTGATCAACGACGAGGTGGAGGCTCTGGTGCGCAGCCAGGCTCAAGAAGCTATGGCTCGTGCGGCGGCCGAGCTCGTGGAACAAGACCCCGAGGCCAAACCTGGGGTTCGACGCATCAAGCCAGCTCTGTGGCCTGAACCTGGATTCGTGGATGTGGGTGTGCGAGGTGACCTGAGTGAACTAGCGGGGGCTCGGCTTCAAGAGCGCGCGCAGTACCAGGGCGAACTCGAAGACGTGCGTTTTGTCGACGCCGTTGCCGCGGTGATGGATCGCAATATGGAGCAGGATTCCAGAATCTTGATTTTGGGTGAAGACATTCACAATCTCAAGGGTGGTACCAACGGTGCGACCAAGGGTTTGAGCGAGAAGTATCCCGAACGCATCTTGGGAACTCCTATTTCCGAAAACGCCTTTACCGGTCTCGGCGGCGGATTAGCCCTCGATGGCCGCTACCGTCCCGTCGTGGAATTCATGTATCCCGATTTCATGTGGGTGGCTGCGGATCAGGTGTTCAACCAGATCGGAAAAGCCCGGCACATGTTTGGTGGAGAGTCTGCGGTACCCCTTGTGCTTCGCACCAAGGTAGCGATGGGCAGCGGATACGGTTCACAACACTTGATGGATCCTGCCGGAATATTTGCCACCGCACCCGGATGGCGAATTATGGCGGCGTCTAATCCTTATGACTACGTCGGCATGATGAACGCGGCGTTGGCCTGTGATGACCCGGTATTGATGATCGAGCATGTCGACCTCTATCTCACCAAGGGCGAGATTCCGGTGGGGGACCTGGATTACCAGATTCCCTATGGCACAGCGAATATTGTGCGCCCCGGTACTGAGATGACGGTGCTGACCTATATGTCGATGGTGAATCACTCGCAGGAAGCAATTGAGCGCACCGGCATCGATGCCGAATTGGTGGACCTGCGATTTTTAGACCGCGCCAGTCTCGATTGGGACACGGTGGGTGAGAGTATCCGCAAGACCAACAATGTTCTGATTGTGGAACAGGGCGCTCAAGGAACGTCGTACGGGGGTTGGCTCGCTGATGAAATCCAGCGGCGCTTCTTCGACTACCTCGACCAGCCCGTCGAACGTGTCACAGGATCTGTGGCCTCACCGAGCATCTCCAAGGTCTTAGAGCGTGCTGCTATTGCGCGCACCGAAGAAGTCGAAGCCGGCTTGAAGCGTGTGATGAGCGCTAAGGGGACCCGCTAATGGCCAGCATTATTCGGATGCCTGAAGTACTCGCCGGTGCCAGTGAAGCAGTTCTCTCGAACTGGCTGGTCACGGAAGGTGCTGAGATCGCGGTGGGCGACGTGCTCGCAGAAATTGAAACCGAAAAGGCTACCGTCGAATATCAGGCGGAAGAAGCTGGGATCGTTGCCAAAATGCTGATCAAGCCCGGCGACTTGGCCGATGTGGGGACCCCCATCGCCATTTTTACCGCTGCGGGCGAAGGTGAGGCAGAAATAGCTCAAGCGCTTGCTGATGCAGGCGCTGCGAGCGCTGACACCGCCGCCCCGGC
>JAFMKX010000007.1:0-10386 GCA_017852615.1 Pontimonas sp. | reverse complement strand
GCCATCGCTAGACGGCTTACCGAGTCAAAATCCACCGTTCCTCACTTCTATCTCAGCGCTGATTGCCGCGTGGAGAAGCTTTTGGCCGCGAGAAAAGATGTCAACGACGCCAAGGGCGTCAAAATCTCGGTCAATGACTGGGTGGTCAAGGCTGTGGCTTTGGCGCTGATGGATGTCCCCGATGCCAATGTGATCTGGGGCGATTCCGCGATGAGTAAATTTGATTCAGCAGATATTGCTGTGGCAGTCGCCACCGAGGGCGGTTTGCTCACTCCGGTCATTAGGGGAGTGGAGAAGCTCTCGTTGATCGAACTCAACGCGGCCATTGCGGATGCTGCCAGCCGAGCTCGTTCGGGAAAAATCAAGCAGGAAGAGATCGAAGGCGGCAGTTTTGCGGTCACGAATCTTGGAATGTATGGCACCCGGGAATTCTCGGCGATTATCAACCCACCGCAATCGGGAATCCTGGCGGTAGGGGCTGCTACGGCCGCACCGGTTGTCGAGAATGGCGAAGTGGTCGCCGGGATGGTCATGACTGTGACCCTCTCAGCGGATCACCGCGCGGTGGATGGTGCGTTGGCGGCGCAATGGCTTGCTGCCTTCCAACGACACATCGAAAACCCCCTGGGGATGCTGATTTAGGGCAGAATCAGGGAAACTCTCGCCAGGCGTGGTCTGTGTGGCATTACAGCACCTCGTGAGTGTAGTGTGAGAGTTGACACCCACACGGACAAGGACGTTGGTCACTGGCTCGTCCCCGTAAGTCTGGGTTAATTAATAGTCTCAGGAGGGATGACCACACTATGGATACCGAACGTCTTTCAGGGAAGAAAGCTCTCATCACCGGTGGTGCACAGGGTATGGGCGCCGCCATTGCTAAGCACTGGGCTGCGCAGGGCGCTGCTGTCTGTGTCGCCGACATTAACGAAGAGGGCATCGCCAAGGTTGCCCAAGAGATTCGTGATGCAGGTGGGCAGGCTACGCACTTCACACTCGATGTGACCGACGAAGATCAAGCGATTGCCGCTGTTGCTCACGTGGTCAAGGAATTTGGCGAAATCAACCTGCTTCTCAACAATGCAGGCGTGAACAAGCCCACGATTTTCCCCGATACCCCCAAAGAAAACTATGACTTCATCATGAACGTCAACGCCTGGGGATCTTTCAACGTCATGAAGCAGGTCTCCAAGCAGATGATTGCTCAGGGCGCCCGCAAGGACTACCCCTACAAGATCATCAACGTGGGTTCTATTCTGTCCCGCGAAGCCTTCCTCGACGTGATTCCCTATTCCATGGCTAAGCACGCTGTGTTGGGTCTGATCAAGGGTGGGGCTAAGGCTTTGGTTCAGCACAACATCACCGTCAACGGCTATGGCCCCGGTGTCGTGGCTACTGAGTTGTGGAAGCAGCTCGACAAGGACTTGGTCGACATTGGAATGTTTGAAAAGCAGGGTCAGTCCATGGACTCTCTGGCCGAGAACATGATTCTGATGAAGCGCTACTCCTACCCAGAAGACGTGCAGGGGACGGCCTCATTCTTGGCTAGCCCCGAAAGCGACTACATGACCGGTCAGCTCATCATGATTGATGGCGGAATGGTGATGCAGTAGAACAACTTGTGATCACTCTGGCTCCCTTACGAGGGGGCCAGAGTGCGTTAACCCCACAGTGCGCCAGAGGCTAGTCCTGGACTAGAGCCCTTGCGGTGGGGTAATCAATAATCAAATCGGTGATCAGCTCGGCTGCTAGTGCCCCTTGGAGGCTTGCTAAACGGGACTCGCCCGAGACGACGCACAAGCGCCGGGGAATGTGTCTGATCACGTCCAACCCGGGGCCACTGGAGCGAAGATTGATGGCGATATCGTCCCAGCTGCCATCTGCCCGATAAAACACGGTCGCTACGTCGCCCACAACTCCCTCGGCAGTCAGTTCAGCAACGTCTGAGTCGCTCAAATATCCTCCCGTGTATACCTGGGAGGGAACGGCCGCATAGATTGAGCCCAGTCCAAATAGCGCGATATCCACCTTTTTCTGCATATCGACTATCCGAGCGGCGCTACGTTCTCGCCATAGGGCGGCTTTCGTGTTGGGGTCATCAAAAAATGCTGGAACCGGGAAGTGGGTCACTTGGGCTCCGTAGGCTTCACCGAATCGGCGGAGAATTTCACTCGAATAGGTCACACCGGTGGTGTGGTCGTTGCCGGCTCCGTTGAGCTGAACGACGTCAAATTTTGATAGCGGTTTCTTCACTAGGTGCCTGCCCACAGCGCTCGTAGTGGATCCCCAGGCGATGCCCATCGTCATATTTGAGCTCACGAAATCCCCGAGCATTCGTGCAGCGCTCAAGGCAACTCTGTCCAGGCGGTCAATATGGGACGTCCGATCGGGGACGGGAACCAGGCTTGCCGAAATCCCAAAGCGTCTCTTGATTTCACGCTCAATGCGTTGGGGCGCTTCGGTCGGGGAGATGACCTTGATTTCCACGATCCCCCGGCTCCTCGCCAGGTCTAGCAGGCGAGACACGGAAGATCGGGAGACGTTCAGCTCGTCGCCAATCGCTTCCATCGTGAGGTCTTGCATGTAATAAAGCTGCGCCGCGCGCCACGCGTCGCGGAACCGAGATCCATCTTTTTCGGAGATTGCCATGAAATCTAGTCTTGCACGTTTGTGCATCAAAGTTGCGCGAATGTGCTACCGGGTCAAATATTGTCCCAACACGTATTGGACTGCAACGAGGCAGCAGGAGCTTAAGCGCACAATGACAACAACATCGTCGGTAGCTGATTCCGGTTCGCGCTTAGCGCGCCTTCGGACTATGGGCTCTGCTGATGTCCTGATTGTGGGGGCCGGTATTAATGGTCTCGCTACGTTCCGCGATCTCGCACTTCAGGGGGTTTCTGTCGCGGTCATCGACCGGAGCGATTTCTGCTCTGGCGCCTCGGCAGCCTCATCCCACATGATCCACGGCGGAGTCCGGTATCTCGAAAACGGCGAGTTGCGCTTGGTCAAGGAGTCACTGCAAGAGAGAAATCGTCTTCTCTCGGCAGCACCCCACTACGTCAGGCCTCTCAAGACCACCATTCCCATCTTCTCGCTGGTCTCTGGCCTGTTGGCCGCGCCATTGCGGCTGATTACCCACACGCAGGGAACGCCCAAAGAACGAGGCGCGTTGCTGATCAAAGTGGGCTTGATGATGTACGACCTATTTGGTCGAGACGGCGGCAAATTGCCACGGCATAGTTTTCTGGGCCGGAAGAAATCCTTAGCCCAAATGCCCCATCTGCATCCCGAAGTGAAATTCACCGCGACCTATTACGACGCCGCCATGGATAATCCCGAGAGGTTAGCTCTCGATGTGATGAAAGACGGTTTGGCAGCGGGTGACCACGCGGTAGTCGCGAATTACGTCAGTGCGGTCGGTTTTGACCAGGGCAGTGTGATTCTGCGCGATGAGCTTTCTGGGGATGAGTTCCCGTTTATGGCGAAAGTTGTGGTCAATGCCACGGGGCCCTGGACCGATCTCACCAATGAGGCTTTTGGCCAAGGCACACAGTTTATGGGGGGCACCAAGGGCTCCCACATTGTGCTGGATAACCCCGAGCTCTTCGAAGCGTGCGATGGCAGAGAAATTTTCTTTGAAAACAGCGATGGACGCATCGTCTTGATGTACCCCATCATGAACCGCGTTCTGGTGGGAACCACCGATATCCCGGTCAAGATGTCAGAAGACATCGTGTGCACGGATGAGGAAGTCGATTACTTCTTCCAATTGGTGAAGCTTGTTTTCCCCACAATCAAGACTGAGCATGGGCAAATTGTGTATCGATATGCCGGGGTGCGGCCTTTACCGGCGAGTGAGGACACCAATCCAGGTTTTGTCTCGAGGGATTACCGAATCGTCCACAGTGAGTTGGGCCAAGCCACCCCTCTGGTGTCACTGGTGGGCGGGAAATGGACCACTTTCCGCGCCCTGGGGGAGCACCTTGCTGATGAAGTTTTGGCTTTGTTGTCCCGACCGCGTCAGGTTTCCACCCAGTCGTTGCCAATCGGTGGCGGCAAAGATTTTCCTCGAACGGAAGCTGACACCGCCGCCTGGGTGCACCGTCACGGATCAAGTGTGGGGGAGGATCGAGCGCGTGAGCTCCTGGCCCGGTACGGGACCCACGCCGAGGTCCTCATCAACCATTTAGGTTCCGTCGGTGATCAACCACTGGAGCACAACCCGCATTATTCAGCGGGAGAAATTGAATCCTTGATAGACAATGAATGGGTGGTCACCCTGAGTGACATCGTTCATCGTCGCACCAGCATGGCCTTCAGCGGTCAAGTGAATAAAAAATTGCTGAAGGAATTAGCACACCTCATGGCTTCTCGACGGGGATGGTCTAGTTCAGAGGTAGCCCGGCAAATCGGATCAATCACAGTGGAGTAGACGGTCAAGCAGGACTAGTCCACCCAGTCGAAGGTCTTCGTCACGGCCTTTTTCCATGTGGTGAGAAGCTTCTCGCGCTCTGGTTCCTTCATTTCTGGCAGGAACCTGGCGTCCTCTTGCCATTTCGCCCTTAGTTCGTCCAAATCTTTCCAGAAACCCACCGCGAGGCCTGCCGCATAAGCGGCGCCGAGGGCGGTTGTTTCGGCGATCGCGGGACGCACCACGGGAATACCGAGAATGTCGGCCTGGAACTGCATGAGAAGGTTGTTTTTGGTCATCCCGCCATCGACTTTGAGTTCGCTCAAAGAGCCCCCGAAATCAGCATTGACGGCATCGAGGACTTCGCGGGTTTGGAAAGCTGTCGCTTCGAGCGCTGCTCTGGCGATATGCGCTTTGGTGACAAAACGAGTCAGGCCCACCAGCGCACCCCGGGCGTCACTTCGCCAATAGGGGGCAAATAACCCCGAAAAGGCCGGCACAAAATACGCCCCACCGTTGTCGGGCACACTGGTCGCTAATGCTTCAATCTCGCTGGCATCAGAGATGATGCCGAGATTGTCCCGCAACCACTGAATTAACGAGCCGGTGACGGCAATGGAGCCTTCGAGGGCAAACACGGGGGGAGCATCACCGAGTTGATAGGCCGGTGTGGTCAGTAGGCCATTGCGCGAGCGGACAATCTTTTCCCCGGTGTTGACGATGAGGAAGTTTCCGGTGCCATAGGTGTTTTTGGATTCACCCGCGGAAAAGGCCGCTTGGCCGAACGTCGCGGCTTGCTGATCCCCGAGAATGCCCGCAACCGGGACTTCTCGAAGTAGTCCACTAGAAGCAACCGTGCCATAGACCTCAGAAGAGCTTCGAATCTCGGGCAACACCGACATCGGAACGCCAAAGGCTTCGCACAATTCAGCGTCCCAGTTCAGGGTTTCTAAATCCATCAACAGGGTTCGTGACGCGTTAGTCACGTCGGTGGCGTGGACTCCGCCGTCTATTCCGCCGGTGAGGTTCCACAGCATCCACGTGTCGGGCGTGCCAAAGGCGAGGTGGCCTTGATCGGCAAGTTCTCGGGCGTTGTCCACATTGTCCAAAATCCATGCGATCTTGCTGGCTGAGAAGTAGGTAGCCAGAGGTAAACCTGTTTTATGTTGAAAACGTTGCGTTCCGACATCGCCCGCTAAAGAGTCGATGAGGTCCTGGGTTCTGGTGTCTTGCCACACGATGGCGTTATATACCGGCTCACCCGTGCGGCGGTCCCAGAGGATGGCCGTTTCGCGCTGATTGGTGATGCCGAGCGCTTCGATATCGTGGCGGGTCAGTTGGGCTCGGGACAGTGCTTGCCCGATTACTTCCCGGGCATTGGACCAAATCTCCATGGGGTCGTGTTCAACCCAGCCTGCCTGCGGCATGATCTGCTGGTGCTCTAGTTGGCCACTAGAGACAATCGACCCAGCGTGGTCAAAAACAATCGCTCGGGTGCTGGTGGTGCCTTGATCTAGGGCCACTACATATCGGGACATCAGTGTCACTCCGTGGTTTTTTAGTCGTATTCTCAGGGTTAAGCCTACGCGCGAGAGCCGAATTCACCCCTGCACGTCTGTGCAAATCTGCACAGGCCATCGAGGGGGGAATAACCTGGGGTACCGAGGCGTTAGCAGTGGTGGAGGGGATGAGAATGAGTGAATTCAACTACACGAAGTGCGCCAAACCTTTTCTTTCGCAGGATCAAGCGCGAGAATTTATGGTGAGCAAGAATTTCGACGGAACTATTTTGGCTCGATCCGATGGAACCTTCACGGCCGTGTGTCCGACGTATCCGGAGGGGTATTACCCGGATGCAACCGCTGTGGAGAGAGTAAACGCTAGCGATTCCCACCGGGTCGCTCTGCCCGTGATTCAGTCTGATTCGAGCTGCTGTAGCTAAAGAGCTAACAAGCGCGTGGTGTCGCCATAGACCTCCATGGCTCCCACGCGACCCAGAGAGTCCATCACTGTGGTCCCCTGGGGAGATATATGGGTAATGGCAATCGTGGCGTTGAGTGTCTCTTCCACCCTTTGATGCATGGCCTCTCGAAGGGGAGCGTGAAGCGCTCCACCGCCCACACGCTCTGCCTCTAAGCGCAGGATTCCATCGGGTCCTTCAAGCTCCCACCGCACGTGGGAGCTATCAATGTGGAGCTTGAGCTCGGTGGTCTTGTTATACGTCGTCCACCGGTGAAGGCGTCCTGAATGGTGCAGCCCCGCAATAAACCCTCTAAAGGGTCTTCCGATCCAGGGGATAATCGCCACGGAACCAATCAGGGATGCTTCAGGGTGATCCTCAATGTGGTTGGAATGCAACCACACGTAGCTTTCAGGGAAGGCTTGTCCCCAGTCTTTTTCTATGTAGCCTCGACCGTCCGAGAAATCTGTAGCTGACCCTTCGACGTGGAGAGATCCGGTGAGCTCGTGTCCAAAGGACACGATGCCGTGGAAGCACTCCATAAACGGCACCAGACCATACCAACCCATGATGCCGGGCTCGCGCCAGGTCACAGGCCACGGCACAAGGGGGGTGGTGTAGGTCAGGGTGCCCTGAAGTTGGGGCAGAGCGAGGGTGACGCCTTCGTGAGAAAAATGGTTGTCTCCCACGCGAACTCGATATTCACTCTGACTCGCTTCGAAATCGTCGATATCGAAACGGTGGTACCAGGACCGGCCGGTGGCGCCATCGAGGACTTGAACGAAAGCTTCATGGGTATGTCCATCCAGGCCGCGAAAAATGCCGGGAATCACAGCCCACCGTTGCGCAGTGTCCGCGGAGACGAGTTTGTTGTACCACCCTTCGAAAAACTTCGTCGTCTTTCCACTGCCATGAAACGCTTCGGGATGCGCCACGCCTCGAGCGAAACTCACGGGGTTGGTCATGCCGGGAGCGTAGCGCACCCACCAGGCAATTCAGAAAGAGCATCGCTATTCTGGTGAGTACATGGCTCACGACTCAGACCCTATTGACCGCATTCTTGCGCGCCAGGACGCTCCAGCAGCATCGGTGAGCGTATTTTCCGGTGACGTCGGAGGACCCCCCTCACCGCGAACCCCCTACACCACGGGGGAGATGGACTTAGAAGAACGTCAAGCGTTGCGCCGAGTCAGTGGACTTTCAACCGAGCTCGAGGATGTCACCGAGGTTGAGTATCGCGAGCTGAGGCTGGAGAAGGTCATTTTGATTGGGGTGTATTCCCAAGGCCCTACGCGCGATGCCGAAAATTCTCTCAAGGAGCTTGCCGCACTGTGTGAAACAGCGGGAGCACAGGTTCTCGATGGTGTCCTTCAACGGTTACCTCACCCCGATGCGTCCACCTACCTGGGCAAGGGCAAGGCTCAAGAGCTCAAGGAGTTGGTCTGGGACCTCGGTGCCGACACGGTGGTAGCCGATACCGAATTAGCTCCTTCGCAACGTCGCGCTTTAGAAGATGTGGTCAAAGTCAAGGTGATTGATCGCACCGCAGTAATTTTGGATATTTTTTCCCAACACGCCAAGACCCGCGAGGGTAAAGCCCAAGTCGAATTGGCTCAGCTGCAATATTTGCTCCCCAGGCTTCGAGGATGGGGTGAATCCATGAGCCGGCAAGCCGGTGGCCAAGTGGGTGGTGCCAGCTCGGGAATGGGCAGCAGAGGCCCTGGTGAAACGAAGATTGAACTGGATCGCCGACGCATCAACACCCGGATGGCCAAGCTTCGCACCCAAATCAAAGGCTTTGCCCCATCGCGGGAGACCAAGCGCGCCAATCGCAAGCGCACTGGCATCCCCAATGTGGCCATTGCTGGGTATACCAACGCCGGGAAGTCTTCGTTACTCAATCGCCTGACTAAAGCGGGCGTGTTAGTCGAAAACGCCCTCTTTGCCACGCTGGATGCGACTGTGCGCAAAGCGATTACTCCCTCGGGTCACCCCTTCACCCTCACCGACACCGTCGGTTTTGTGCGAGCCCTACCGCACCAATTGGTGGAAGCGTTTCGCTCCACTTTGGAGGAGGTCGGGAGTGCTGATGTCATTGTCCACGTGGTCGATGCCTCACACCCGGATCCTGGGGCGCAACTGGCGACCGTTCGCGACGTGTTGAGCGAGGTCGGAGCGCGAGACATTCCAGAAATTATTGTCTTCAATAAGTGCGATCTCATCGATGCGGGCACATCCCTTCAATTACGGGGTTTAGCACCGGGAGCGGTTTTTGTCTCCGCCCAGACCGGCGAAGGTCTTGATCTGCTCATGGCGGCCATTGATGCGGCGCTTCCCAAGCCCTCGATAGCCCTGAGCCTCAAGATTCCCTTTGATCGAGGGGATGTCATTGCCATGCTGCACGATGAGGGCATGGTGAAACACAGTGAGTATGGCGAAGAGGGAACTCTGGTCACGGCCCTGGTCGATGACCGGGTGGCCGCCCTCGTTTCTGAGTGGGTTATTTTCTAGGCTCGCGCGGCAGTAGCCAAATGTTCGGCAGCGAGCAGCGCTGCGCCCACGATTCCGGCGTTGTTGAGGAAATGAGCCGGAACCAGGGGAGTCGAAATCCTCACATAGGGGAAGAATTCGGCGTGCTGGGCTGAAATTCCTCCTCCGATCACAAAAAGCTCCGGGCTGAAGATTTTTTCCAAATGGGCGTAAAAGCTGGTGAGCCTTTCTCCCCACACTGCGAAGCTCAGACCTTCTCGCTCCCGCGCGGCGTTGGACATCCGGTGCTCGACATCGGTGCCATCGAGTTCGAGGTGGCCTAATTCGGAATGGGGAATCAGCTCGCCATCGACCAGCAGAGCAGATCCGATTCCTGTTCCCAGGGTCGTCAGGATCGTCATGCCAGCAATCCCTCGGGCAGCACCCAATCTGGCTTCGGCGAAGCCCGCGGCATCAGCGTCATTGATGAAATGAGTGGTGTGGTTGAGAGAAGTGGAGAACGTTTCTTCAGCAGCAAAATCGATCCAGTCGGGCGATATGTTGGCCGCCGAGCGCGTCATCCCGTGGGTCACGACCGAGGGAACACACACGCCCAGGTGCTCGCGTGCGCTGGCTTCTAAGTCCTCCAAAATTTGTGCCACCACCGAGAGGATGTCATCGGGGTGACCCCCTTCCGGGGTTGCATACTTCACCCGGTCAGAGGTCAGCTCTCCGGTATCAAGATTGACTCGGCCGCCTTTGATGCCGGTACCACCGATATCAATGCCAATCGCCTGGTTTAGGGAAGCGTTAATATTTCTGCTCCCGTCTGGGTCACCACCAGGGTGTGTTCGAACTGTGCGGAGAGTTTCTTATCTCGGGTGGTGACTGTCCAGCCATCCGACCACATGTCCCAACTGATATCTCCCAGGGTGAGCATCGGCTCAATGGTGAACACCATTCCTGGCACCATCACCTGGTCATACAGCGGTGCGGCGTCGTAGTGGGGGATGATCAGCCCGGAGTGAAAAGACGACCCCACACCGTGACCGGTGAAGTCTCGCACAACGCCATAGCCAAAGCGTGACGCGTACGCTTCGATGGCCCGTCCGATGACGTTGATGTGCCGCCCCGGGGCAACAGCCTTGATTCCTCGCCGCAAAGATTCCTCTGTGCGTTCAATCAGAAGCCTGGCTTCCTCGCTGGGTTCCCCGGCCACGAACATTTTGTTCAAATCACCGTGCATGCCCTCTTTGAACGCGGTGATATCGATATTGACGATGTCGCCGTCTTCTAGGACGGTGTTATCGGGGATGCCGTGACAAATGACCTCGTTGAGCGACGTGCAGCAAGACTTGGGATAGCCGCGATAACCCAGGGTCGAGGGATAGGCATCAAAACTCAGGACATACTCGTGGGCGATCGCATCGAGTTCATTGGTGGTTACCCCGGGCTTCACCGCCGCGCCCGCTGCCTCAATAGCCCCGGCGGCGATAGCTCCAGCGCGCCGAATCCGCTCAATTTCTTCGTCGGTATACACGTCGTC
>JAFMKX010000006.1:32136-38597 GCA_017852615.1 Pontimonas sp. | reverse complement strand
AGGCCTACTACTCGAATGAAATCATTGCTGAGATTTATGCCCAGGCGCTCGAAGGAGCTGGCTACGAAGTGGAGCGGAAGTTCCAAATTGGTCAACGCGACGCGTATTTGCCTGAGCTGGAATCCGGTGCGGTGGACCTCTTCCCGGAATACACCGGAAACCTGTTGCAGTTCTATTCCCCCGACGCCTCCGCTACCGAGGCTGACGAGGTCTATGCAGCTTTGGGAGAGGCTCTTCCTGAAGGCCTCAGTGCCCTCGCGATGTCGCCTGCTACCGACCAGGATTCTTATAACGTGACCGCTGAATTTGCCGAGGCTAATGCGCTGGTTAGTTTGGAAGATTTAGTGGGTGTTGAAGGGTTGATTCTCGGTGGCGCCCCCGAGTTGGAAGAGCGCCCCTATGGCCCCGCAGGATTGCTGGAAACCTATGGGGTGAGCGTGGAGTTTGACGCCACCGGCGATGTCACCGTAGATGCTTTGCTCGAAGGTGTCGTGACCATGGCCAACGTATATAGCGGTGATCCTCGCATTGCTGAGTTTGGTTTGGTTACCCTGGCCGATCCCCAAGGTTTGTTCTTGGCCTCGAACGTTGTTCCCATCGTTTCGAGTGACAGGGCTAGCGAGTTAGCGCTCGTGATTGACCCGATCAGCAAAGCTCTCACCCCTGAGGGCCTAGTGGCTTTGAACCTGCAGAGCACAAAGGACGAAATGTCTGCTGCGGATATTGCGGCAGGGTGGCTAGAGGCTAACGGCTTCTAGCGGGTTTCGTGCTCGGGGATAACAACCTCGATGCTTTCGGTGGCCTCGTGTGATTGGGCATAGCGGTGGAGCACGTGCTTAATGACCGCAATCAGCAGCACTGAGGCCACCACTATGGCGATAAAAATCCAGCCAGCGGATTCGACACTGGTTTGAAGGTCTCGATAAGTTTCGGCAGCTCCAGAACCTATCGAGACGTATAGAAATGCCCACGTAATGCAGGCAGGCGTAGTCCACGCCATGAACGTCCGATAGCGCATAATCGACATTCCCACGGTGAGGGGCACCAAGGAGTGGAAGACCGGCAAAAAGCGTGAGATGAAGACGGCGATTCCTCCGCGGCGTTTAACAAACCTGTCAGCTTTGTCCCACCTGTCTTCCCCGATCTGACGACCTAACCAACTGGCGCGCAATTTGGGGCCAAAAATCCGCCCTAGCCAAAAGCCAATCGATTCCCCCACGAGTGCTCCGGCTACCACCGCGACGATGGTGAACAGAAACTGAATGGCGCTGGTGACCCCGGTGCTGGAGACCAGCACCACGGTGTCGCCGGGCACGATAAGGCCGATCAGTGCGCTGGTTTCGAGCATCACAAAGATGCCGGTGATGAGGATGCGCAGGACGGGCGGCACACCTTCGACAAAGCTCAGAATGCCATCAAGGATTTCGTTCATTACCGCCGGAGTCTATTGGGAGATTCATGGGTTTTTCCTCTCAGCGAGGAAGCTGGTTGATTCCCTGGCCTTCGTCACGCCATTTTTCTCGCCACGCATCACGCAAGGACTGTGAGCGGGAAAGGGTGGGGCCATCCACCCAGGCGGTTGCTTGGCGAATGCCGTGTAAAGCGCTCAGAATCCACACCGTGGCATTGTCCAAATCCTGGGGGAAGAGAGTGCGTTCCTCCACGCGAACCCCTTCCCTCCGGGCAATATCGAGCACAACCTGTTCCGTAATGCCGGGAAGGCGCGGGGTGGAGCGGGGAACAATCGTGAGTACGTCAGAACCTGATGTCCAGACGACCACGGAGCTATAGGCCCCCTCCACAATCGCTCCCTGAGCATCAAGAATGACGGCTTCGGTGGCACCGAGGGGTGCCACGTTGCTTCGTAGCCTGAGCAGAGCTTCGAGATCGGGTCCTTTGACCAGTGGGTGGGTCCGGGGGTCTTGTGAGGTGGACGCGAGAATTGCCTCGCTGGTGAGCTCCGGTGCGACGCGATGGCGATAGCGCAGTGTGGGACCACCTGGAGTGGCCACTGCTTCAATTCGGGGAAACCACGAGCCCACGGGCTGGATTTTGTCGAGCACCGCCGCAAGGAAGGCCTCTACGGGGGCGCTCCCCAGCTGAGTCGTCGCGGCGACACTGGTGCGAAAGCGATCGAGATGGTGTTCTAGAGCGACAACCTGGCCGTCATCCACTCGCCACGAGTCAGCCACCAACGTCTCGCCCCTGCGAGGTTCGCACCATTCGATAGCCCCCAGGTGGTTTCCGGAGAATTGATACAGGACGTGACTCATAGGCTAAGGCTATGACGAAGGGGCTTCTTGAGCATCCCGTGCCGGGCATGTTTGAGCCAGATTCTGTGTTTCAGGCGCTGTGTGGCGATGCCGATAATGCTCTGTGGCTTGATGACCACGGGGATCGAGGCAGTGGGGTGTCGTATCTTGCTACGGCGCGTGCGTGTGACCTGTCGTTATCGTGGCAGGGCCAGGTTCGTAGTGCCCACCAGACTATGGTCGGAGAAGCTAGCGCGGGGGACACGAAAGTACTGTCCTACCCACTGGGTATTCATGTCGTGGTCCCCTATGGCTTCGCCCACGAAACGTTGGGCGTCGAGGTTGCCCAGGCTCAGGATGAGAGACCTCAGGCGCTGGTCGTGGAGCGTCTTGTAGCGATAGATCATGCCACCGGGCAACTCACGCTCGTGGCGTGGGGAGCGGCGTGGGAGGGTGAACTGGGCCTGTGGAAAGAAAACGTTCTCACGGCACTGGCAGGGCTTGGTTCTCGGGATTCCCTAAGCGCTCAGCAAGAGAATCTTCGCGTCACCCCCGAGGGCACGCCGAGGGTGGTCTGGCGCAAGAGCGCCCAGCAGTACCGGGCGATGATTGCTGATGCCCAAGAAGCCATTGCCCGGGGGGATGCCTATCAACTGTGTTTGACCACCCAGATGAGTAGTGCAGATGCGCTTGATCCCTTAGCCCTTCACCGGATGATGAGAAAGAGCAATCCCACTCACCACCAGGCTTATGTGCGGATGGGGGACCTCACTATCGTGTCGGCCTCCCCCGAAACTTTTGTGGATATTTCCCCCTCGGGAGTGGTGACCACCCGACCTATCAAGGGAACCAGGCCACGGGGCGCGACCCTCGAGGAGGACACTTTCTTAGCCGAGGAGCTCATCGCTAGCGATAAAGAGCGCGCGGAAAATTTGATGATCGTGGATCTGATGCGTAATGACCTCTCCCGGGTGTGTGAGGTGGGCTCGATAGCGGTCCCGGAGCTGCTGGTGGTCGAAAGCTATGCCCGAGTCCACCAACTTGTCAGCACAGTGACCGGTCAACTATTGCCCGGGCTGGATCCTCTGGATGTTCTCACCTCGGCGTTCCCGGCGGGCTCTATGACGGGGGCTCCGAAGAGGCGCGCAGTGGAGCTGCTCAACCAGTGGGAGGGTGGCCCTCGGGGATATTACGCGGGCACCTACGGGGTGTGGCGAGTGGATAACAGCGCCACTTTTGCGATGACCATCCGCGCCGTGGTGGCCACACCAGAAGGGTTTTCCCTCGGTGTGGGAGGTGGGATTACCGCGTTGAGTGACCCCGCCAGTGAAATCAGTGAAGTGGGAATTAAGGCTCAAGCGTTTCTCGAGGCGCTAGGAGTGGATCAAGTTGAGTACTCTTGACCGGTGATGACTTCTGCCAACGAGCCCGATTTTCCTGACAAAGCAAGCTATGACTTCTCGGCTTTGGAAGCAAAGTGGTCTGCCTGGTGGGAAGAGCACCAGCCGTTCACGGTAGTCCCGGGAGATGATGATCGACCCCGTAAATATGTCCTCGACATGTTTCCCTACCCGTCTGGTGATTTACACATGGGTCACGCCGAGGTCTATGCCCTAGGCGATGTGGTGGCCAGGTATTGGCGCTTGCAGGGTTTTCAAGTTCTTCACCCGATCGGGTGGGACTCGTTTGGCCTGCCTGCGGAAAATGCCGCCATCAAGCGCGGTGTGGATCCGCGCGAGTGGACGTATTCCAATATTGATCAACAAAAGACCTCCATGAAGCGCTACGCGGCTTCTTTTGACTGGAGTCGTGTTCTTCACACGTCCGACCCAGAGTATTACCGCTGGAACCAGTGGTTGTTTCTCAAGATGTATGAAAAAGGCCTCGCCTATCGCAAAGATTCCTGGGTGAACTGGGATCCGGTGGATCAAACGGTTCTGGCTAACGAACAAGTCTTGCCTGATGGCACCTCGGATCGCAGTGGTGCGATGGTGGTCAAGAAAAAGCTGACTCAGTGGTATTTCGCCATTACTCAGTATGCCGACCGGCTCCTAGATGATCTCAACCAGCTAGAGGGTCGCTGGCCCGCCAAAGTCTTGGCGATGCAGCGCAACTGGATTGGTCGATCCGAGGGCGCTGAGGTCGATTTTGTGATTGAAGGTCGCTCCACACCGGTGACCATTTTTACGACCCGACCCGACACCCTTTTTGGTGCGACGTTTATGGTTGTGGCTCCCGATTCTGATCTTGCCGCCGAACTCGTGGAGGGGGCTTCGGCGAAGGCGCAGAAGGCTTTTGCTGACTACCTCGAGACGACCCAAAAGGCCAGTGAGATTGATCGCCAAGATGCGAGCCGGGACAAGACCGGTGTGTTCTTGGAGCGTTACGCGATCAACCCTGTCAATGGCGAGCGCTTGCCGATCTGGGCTGCCGATTATGTGCTGGCTGATTACGGCACCGGGGCGATTATGGCTGTTCCTGCCCACGATCAGCGAGATTTGGACTTCGCGAGAAAGTTTGACCTTCCTGTGCGGGTCGTGCTGGATACGAATGCACCGATTACCGGGGCCATTCCCGTGGTCACCGAGGAAATGTTAGAAACAGGCGACTTGCCGCCACTGGACCCCTTAGCAACCGGAGAAGCCTTGTCCGGCGATGGCCGGATGATCAATTCGGGGCCTCTGGATGGTTTGAGTAAGAACAACGCGATTACCCGGGTCATTGAGCTGCTGGAGGATGCCGGCACGGGGCGACTAGCTAAGACCTATCGCCTGCGGGATTGGTTGATTTCTCGGCAACGTTATTGGGGAACTCCTATTCCGATTATGTATGACGAGCAGGGCAGGGAAATCCCTGTTCCGATGGACCAACTGCCGGTCACTCTGCCTTCGGGAGAAGGTTTGGACCTGCGGCCTAAGGGGTCATCCCCTCTGGGCGCTGCCAAGGACTGGGCGAAGGTTACCCATGAGGGCCAGGAGCTCACCCGGGACGCCGACACGATGGACACCTTTGTCGATAGCTCCTGGTATTTCCTGCGTTTTTTGAGCCCCCACGATGACACCCAGGCCTTTGACGTCAACGAGGTCGAAAAATGGGCACCCGTGGATCAATACGTCGGCGGTGTGGAGCACGCCATTTTGCACTTGCTCTATGCACGCTTCATTACCAAGGTGCTCTTTGATTTGGGCTATGTGTCCTTCACGGAGCCCTTCACGTCGTTACTTAATCAAGGAATGGTCATCCTCGATGGCGCCAAGATGAGTAAATCCAAGGGCAATGTGGTCTATTTCTCCGAAGAACTGGATTCGTATGGGGTGGACGCAGTGCGCTTGACCATGGCGTTTGCTGGTCCTCCAGAGGATGACATTGATTGGCGGGACGTGTCCCCCGTGGGGTCCCAGAAGTTCTTGGCCCGCGCCTGGAGACTCTCGGGCGAGGTGACAACCCAGCCAGGAATCGAATTTGGCAATGGGGATGCCACCCTTCGCAAACATATCCACCGCTTCCTTGCCGATGTGCCAGGCCTCATCGAAAGCTTCAAATTCAATGTGGCAGTGGCGCGCACCATGGAGTTGGTGAATCACACCCGCAAGACGATTGACCAGGGTGCTGGCCCCGGGGATCCGGCCGTGCGCGAAGCGGCCGAGGTCGTGGCGCTGGCGCTGTCGATGTTTGCCCCTCATACCGCCGAAGACATGTGGGAGCGCTTGGGCCATGAACCCAGTGTTGCTCTTGCGCGTTGGCCAGAGGCTGACCACAGCCTTTTGGTGGAAGACACGGTGATTGCCATTGTTCAAGTTGATGGCAAGGTCAAGGAGCGCTTGGAAGTGGCTCCGGCTATTACCGGTGAGGCTTTAGAGACACTGGCCAGGGAATCCGAGGCAGTAATCCATGCTCTCGAGGGTAAGACTATTCTCAACGTCGTGGTCCGGGCTCCTAAAGTGGTCTCCTTTCAAACCCAACCGCAGTAGCACACACATAGTCCACAGGTTCGCGGGAGCGAGGCTTGTGCTCCGAAGTGAGGGATGAGGTGTTTGCTCACTAGCGGCGTCTTACCTTCTGCGACATGAGTATCAAACGCACGCTGTGGGATTTTCTCGACAACTCTCCCGCGCCACCGGCGGTGGTGGATAGCACCGATGAGGATGTGGAGGGCGTCTATTTTGAGCAAGCACGCACTCAAACTCGATGGCGCGTGGGTATTACCGC
>JAFMKX010000006.1:16977-31871 GCA_017852615.1 Pontimonas sp. | reverse complement strand
GCCGAGCTCTCCGGGGTCAATCTTGCCCGCGAACTATTTGATGGGGAACAAATAGTGGTTCCCGCCCAGGGTGAGGACGTGGTGAGCACGGGAGGCCTCAGTGGCGGTCTCGTGAGTCTTTCCCGCGCTAGCTCCGCCGAGCTCCAAGAGCTACCTCGGGTCGGTCCACACACCGCAGAGCGCATCATTGACTGGAGAGAAACGCACGGTCCCTTTCGCAGCGTCGAGGACCTCTTGGCCGTATCGGGCATCGGGCCTGCCACTCTTGAGGGGCTTCGAGATCTTGTGACCCCGTGAGTGCATCCGCACCCTTGGTAGAGGGTCGGGATCTGCGCATGCTGGTGCCGGCGCTGATCGGGTGGCTTACTGCCGCGCTGGCGATTTGGCTACGCCCGAGCGGTGTGGTGGTCCTTGCCGTTATCGCCGTGACGCTCGGATTATGGCTCGCTACACGCTCGCATCCCACCGGGAAGCTGGCACTGGTGGTGCCCAGCGCTGTCATCACTGCGGTCATGATCGTTTCTGTGTTGTTGGGGGCCGTGGCGCGAGAACAGGAAGCGCTAGAGCGCGTGGAAGATTCAGACGTCACCGCAATGATTCGGCTTACC
The DNA here is from genome assembly GCA_017852615.1 of Pontimonas sp. Lineage (GTDB taxonomy): Bacteria > Actinomycetota > Actinomycetes > Actinomycetales > Microbacteriaceae > Pontimonas. Next base: position 31,263 of record JAFMKX010000006.1, on the reverse strand, counting down.
AAAACCTTTACTCCTTCCATGACCACGGTTCCAGGGGAACTGGTGGCGATGGAGGATAAGGAATTATCTCGAGGGTCGACGCCTATTCGGTTAGTGGGGCTTGCCCTAGAAAACAGAGCAGCTTTGGGCTCTACTGTGCAGGTCTCTGGATACGTGCAGCGAGCTCACCCGTGGGAGAAAACCGGGTGGGTGCTGATGGTGAATTCTGATGACGTTCACATCCAGCCACCGGGGTGGTTTCTCGCGGGGACTGATTCGCTCCGGGTGTCCTTTCTGGAGCGATCCCTGCAACGACCAGGCGATGGGGGAGAACTATTGCCAGGCTTAGCGCTGGGAGACACCTCTGCCGTGGACCGGGGTTTGGTCGAAGCGATGCGTGCCACGTCGCTGTCTCATTTAGTCGCGGTATCGGGAGCTAATTGCGCCATCGTGGTGGCCTTGGTTGTTGCCCTAGTTGCCCTCTTCGGCGGGGGGCTGTGGGTTCGCATGGTCGCGGGGGTTCTCGCACTGGTCGGCTTTGTCGTCTTGGTCACGCCCGAGCCCAGCATCATCAGGGCCTCCATCATGGCCTCGATTGTGTTGGTATGTGTTGCTTCTGCGAGACCCGTTCGGGGGATTCCGGTGTTGGGCGTGACGGTCTTGGTTCTCCTGGCACTAGATCCGTGGCTGGCCTTGGATTTTGCCTTTGCCCTCTCAGTAGTGGCCACGGGAGGGATTTTGTTGCTCACCGGCCCTGTGACCACAAAGCTCTCCCGGTTCATGCCCTCAGGCCTAGCTCTTGTGCTTGCGGTGCCACTGGCGGCGCAAATAGCGTGCCAACCGATTCTGATTCTGCTCAACCCCATCATTCCTCTCTGGGCAGTAGTGGCCAATGCGGTGGCAGCACCCGCCGCCCCCGTGGCGACCATTTTGGGGATGGTGGCGTGCCTGGTAGGCCCTGTGAGTGCTTCCGTGGCCGAGGGCATCATTGCCCTCGCGTGGTGGCCTTCCGCCTTTATTGCTGCCACGGGGCGCACGCTGGCAGCAACGGAGTTATCGACCATCCCGTGGCCTTCGGGGTGGTGGGGAGCTCTCACGCTGGCGCTCGTGGGGTATTGCTCCCTTGCTGCGGTGTTGCTCGCCCCGGGGCGCACCCCTTGGCTGCGCCCAGCGTTGGTCGCAGTGGCTCTCACCACGGCATCGATGGTGGTGGCAAGTTTTGTCGTTCCGCAGGTGGTGATGAAAGCGTCGCTTCCCAGGGATTGGCAGATTGTTCAATGTGATGTGGGGCAAGGCGATGCGGTGGTGATCCGGACCCAGGAACACATAGCCCTCATTGACACCGGGAAGAAACCGGCCCTGCTCACCCAGTGTTTGGGTTTTTTAGGGATCAACAGGATCAATGTGGCGGTGATTACCCACTTCGATATAGACCATGTGGGAGGGTGGCCCGCCATTTCCGGGCGGGTGGACACCGTATGGATCGGAAGTACGTCAGGCCGCGACGAGCGCGACATTGCCCTCTCTCTTGCGCAAGCGGGTGCCACGATTCAGGAGGTGACCGCCGGGGATTCCACACAGCTGGGTGATTACCGCCTTGATGTTCTCTGGCCGGTGGGAACTGGATTTTCTGACCCCGGAAATGACTCGAGTGTGGTGGTGGCGTTATCGGCAGCCACGGGATGTGAGCAGTGCCTCAGTGGCTTGTTTTTAGGGGATCTGGGAGAGAAGCCCCAACGGATACTCCACGGGAGGCACAAATTGGAATCGGTGGACGTGGTGAAAGTGAGCCATCATGGCTCGGCGGATCAATTCGTCGGTCTCTATCAAACGCTTCGGGCGAGGGTGGGATTGGTGGGGGTGGGAGCGGATAACACCTATGGTCATCCCACCACTCGGGCCTTAGATATTTTGCGCACCAGTGGAACCGCGGTGTTTCGATCTGATCTTCACGGGATGGTTGCTCTAAGTCGCAATCAAGAGGGAAAGCTTGTGGTGTGGTCGGCTAAATCTGCGATGCCTCGATAGTCTGGCGGGGAAGGCTTTACGAACTTGCGCGAGGAGGAGCTGTGGCGTCATCAAGTGCCCCCATCGTTCCCTGGCACGGCATTAGAGAAGCCCCGATTGTCTTGGTGTCGGGCCCGGAAGGCTTCCTCGCCGATCGCGCGATTCGGATCTTAAGCGACCGGATGAAGTCAGCGGAATCTGGTGTGGAAGTCAGTGAACTGGATGCCTCAGCGTATTCGCCCGGTGAATTGATTCAGCGCGCGAGCCCCAGTTTGTTTGGTGAACCTCGCCTCATTCGAGTGAGCGCCGTGGAAAAATGTTCGGACCCTTTTCTCGAAGACGCACTGAACTATCTGGAAAATCCTGAATCAGAGGTGGTCGTGGTGTTGCGTCATAGCGGCGGAAACCGCGGCAAAAAGCTTCTCGACGCGCTCAAGGCAGCTGGAAACACCGCGCTGGTGGTGGAGTGCAAAGAAATTAAAAAAGATGCTGATCGCATGTCGTTTCTTTCTGGAGAGTTTCAGCGCTCAGGTCAGAAAATTGACCCGGCAGCACTGCGAGCCCTGGGAGACGCTTTTAGTTCTGACCTGGCTGAACTAGCCAGCGCGGCCCAGCAACTCATTGCTGATGTCGAAGGCCAACCCATCACCGTCGAGACCATAGGGCGCTATTACGGATCCCGGGTCGAAGCGACGACCTTCCAGATTGCCGATAAAGCGATTGCGGGGCATTATGCCCAAGCACTGGTGCTGTTGCGCTCGGCCCTTAATTCAGGCGCAGAACCCGTTCTGGTGGTCGCTGCTTTTGCGACCAAACTGCGCCAGATGGCTCTGGTGGGGGGCGCGAAGGGGAGCACCGACGCGATTGCCGCGGAGTTGGGTATGGCGCCCTGGCAAGCCCGGGCTGCCAGGGGAAGCCTTCAAGGGTGGGATGAAGCAGGGCTCGGGGCGGCCTTTATGGAAGTGGCCACGGCAGATGCCGCGGTCAAGGGAGCTAGTTCTCACCCGCACTATGCCCTGGAACACATGGTGGAAGTGGTGGCGCATCGCGGTAAATCTGCCGCGTAGGAACTAGGTGTTTAGCGCCGTCGTGAGCCGTCCATCGCCGTAGTTGGCGCGCACTTCCGAAATCACAATCTGGTAGCCGTCGTACCATTTCGCATATTTTTCTTTAGCTTCGAGGTGTTGTGGGAACGCGGAAAACTCTTTTACCGTGGCCATATCGGTGAAGTAGTAGACCGAGTTGCGAACCGTGCGGTCTTCGGAGTGCCAGCGATCGACCCCCACGTAGCCCTCTAGCGAGGTGGCAAAGGCATCAATCTCGCCATCAAGGCGATAGAACTCATCATCCAGAGCGCCGGGGGTGAACATAAAGGAACACGCGAACATGGCTCTCAGTCTGCCAGAGCGCTCCGCGGGTTAACGACAACGAGGTGCCGCCCCAGGGGCGACACCTCGTTGGAAAGTGTTACTTAGAGTGCAGCTGCTTGCTTAGACAGAGCAGACTTGCGATTCGCTGCCTGGTTCTTGTGCAGAACACCCTTGCTCACGGCCTTGTCCAGTTTGCGCGAAGCATCCTTGACGGCGCTCAGAGCAGCTGGCTTGTCACCGGCTTTGATAGCCTCGCGAGCCGAGCGAACAGTGGTTTTCACTTCGCTCTTCACGGCACGGTTACGCTCTGTTGCCTTGATGTTGGTCTTGTTGCGCTTAATCTGCGACTTGATGTTTGCCACGTGTATGTCCTTTGTTGTGTGTTCTCTACTCATGGACATTCCGGTGGGGCCCAGAGGCGAAGGTCGGAATGCGTTCTTAGTAACAGGTAAGAGGGTCTGAGACTAAGCGAGCCAATCGGCAACGATACCAGGTGGACGCGCAGGGCGCCAACGGATTTGCGTGGGAGAATCATCAGACATGTCTGCTCACTCGCTTCGGGATATCACGCCGGCGGCCACTGCTCAGTGGCGCCTGCGCAATTTCTGCATCATTGCCCACATTGACCACGGTAAGTCCACCCTGGCAGATCGGATGCTCCAGATCACGGGAGTGGTCGATCCGCGCCAGATGCGTGCGCAATACCTCGACCGGATGGACATCGAGCGCGAACGCGGGATCACCATCAAGAGTCAGGCCGTGCGAATGCCCTGGAGCAAAGACGGCGAAACCTATGCGCTGAACATGATCGACACCCCTGGCCACGTGGACTTCACCTACGAGGTGTCTCGATCCTTGGCCGCGTGTGAGGGAGCAATTTTGCTGGTGGATGCTGCGCAGGGAATCGAAGCGCAAACACTGGCGAATCTGTATCTGGCGCTCGAAAATGATCTCACCGTCATTCCCGTGTTGAACAAGATTGACTTGCCCGCAGCTGACCCCGAGAGGTATGCGGATGAACTTGCCCGGCTCATTGGGGGTTCGCCTGATGATGTGTTGCGCGTGAGTGGTAAATCAGGCATCGGCGTGGGGGAGCTCTTGGATGAGGTCGTCGACCTCATTCCTTCTCCTCAGGGCGATGCTGATGCACCGGCTCGGGCTCTCATCTTTGATTCGGTCTATGACGCCTACCGCGGTGTCGTCACCTACGTGCGCATGGTCGATGGTTCTTTGGAGCCTAAAGAGCGCATCGAAATGATGTCGACAAAAGCACATCACGAACTGTTGGAAATTGGGGTGAGCTCTCCTGAACCAACTCCCACCAAGGGTTTGGGTGTGGGTGAAGTGGGTTATCTGATTACCGGCGTGAAGGATGTTCGCCAATCCAAAGTGGGTGACACGGTGACCGGGTTGAAAAACCGAGCCACCGAGGCGCTGCCCGGATATACCGAACCCAAGCCGATGGTCTTCTCGGGGCTCTACCCCCTCGATGGCAGTGACTATCCGGACCTGCGCGAAGCGCTGGATAAGTTGAAACTTTCCGATGCGGCACTGGTCTATGAACCCGAAACTTCGGTCGCACTGGGGTTTGGTTTCCGATGCGGTTTTCTGGGGCTGTTGCACCTCGAAATTGTGAGCGAGCGCCTTGAGCGGGAATTTGGTCTCGAGCTCATTGCCACAGCACCCTCGGTGGTCTACGACGTGGAACTCGATGACGGCACAGAAATCCAGGTCACCAACCCGAGTGAGTTCCCTGCGGGAAAAATCGCCAAGGTTCTGGAGCCCGTGGTCAACGCGGCAGTGCTTGCACCGAAGGACTATGTCGGCGTGATTATGGAACTGTGTCAATCCCGCAGAGGGACATTGCAGGGCATGGAGTATTTGGGTGAAGATCGGGTAGAGATTCGATACACCATGCCGTTGGGGGAAATCGTTTTCGATTTCTTTGACCACCTCAAGTCCAAAACAGCCGGTTATGCCTCGCTGGATTATGAGCCTGCTGGTGTGGCGGAAGGCGACCTGGTCAAGGTCGATATTTTGCTCCAAGGTGATCGGGTAGATGCGTTTAGCGCGATTGTTCACAAAGACAAGGCCTATGCCTATGGCGTGCTGATGACCCAGAGGCTTCGTGAACTGATTCCTCGCCAACAGTTTGAGGTTCCCATTCAGGCGGCAATTGGTGCGCGAGTGATTGCCAGGGAAAACATTCGGGCGATGCGCAAAGATGTTCTCGCTAAGTGTTACGGCGGTGACATCACCCGAAAGCGCAAGCTGCTCGAAAAGCAAAAAGAGGGTAAGAAGCGAATGAAAATGGTGGGTCGGGTTGAAGTCCCCCAAGAAGCTTTTATTGCGGCACTCTCTGGTGACGTGGAGAAGAAAAAGGACAAATAGCACGATGGAAGCAGGCGCCGTGGCGACGGGTGGCACCCACCCAAGCGCCTACCCAGGTGGTCACCGTCTCATCGTGGCAGCCTACGTCGTGCTCACCTTGGCGGCCCTGGGACGCTCGAGCTTTCAGGTGTTAACCAAGTTTGACCAGGCACCCCTCGCCTATGGGCTCTCAGCGCTTGCCGCAGCGGTCTATGTCCTCGCGACGGTTTCTTTGGCTTTGAGCTCTCGCCCACGGCTGCGCATGCTGGCGCTGTATTCACTGGGATTTGAACTCTCCGGGGTGCTGGTCGTGGGAATTCTCAGCGTGGTGCGTCCTGAATGGTTTCCTGAGGCCACGGTGTGGTCTGATTTTGGACTGGGCTATCTGCTGATTCCCCTGTTTTTGCCTATGGTGGGACTGTGGTGGCTTCGAGCAAACAGGGTAGCGAGATGAGTGGACCCGTCGTCAACTATGGGCTCGCGTCTCTGCCCGGGTCGAGCCAACCCCGAGCCATCACCATTGGAAAATTTGATGGCGTTCATCGAGGTCATCAAAGTGTGGTGGATCAACTCTTGGCTGTTGCTGGTGATGCGCAGCCCACCGTCATCACCTTTGATAGACACCCTCACGCCACTCTCAAGCCCCTAGACGCGCCGTTGCCGATCATCAGTGAATCTCAAAAGATCGAAATGTTGCACTCCGCGGGAATTGCTCGAGTGGTCGTTTTGGCTTTTGATGAGGAGCTCTCCTCGTTGAGTCACCGCGATTTCACTCGCACGGTTTTGGTGGAAGGTTTGGGAGCGAGTGTTGTCTTAGTAGGGTCTGACTTCCGCTACGGCGAAGGTGGCAAAGGAACTATCGAGACGTTGCGAGAAGAGGGTGCTGAGTATGGATTCCGCGTGGAGGTCGTGGCTGATGTCTGTGAAGAAGCGGGGCAGCGAGTCTCGTCCACGCTGATTCGAGGACTCCTGGAGCGAGGCGAGGTCTCGGAGGTCGCCAAGCTCCTTGGCCGCTACCACGCAGTGCGCGGAGAGGTGGGGCAGGGGTTCCAGCGTGGCCGAGAGCTTGGCTATCCGACCGCTAATGTGACAAACAATCTGGAGGGTTTTGTGCCCGCCGATGGTGTGTACGCAACCTATGTCACGCATGCGGGGGTTCGATACGAGGCGGCAACGTCGGTGGGAGTGAACCCGACGTTTGGCGACATGAATCAGCGCACCATCGAATCTCATCTGATGAATTCGTCTCTGGATCTCTATGGCGCCACAATTCAGGTGGAATTTGTGGCCTATATCCGGGGCATGAAAAAGTTTGATTCCCCCCAAGCTCTTGCCGCCCAAATGGGGCGCGATGAGCAAGAAATTGCCGGCATTCTTGAAGGAGCGTCACAGGCGTAGGATGACCTGATGCCCACCGCCACCAGGACCGTAGTCGTTACCGCCATCACCGGCATCATCATTCTTGCTCTGGATATTCGAACCGGAGTTGCGGCTATCGCCCCGTTGGCCACGCGAATCGATCTTGACGTTGCCCTCGAGGGGCTTCCTTTAGGTGCCTTGGGGACGATCCCACCGATTGCCTACGCTGTGGCAGCCGGATTTTCACCATGGTTTGCTCGGAAAGTAGGGCTGGAAAAAGCTGCGATTGTTGTCGGGCTTATCGGTGTTGCCACCCATGTGTGGCGAGGTATTGCACCGGGATATGTTTCTCTTTTTGTGGCCACGGCGGTGCTGATGCTCGCAGTCGGTGTAGGCAACGTGATTTTGCCGGGCCTAGTCAAGCTCTACGCGCCGAATCACATTGCGGGGGTAACGGCCGCCTATGGAACGGCGATGGCCATTAGTTCATCTGTCCCGACTGTGTTAGGCGTCTGGATGGCGGACCAATTTGGCTGGCGTGTTTCCTTGGCTGCCTGGGCTTTCGTCAGTCTCATCGGCGTGCTTCCGTGGCTGCTGTTGCTTCCTCATGCAAAGGCACGGGGTGTGGCTCAAGTTGAATTAGAGATGGCTATGCCGGTCATTCGCAAAAAGGTCTCGTTGACCCGCTCGCCCACGGCCCTGGCCATCATGGTGATTTTTGGGGTATCGGGAATTAGCGCGTATTCCTGGTTTGCGATGCTGCCGCTGATTTTGATCGACACCGCGGGATATTCGGAATCGAGCGCTGCGCTTGCGTTGGGGATTTTTACCATCACCGGGTTGCCGATGTCCCTGGTTATTCCGCCCTTAGCCGCACGGCGGGGCTGGTCCAGTGTCTTGGTGGGCTTTGCCGTTTTTTCGGGTCTTGTAGGAATGCTGGGCCTGATGTTTCTGCCGGCGATGGCCACCACAGCCTGGGTTATCTTTTTGGCCATGGGGCCTTTGACCTTCCCGCTGTCTCTGACTCTGATTGGGAAGCGAACAGCCAACCACGTCACTGCTCTGTTACTGAGTGGTTTTGTCAACAAGTGGGGATATGTAATGGCGGCAGCGGGGCCTTTGGCTGTGGGGTTTGCCGTGGAAGTAACCGGCGGCTGGGGCTTGAGTCTGGGTATTTTGATGGCGGTGAGCCTGCTCGAAATTCCGGCAATCTGGATTTTGGCCAAAGAACGCATCGTGGATGACGAAATAGAGGACGTGGCGCAATCTGCTCATATGAGCAAATAGCACTACATTTGTTGAAAAGTCCCGACATGCTCCCTACGCTGGAGCCATGGTTCCCACTCGTGAGCTCGACAATGAGCTACTCGCCGTGCGCGCAGCCGAGTTGTATTACGAGGAAAACAAGACCCAGGAAGAAATTGGATCACTTCTTCGCATCACGCGTTGGAAAGTGGGCAGGTTACTCTCTGAAGCGCGTGAATCAGGCATTATCAAAATTGAAATTGTCCACCCCCGCGCTCGCCGGTTGGCGATGGAGCACGAGCTCAACGAACGGTTCGGTTTTGACGCTTCCGTAGTGGTCCCGCGTGAGCGCGACGATGTGGAATTGAGCGATCGGGTTGCCTTCGCTGCAGCGGACTACCTGGTTGGTATGCGACCGAGAACACATCGGCTCGGGGTGAGCTGGGGTAAAACCCTCCATTTGGTGGCGCAGGCGTTGCCGATGGGGTGGGGCCAGGAGGTATCCGTGGTGCAAGTCAATGGCGGCGTCAGCCACAGTTCTTCACCCGGCCAGGCCGCTGCGACAGCAACCATGATTGCCCACAAATCGCAGGGAAACGCGACGCTGCTTCCCACGCCAGCGATTATGGAACAAGAAGAAACCAAACGTGCCCTGGAAAGCGATCGCAGCATTAGTGCTGTATTGGATTTAGCCAGCGCAGCAGACACCTACCTCTTTAGCGCGGGGCCGGCATCGGCGACCAGTATCCATGTTCAATCTGGCTACATCCATGCCGCCGATGTGGCATCGCTTCAACGCAAAGGTGCTGTGGGAGACGTCCTCGGTCGCTACATTACGAGCGAAGGAAAGATTGCCGATGAGGAATTAGATCGGCGCACCCTCGGTTTAGGTCTCGAGCACCTTCGTCAGGCCCAGCGCAGCATTGCTGTTCTCTCGGGTGTCGAAAAGCACCCCGTGGCGCTCGCTATTGCCACCCATGGATTAGCTACGGTGATGATTACTGATGAGGACACCGCGGCATATTTAGTGGCTCATCACCCAGAAAGGCACGACTCATGACCACCCCTTCCTCTGCCGTGCAACCCACGAACCGTTCTCAAACGGTGCTCGGTGGAACGGTGACCGAAAAGGCTCTCAAGCGCTTCCTGGAGGGCTTACCCGGCGTTGACGCGGTGGGGGCTCAGGCTCGAGCCGATGGTTTTGCGACTCGGTCGATTAAAACCACCTCCAAGGCGTGGGGCCTCGACACCATTATCTCCATGGTCGATTTGACCACTCTAGAAGGTGCGGACACGCCAGGAAAAGTGAGAACGCTGGCGCAGAAAGCGACCATGCCAGACCCGATGGATTCCACTGCTCCCAGCGTTGCCGCAGTGTGTGTCTATGGCGACATGGTGGCTGAAGTTCGAGACTCTCTGGGGTCGTGGCATATTTCGCAGCGAAGCGACGGTGTTGCCATCGCAGCAGTAGCGACGGCCTTTCCCAGTGGCCGCGCGTCCTTGCCTGTCAAGATTCTGGATACCGAATTTGCCGTTGCTGAAGGCGCTGATGAAATCGACATGGTCATTGATCGTGGCGCTTTTCTCCAAGGCGCCTGGGGCGTGGTCTATGACCAGATAGTGGCGGTCAAGGAAGCCTGTGCGAGACCCGATGGAACCTATGCCCACCTCAAAGTGATTTTGGAAACCGGTGAGCTAGCGACCCTGGACAATGTGCGCCGAGCAAGCTGGCTTGCCATTCTTGCCGGAGCTGATTTCATCAAGACTTCGACGGGAAAAGTTGCCCCAGCAGCGACGCTTCCGGTGACGGTCACGATGTTGGAAGTGATCCGCGACTGGTATGCCCTCACGGGAGAAAAGATTGGGATGAAACCAGCAGGTGGGATTCGGGCCAGTAAAGATGCGCTGCGATATCTCGTGGGAGTAGCCGAAACAGTGGGAGAGAAATGGCTCTCCCCGGACTTGTTCCGTTTTGGCGCCTCCAGTTTGCTCAACGATGTGGTGTTACAGAGACAAAAAATGAAGACCGGCCATTACAGTGGCCCTGATTATGTGAGTGTGGACTAACAATGGGTTTCTTGGATTACGCACCGGCACCTGAATCGACCTCGATTCTGAATCTCAAAAAGTCTTACGGACTCTTTATTGGCGGAGAGTTCGTGGAGGGTCGTGGCTCGAGCTTTGCCACCATTTCTCCCTCGAGTGAAGAGACCATCGCCTTAGTGGCCGAAGCTAGTGACGCTGATATCGATGATGCGGTCAAAGCTGCTCGAGGGGCCTTGACCAAGACCTGGTCAAAAATGCCCGGAAGCGAGCGGGGTAAATACCTCTTTCGCATTGCCCGCATCATTCAGGAACGCTCTCGCGAATTGGCTGTGGCCGAGTCCTTAGATAACGGCAAGCCCATTCGTGAAACTCGCGATGTGGATATCCCGTTGGTAGCCGCCTGGTTTTTCTACTACGCCGGATGGGCCGACAAGCTCGAATACGCAGGATTGGGGCAAAACCCCCAGGCGCTAGGGGTTGCCGCGCAGGTTATTCCCTGGAATTTCCCGCTGCTGATGCTGGCCTGGAAGATTGCGCCGGCTTTGGCTGCGGGAAATACGGTTGTGTTGAAACCCGCAGAAACAACGCCTCTCACGGCGCTGTTGTTTGCTGAAATCTGTCAGCAGGCCGAGCTTCCTTCCGGTGTGGTGAACATCGTCACCGGTGCCGGTGCCACCGGGGCTGCGCTCGTGTCGCACCCGGACATCAACAAAGTTGCGTTCACGGGCTCCACCGCGGTGGGACGCAATATTGCCGCTTCCTTGGCCGGCAGCGATACCCGATTGACTCTCGAACTGGGCGGAAAAGGCGCCAACATCATTTTTGATGACGCTGCCATTGACCAAGCCATCGAAGGAATTATCAGTGGCATTTTCTTCAACCAGGGTCATGTCTGTTGTGCAGGTTCACGCCTGCTCGTCCAAGAAAACATCCATGACGATGTGATGAATCGCCTGCAGTCCAGGCTTTCGACGCTGCGATTAGGCGACCCGCTCGATAAAAACACCGATATTGGTGCCGTCAACTCGAAAGCGCAGCTCGAGCGCATCACAGAAATCGCTAACAGTGGTGATTCCGAAGGTGCTACCCGATGGACTGCTTCGTGTGACATTCCTGCCCAGGGTTTTTGGTTCCCACCCACTGTCTTCACCAACGTGCAGACAAGCCACCGCATTGCCCGGGATGAAATCTTTGGCCCCGTTCTCTCGGTGTTGACTTTTAGAACCGCCGAGGAGGCGATCGCTAAAGCGAACAACACTCCGTATGGCCTCAGCGCTGGTATCTGGACCGAGAAAGCGTCGCGGATGTTGGCGATCGCGGACAAACTTCGCGCCGGAGTGATCTGGGCTAATACCTTCAACAAATTCGATCCCGCAAGTCCTTTTGGGGGCTATCAAGAATCCGGCTACGGCCGCGAAGGTGGGCGTCATGGACTCGCTGCCTACCTTGAAGGCGGCTCGTGGAAAGGTGGGGCCAAATAATGTCACGTCTGAGCATCCCTAAGACATACAAACTCTTTATTGGCGGAAAGTTTCCCCGATCCGAAAGCGGTCACACCTATGAAGTAACGACCTCAGGCGGAAAGTTCCTTGCCAACGCTGCACTGGCTAGTCGAAAAGACGCCCGCGACGCCGTGGTGGCGGCTCGAGCTGCCCAGCCCGGATTCGCTTCACTCACGGCCTATAACCGCGGTCAGATTTTGTACCGTATTGCCGAGGTGCTCGAGGGTCGACGCGAACAATTTGTGGCAGAGATTATGGCCAGTGAAGGTGTTCGCGCTGGGGGAGCCAACAAACAGGTGGATGACGCCATCGATACCTGGGTTTGGTATGCCGGTTGGGCAGATAAGTACGCGCAGGTTGTGGGAAATGGCAACCCTGTGTCGGGACCCTTTTTCAACCTCAGTACGCCCGAAGCTACGGGAGTCGTGGCCGCGGTGGCGCCTCAGAGTGGGTCAGCCAATAGTTTGCTGGGGGTGAGCGCCGTGATTGCCCCGATGTTGGTCAGTGGAAACACGGTGGTGGTGCTGGCCAATCACACCCAACCCCTTTCTGCCATTAGCTTTGCTGAGGTTCTGGCGACCAGTGATGTGCCCGGTGGAGTGGTGAACATTCTGACCGGAGACGTCGCTGCGGTGATGCCCTGGCTCGCTTCGCATGCTGATGTCAATGCCCTGGATCTTTCGGGAGGTGCTGACTTGGAGTGGGTTTCGTGGTCGCAAGACGCCGCACAAACACTCAAGCGAGTATTACCGCCCAATGAAGGCGTGCCACCCCGAGCGCTCGAGCGCATCACCTTTTTCACCGAGCTCAAGACGGTCTGGCACACAAAGGCACTGGGATAAGTGCTCCAAGGCGTTGCACTGATAGACAAACCCCTGGGGGTTAGTTCTCATCATGTAGTTGCTCGGGCACGCAAAGCACTAGGAACAAAAAAGATTGGACACGCAGGAACGCTAGATCCTGCCGCGACGGGTCTGTTAGTGCTGGGTGTTGGCGCGGGAACGAGGTTATTGACCTACCTGGTGGGTCTGGATAAGACGTATCACGCGACCATGCGCCTGGGATATGCCACCACCACGGATGACGCGGAAGGTGAGCGGCTCGATGGCGACTATGGGGATGTGTCGTTGCTCACACCGGAGGCAATCGAAGCAACTCTGGTGAGGTTCCGAGGACGTATTTCCCAGGTTCCGAGCACTTTTAGCGCCATCAAGGTGGCTGGTAAACGCGCCTATGACCTCGCTCGAGCCGGTGAAGATGTCGAATTGGCTTCTCGTGAGGTGACCATTTCCCGGCTGGTGATGGGGGCTCACACACCGGGTGCTGGCTATCGTGACGTGGAATTAGAAATCGATTGTTCTTCCGGAACCTATATTCGAGCTCTTGCCCGGGACATCGGTGCCCAACTCGGGGTGGGAGGACATCTGGTCGCGTTACGCCGAAGCATGGTAGGCCCCTTTAGCCTTGATGACGCACTGGATGTCGAGGATCTCACCGAAGAGGACCTGCAGAGCCTTAGCTCGGTGGCCACACAGGTCATGCCCCGCTGGGGTCTCACCTCTGAGCAAACAGGCGAGCTTCGTCATGGGCGGGCGATTGCGTGCGAGGGTGTCGAGGGTTCTTCCCCCGTGGCAGCGGTGGACCTTGATTCGGGTGATTTGGTGGCTGTGGTGGACAGCACCGGTCAGCGCACCCGGATCTTGATGGGTGTGCCCACCAGCTAACTCTGAGAGAATTCGTGCGTGATCGAATGGTTTGCATGGCTTCAAGTTGCGGTGGCAGCGCTTGCGGGCATCGTGGCTCTGGGTTTTGCCCTGCGCTCCCGCGGTCCGAATGATTACACCTTGGGGGCAGCGCTACTCGTGGGGCTTCTTCTGCTCGCACAAATCATCATCGGTCTGATCGCCCCGTCGATGGGTAATGTCCCCACGGGAAGCCTTGTCGAGTTTTGGATGTATTTGATCACCGCCGCCATCATGGTGCCCGCTGCCATGGTGTGGGCACTGCTCGAGAGGACAGTGATGGCCAACGTCGTCCTCGGATTTTTGGGGGCAACCATTGCCGTGATGGTTTCTCGGATGCACCAGATTTGGTTTATCAACCTTGGCTAGCGCTTTGCCAGAAGGAATAGAGGCACCCCCGGATGGCTTACTGCCTGCCTCGGTGAGCGCCGGCGCGAGCCAGCGCAATTTTGGCCTCTATCTTCATGTGCCCTTTTGTGAGGTTCGGTGCGGTTATTGCGATTTCAATACCTACACCGCCCAGGAATTAGAGGGCGTTTCTCAGGGGTCGTATCCAGCGAAAGCTGCGGCGGAATTGGATTTAGCCTTCCATGTACTCAACGAGGCGGGTATGCCCCAGCGGCCACTCTCGAGCGTATTTTTTGGGGGCGGGACACCGACACTTCT
>JAFMKX010000006.1:0-16720 GCA_017852615.1 Pontimonas sp. | reverse complement strand
AGGTATCACTGGATCTGATTTATGGCACGCCAGGAGAAACGTTGGAGCAGTGGGAGAGCACCCTGAGTTATGCCCTAGATCTTGCCCCGAACCACATCAGTGCCTATGCGCTCATTGTGGAAACAGGAACCAAGTTGGCTGCGCGCATCAAACGAGGGGAGATCGCCCCGATTGATGATGATCTCCATGCCGATATGTATCTTCTGGCAGATGACCTCCTCGCCCGGGCCGGGTATGAATGGTATGAAATCAGCAATTGGGCTACCTCCGAGCAGACGCACTCGCGTCACAACAAGGCGTATTGGGCTTCGGATGATTGGTGGGGTATCGGGCCTGGTGCCCATTCGCATATCGGGGGAGTGCGGTGGTGGAACGTCAAACATCCGGCTGCGTATGCAGCGCGGATGGATGCGGGACTCTCGCCTGCCAAGGCTCGAGAGGTATTGAGCACCCAGCAACACTCGATGGAGAAGATCCTCTTGGGTCTGCGCATGCGGGAGGGGATTCCCACGTCGCTGATCGGAGCGGGCCATCGTGAGGACTTAGCGGCGTGGGTGGGCAGAGGGTACCTCCAGGGGGAGGACCTCCTGGCTGGAAATATTGTCTTGACCCAAAGTGGCCGACTAGTGGCGGATTACTTAGCGACGCAGTTGACCTAAGTCGGTTCCGAGGTGCCGCCTGAGTCGGTTATCCAGGCATCCTCGGTACTATTAGCAATCACAGGGCGTGAGTGCCAATAGTCATAGTCGGGAGGTAACGCGAGCATGGTCTCCGAAAGGGCATTAGAAGTGCTCAAAGTTATTGTCCAGGACTACGTGGACTCTAAAGAACCGGTGGCGTCGAAAACCATCGCTGATCGCCACGGTTTTGGGGTGTCTGCCGCCACGATTCGCAACGACATGGCTCTGCTGGAAGAAGAGGAGCTGATTACCGCTCCCCACACCTCAGCAGGTCGGGTTCCCACCGATAAGGGCTATCGGGTTTTTGTTGACCAACTGGCCAAGATCAAACCGCTGTCTAGTTCGCAACGCACCGGTATTGAAAGCTTTCTCAGTGACTCTGCTGATCTCGATGACACCTTGGGCCGCACCGTTCGCCTGCTCTCTCAACTGACCAACCAGGTCGCAATCTTGCAATACCCCGTGGTGAGCGAAGCGACCGTGCGTCACGTGGAGTTGCTTCCTTTGGGTGCTCACAAACTGATGACCGTGTTGATCACGACCGGCGGCTCGGTAGATCAAAACATTGTGGAGTGCCCCAGAGAATTAGACGAGGGTGTGGTGGCAGAGCTTCGAGCCCACATCAACAGCAAGCTGGTGGGCGTCTCTTTGGCTGATATGCCCGGCAAGTTAGTTGCGTTAGCCGACAGTGTGAGCGAGCAGCGCAGACCGCTGGTTCAAGCCTTGGCCGATGCGTTGGCTCATGCCGTGGAAGGTCATCGCACCGATCGATTGGTGATCGCCGGTGCTGCGAACCTGGTGCGCACCGAACACGATTTCACCTCCTCGGTGTATCCCTTGCTCGAAGCCATTGAAGCCCAGGTCACCCTGTTGAAGCTCTTTACCGAAATGCAGTGGGAAACTACCGAGGTTCAAGCCCGAATCGGTCGAGAGAACCAAGGCCCGCTCTCCGAGGCTGCGATTTTGGCGTCTGCTTACCAATCTGGCAGTGAGAGAACATCGACGGTGGGCGTGGTCGGTCCGACACGGATGGATTACTCCAACAACATGACCGCGGTGCGAGCAGTGGCCAGATATCTCTCCAAGCTTTTGGGCGATGATGAGAAAGAAAGAGCATAGAGCGTGAGTGTTGACCACTACGAGGTACTAGGCGTAGCTAAAGATGCCGGTGCCGATGACATCAAGAAGGCCTATCGAAGGCTGGCTCGTGAGCTACACCCCGATGTCAACGGTGCCCAGGATGCTGAAGAGCGCTTCAAGCAGGTGACCCACGCCTACGAAGTGCTCTCTGATCCTCAGTCTCGCGAAAACTACGATCGCGGCGGCGATCAAGGCTTTGGCGGGTTTGGGCCCTTTGGCGATATTTTCGAGAATTTCTTTGGTGGTGCAGCTCAGCAACGAGGCCCACGGTCTCGCCAGGAACGAGGCCAGGATGCCTTGGTTCGGGTCGATGTGGATCTCGCCGATGTGATTTTCGGGGTTAACCAGAGCATTGATATCGACACCGCGGTGGTGTGTGAAACCTGTGAGGGTTCCTGTGCGGCACCGGGTACCGAAGCTCGGGTGTGCAACATTTGTGGTGGTTCGGGTAGCTTGCAGCGCACGGTCCGCTCCGTGTTGGGCAATATGGTCACCCAAAGCCCCTGTGGCAGTTGTCGAGGCTTTGGTGAAGTCATCGAATCTCCCTGCCCCACGTGTGCGGGACAGGGAAGGGTTCGGGCCACCAGGTCGCTCTCAGTCGATATTCCCGGCGGCATCGAAACTGGTCAACGTATTCACCTCCCCGGCCAAGGTGAAGTGGGTCACGGTGGCGGTCCCGCGGGGGATTTGTATCTCGAATTCACGGTGCGAGGCGACAAGGTGTTCTCCCGCCTGGGTGATGACATTGTGGCCACGCTGGAGCTGGACATGGTAGATGCCATCGAGGGGACCGAAGTCACCCTCGAAGCGTTGGATGGCCCCGTGACCTTTGCTATTAAGCCCGGTGCGCAGAGCGCTGATGTGGTCACAGTGAAATCCAGGGGTGTGACCAAGCTCCGTGGTTCTGGTCGAGGTGACCTACGATTTGGTCTCCATGTGCTGACCCCGACCAAATTGGGGGCGAAAGAGTCGGAGCTTATTTCTCAACTGCGGGCTCTGCGTAAGCCTGCCCCACCAGCGCTCGCTGGTGCCCAAGCGGGCATGTTCCAAAAGTTTAGGGACCGCCTTTTTGGCAGCTAGTCATGGCTCACCTTTATTTGCTTGATGCCACGGCCGAGCTCACCCAGGGCTCTGAGGTGAGTTTGCTTGGCGATGAAGCACGGCATGCGGCCAGTGTGGGACGGATTGGCGTGGGGGAAGAAACCCTGGTGGGAAACGGGGTGGGTCGCATTGCTCGCGCCCGAGCGCTGAAGGTCTCCCCGAAAGAAGTGGTCCTAGAGGTCTTGGATGTTCGAAACGACGACCCCGTCGTGCCAGAAATCTGGTTAGTCCAAGCTCTAGCTAAGGGGGATCGGGATGAGCGGGCAATTCAAGCCTGTACCGAGCTCGGTGTGGACCGGATTATTCCCTGGGCTAGTGCCCGAAGTGTGTCGGTGTGGCGCGGAGAAAAGGCACGCAGCGGAGTTGAGCGTTGGCGCCGAATTGCGACCGAGGCAAGCAAACAGTCGTTGCGCTCGAGAGTCCCAGTGGTGCAGAGCCTTGCCACGAGTAGTGAGGTACTGAATTTGGCGAAAGATCACCACCTGGTGGTTCTTCACCCCGACGCTCCCACACGGTTGATGGACCTTTCCATTACCGATGATCGCCCGCTGGTGATGGTGGTGGGAGCAGAAGGTGGCCTCTCGCCTGCTGAAATCGAGGAGCTCACCCGCGCCGGGGCGGGACTGTATCGCTTAGGCAAGACGGTATTGCGCACCTCGAGTGCGGGTCCTGCGGCGCTTGCGGTGCTCAATGGCGCTCTGGGTCGCTGGTAGTTCCCTGTGCGCTGCTAACTCGCCCGCTCTAGACTAGGCAGTATGAGCATCGAGGAACCCTCTATCTTTTCGAAGATTATTGCTCGCGAAATTCCGGCAGACATCGTTTCCGAAACCGATGATCTGATTGCTTTTCGTGACATTGCACCCCAGGCTCCGCTTCATCTGCTCGTGGTGCCCAAAACCCAGCAGTATCGAAACGTCGTGGAATTGGCGGCTTCTGATCCCGGCCTCATGGCGCGGATGGTGGCTATGGCCGAGAGCCTTGCCGCAGAGCATTCCAGTGGGGATTTCCGATTGGTCTTTAATACCGGTGAGGAAGCTGGGCAAACCGTTTTCCACGTTCATGCCCATGTACTCGCCGGTGGTGTGGATGAGGGAACTCTTGCCAAGCCCCGCTAGCTCGCAGACCATCACCCTGGATCTGGGCGATGTGTCGCTGGTGAGCATGTTTGGTGTTCACGACGAGGTTCTGCGCGAAGTCGAAGCGCAGTGTCCGGGAGTGTCCATTGTGGCGCGAGGAAATACCATCACCCTGTCAGGACCTGATCCCTCGCTGACCCGGGCGCAGGAGCTGTTGGAGGATTTGAGAGATCTCGCGGGTAAAGGCGTCGCCATTGTCAGCTCTGATGTTGCTCGCACGGTGGATATTCAGGCCACCACGGGAGCCAGAGCGGCAGGAATGCTCAGCACCCCCATTTTGTCTTCGAGGGGACATTCGATTCGGCCTAAAACAGTGGGCCAGAAGAACTATGTGGATGCCATTGATGACCACACGATTGTTTTCGGTATTGGTCCCGCGGGAACCGGCAAAACCTATTTAGCGATGGCCAAGGCCGTGGCGGCTTTGGAAGCAAAACAGGTCGACCGGATTATTTTGACCAGACCCGCGGTCGAGGCGGGGGAGCGTCTGGGCTTTTTGCCGGGCACCCTCACCGACAAGATTGACCCTTATTTGCGTCCGCTCTTTGATGCGTTGCACGAAATGATGGACCCAGATTTGGTTCCCAAGCTTCTTGCCAGCGGCACGGTGGAGGTTGCCCCATTGGCCTACATGCGAGGGCGGACACTGAATTCCGCTTTCATCATTTTGGATGAGGCGCAGAATACGTCGCCTGAACAGATGAAAATGTTCCTCACCCGATTGGGCTTTGGCTCCAAGATGATTATCACCGGTGATGTCACCCAGGTGGACCTCCCCACAGGCGCGAGCGGGTTAACCACCGTGGGTGGGATTTTGGATGAACTAGAAGATATTCACTTTGAATACCTCAGCGCGAAAGATGTCGTGCGCCATTCCTTGGTTTCTCGCATTGTGGATGCCTACGCCGAATTCGAAGCGAGCAAACGTGGGCGTTGAGGTTAACAACGAATCGGGTATCGAGGTCGAGGTGTCCTCACTCCAGGCCATAGCCGAGCACGCCATGCGCGCCATGAAGGTTCACCCCAGTGCTGAGCTTGCTGTGGTTCTAGTCGATGAGGCAGCGATGTCAGAGCTCCACGTCACCTGGATGGATGAACCCGGACCCACCGATGTGCTGAGTTTTCCGATGGATGAATTGCGCCCAGGCAGAGAGGACCAACCTCTCCCCGAGGGTATGTTGGGCGACATTGTGTTGTGCCCCTCCGTCGCGGCCGCGCAGGCGCAGGCCGCGGGTCACAGCACGCTTCACGAGTTGCATATTTTGACCGTTCACGGACTTCTTCACCTGCTGGGTTTTGATCACGCTGAGCCTGAGGAGGAAAAGGAAATGTTTGGCCTCCAGGGTGAGATTGTGTCCAGTTTTAGCGAGAATCCCGCGGTGGATTAATGGCTATCGTCTTTGTTCTCGTAGCGTTATTTTTGGTCGTGGTGGGTGGTTTGCTCACTGCCATCAATGCTGGTCTTGGCGTGGTCGGTCGCAATGACCTGATCGAACTAGCGGCCACGAAGAAGAAGCCGCAGGCACTGCATCGTCTGGCCTCAGACCTCCCGGCTCACATCACCGCGCTTCGCTTTGTTCGAGTGGTGGTGGAGACGATGGCTGCTGTGTTGATCACCCTGGCGGTGTCGCTGTGGCTGGGTTCTTGGTGGCAGGT
Organism: Pontimonas sp.; assembly: GCA_017852615.1. Lineage (GTDB taxonomy): Bacteria > Actinomycetota > Actinomycetes > Actinomycetales > Microbacteriaceae > Pontimonas. Next base: position 11,007 of record JAFMKX010000006.1, on the reverse strand, counting down.
GCTCTTGGTTTCGGGAGCACTCTTGACCGCAGTGTCGTTCGTCGTGGTTGGCTCAAGTCCCCGATCAGTGGGTGAGCGTAACGCGTCAACCATGGTGGGATTGTTCGCCGGTCTGGTTCGGGCAGTTCGCATGGTGGTGGGCCCGTTGGCCCATGGGCTCATTGTGCTGGGAAATATCGTCACGCCCGGAGCCGGGGGCGTCAAGCGTGTGGCCAGTGAAGACCAACTGCGTAACTGGGTGGATGAAGCCGCAGACCAGGACATTCTGGAAGAGGAAGACCGCGAGCTTCTCCACTCTGTTTTTGAATTTGGCGACACGATTGTTCGCGAAGTGATGGTGGCTCGCACCGACATGATTACCGTCGACGCGGAGGACTCGCTGCATCAGGTGATGGCCGTCTTCCTGGATAAAGGGGTGTCGCGTATTCCCGTGATTGGCAAAGACAGCGACGAAGTGCTGGGTATTTGCTATCTGCGCGATGTCGCACGGGTGGAACACGAAAAGCCAGCAGCGGCCAAAAAAATGGCCATTTCCCAGTTGGCGAAGCCAGCGCTCTTTATCCCGGAGAGTAAGAAAGCAGATGACACCCTGCGTTTTTTGCAAAGTGAACAAAACCACCTGGCTATGGTCGTGGACGAATACGGCGGTATTGCTGGCTTGGTCACCCTAGAAGACCTCATTGAAGAGCTGTTGGGGGAAATATCTGATGAATATGACCGCGATGTGGAAGAGATTTATCCTCTGGGCCCTGACACCTATCGAGTATCAGCAAAATATTCGGTGGACGATTTGGCCGACCTCTACGACGTCGACATCGATGAGGATGATGTCGACACGGTAGGAGGTCTTCTTACCAAGCAAGTGGGGCGCATTTTGGAAGCGGGTTCTCGCGCCGAAACACCCGACCTCGTATTAGTGGCCGAAAAACCGGCTGGCCGTAATCAACGAGTGGCATGGATTGTCGTCTCACCCACACCATCGTGGTTAGAGCGCAAAGCGATTCGAGAAGAGATTGATCAGGCCCGAACCGGAGAGGTAACACTGCCATGACCTATCGCGCCGGGTTCGTCAGTTTTGTGGGTCGACCCAATGTGGGCAAGTCCACCCTGATGAACGCGTTAGTAGGGGAAAAAGTGGCCATCACGTCCTCGAAACCCCAAACAACCCGGCATGCGATTCGCGGAATCCTGCATCGTGAGGATGGCCAATTAGTCATTGTCGACACCCCCGGAATTCATCGCCCGAGAACACTCCTAGGTCAACGCCTCAATGATCTGGTGCAATCCACCCTGGCCGATGTTGACGTCATTGCCCTGTGCATTCCCGCCACAGACAAAGTCGGCCCTGGCGATCGATATATCGCCAAGAGCCTGGAATCTTTTGGCCGGGCGCGAAAAATTGCGCTAGTCACCAAAACCGATGTGGCTACCAGCACCCACATTGCCGAACGGTTGCTGGAGGTCTCGGAATTGGGGGAGTGGGAGGCCATCATTCCGGTGTCGGGAATCACCGGAGAGCAGCTCGATATCGTGGTGCGAGAAATTATCTCGCTGATGCCTGAATCAGAACCTCTTTATCCCAGCGAAGATTCCACCGAACAAACCCTCGAGGTGCGCATTGGCGAACTCATCCGGGAAGCCACTCTCGAGGGAGTGAGTGATGAACTGCCGCACTCCATCGCCGTCACGATTGATGAAATGGGAGATCGTGAGGATGGCCTGCTCCAGATTTTTGCCAACGTGTGGGTTGAGCGCGATAGCCAAAAAGGCATCATCATTGGCAAAGGTGGCCAGAAACTCAAAGGAATTGGGCAAGAGGCCAGGGTGGGGATTGAAAAACTCCTAGATCGACGGGTGTATCTCGCTCTGCAAGTGAAGGTGTCCAAGGAATGGCAACGCGACCCTAAAAAGTTGGACAAATTGGGGCTCTAAAGGGCTCTAGCGCCGATTTTGTCCTCCGTGTTAGCCTTAGTAGGTGAGCACAAGCCTTCTCCTCCTCCTTCCCCGCCGCGCCGGGGCCTCTTACTAGGCCATCCCCCCGACGCGGCTAACGCACTTGTGGCCACCACGCAGTATTAGACGTAGGGGACAAAGCTCATGAAGAACACACAGGCACCATCATCCATGCCGATACACAAATATCGGCCGTATCGCGAGAGCTTGGGCGTCGATCTTCCCGATCGCACCTGGCCGAGTAAAACCATTACGCAAGCACCGCGCTGGTGCGCAGTGGATTTGCGCGATGGTAACCAAGCATTAATCGATCCGATGAGCCCGGAGCGCAAGCGCATCATGTTCGATCTTTTGGTGCGGATGGGATACAAGGAAATCGAAGTTGGTTTCCCCTCGGCATCTCAAACTGATTTTGACTTCGTTCGCTCGCTGATCGAAGAGAACCTGATTCCTGAGGACGTCACCATCCAGGTGTTGACCCAAGCGCGGGAACACCTAATCAAGCGCACCTATGAGTCGCTGATCGGCGCAAAACAGGCGATTGTGCACCTGTATAACTCTACGAGCACGTTGCAACGCGAAGTGGTGTTCCGCACCGACAAACAGGGCATTATTGATATTGCCCTCGACGGTGCGCGCTTGTGTCGGTCGATGGAATCCATGGTGCCCGGCACCGATATTTATTACGAGTATTCACCCGAGAGCTACACCGGCACAGAGCTCGAATTTGCTGTGGATGTGTGCAATCAAGTCTTGGAAGTGCTCGAGCCCACCCCCGAGCGCAAGGTTGTCATCAATCTTCCTGCGACGGTGGAAATGGCGACCCCCAATGTCTATGCCGACTCCATTGAGTGGATGTCGAGACACCTCCACCACCGGGACAATGTGCTCCTGAGCCTGCACCCGCATAACGACCGTGGTACCGCGGTGGCTGCTGCGGAGCTGGGTTACCTGGCGGGCGCTGATCGTATTGAAGGCTGTCTCTTTGGTAATGGTGAGCGCACCGGAAACGTCGACCTTGTCGCACTGGGGCTGAACCTCTTTACCCAGGGCATCGACCCACAAATTGATTTCAGTGATCTAGATGAGATCAAGCGAACCGCTGAATACTGCAACCAACTGGCGGTCCCAGAGCGCAGTCCCTGGGCTGGCGACCTGGTATACACGGCTTTTAGTGGGTCACACCAAGACGCCATTAAGAAGGGCTTTGAAGCGATGGAAGCCACCGCGCAGGCAGCGGGCGTGAGCGTAGATGACATTGAATGGGCTGTCCCGTATTTGCCGATCGACCCCAAAGATGTCGGGCGCACCTATGAGGCAGTCATTCGCGTTAATTCTCAATCGGGTAAGGGTGGGGTTGCCTACCTGCTCAAGACCGATCACGCTCTCGATTTGCCTCGCAAACTGCAGATTGAGTTTTCTGGGGTCGTGCAGGCGAAGACTGATGCAGAAGGTGGCGAGGTCACGAGCGACCAGATCTGGCACATTTTCCAGGATGAGTACCTGCCCGCCCAGGAGCTTGAAGCCAAGTGGGGTCACTACGAAATCCACCAGACGCGTTCCGCTAGCGATATGGATGGCTCAGTCTCCCTCGAAGTCAAACTTCGTGCGGGCGATGAGGTCCTGGATGCGGCAGCGGAAGGCAACGGTCCGATTGCGGCATTTTTGAGCATTCTCTCGAAGCGTGGTGTTGAGGTCCGGTTGTTCGATTATGTTGAGCACACCCTCAGCGCCAGTGGAGACGCTCAAGCTGCCGCTTATGTGGAGCTTGAGGTCAATGGCAAGACTCTGTGGGGTGTGGGAATAGATGGTGATATTTCCACCGCCTCGCTCAAAGCCATTGTCTCGGCTGTTAACCGCGCCCTGCGTTTAGAAAACCTGGTGCCGCAATTGGTAGCGGCACGGTAGCAACAAAGTTTTCGCGCGCCCAGTCCCCGCTTCGGCTCCCAGGCGCGGGATACTAGAGACATGCCCACCTATCGAGATGACGCTATTGTCTTGCGCACACATCTCTTAGGTGAGGCCGACAAAATCGTCACCCTGTTGTGTAAAAAGCACGGCAAGGTGCGAGCCGTGGCTAAAGGGGTGCGCAAAACCACCTCGCGTTTCGGGGCCAGACTAGAGCCCTTCACCGTCGTGGACGTTCAGCTCTATGAGGGTAAAAGCCTGGATATCATCCAGCAGGCGGATGCCATCGACAACTATTCCCAAGCGATGAGCCACGATTACGCCAAATACACCGCGGCTATGGTGATGGTGGAAACGGCCGACAAACTAACCGACCATGATTTTTTGCCCACTCACTACATGTTGCTCAATGGCGGCCTGCGGTCTCTCGCCCAGGGTGAGCACCCATCGGGCGCCATAGTGGATAGTTATTTACTCCGCGCCTTGGCGCTGGCCGGTTGGTCACCGAGTATCACCCGATGCGCGGTCACCGGGGACGAGGGAGACCATCGCGCCTTCGTGGTGTCGATGGGGGGTGTTGTCTCTGATGGCCTTGCTCCTGCGGGTTCACCGAAACTCAGCGATGGCGGCAAGGAGTTGCTCATAGCCCTGGTGGAGGGTGATTGGGCCGCGGTCGACAAAGCCGAGCCAGCCGTATCCTCGCAAGTTTCGGGGCTCATTGCCGCCTATACCCAGTTCCACCTCGAGCGTCATGTGCGGTCCTTGGCCCACTTGGAGCGAGGGGTAAGCGAGGCGGTGTCGTAATGGCTGGCGAATTTCTTCCTCTGGACTGGACTCATCAAAGCCCCCCAGAGCTGGATAAGAATCAAATTCCCCGGCATGTGGCCATCGTGATGGATGGAAATGGGCGCTGGGCTAACGCTCGCGGTCTAGCGCGGGTGGAGGGACACAAAGCGGGCGAAGCCGCCCTGCTGGATATCGTGGCCGGAGCTCTCCAAGCGGGGGTGAGCCACTTGTCGGTCTATGCGTTTTCCACCGAAAATTGGAATCGATCCCCCGAAGAAGTCAGATTCTTGATGGGGTTCAATCGCGATGTGTTGCGCCGCAGGCGGGATCAATTAGACCACTGGGGTGTTCGCATTCGCTGGTCGGGTCGCAAGCCCAAGTTGTGGTCCAGTGTGATCAAAGATCTGGAGTTTGCCGAAGACATGACCGCGGGCAACTCGGCCCTGACGCTGAGTATGTGTGTGAATTATGGCGGTCGGGCAGAGCTTGTTGATGCGATGCGAGAAATTGGCCAAGAGGTGGCCGAGCAGCGCCTTGTCCCCTCGCGGATTAGTGAAAAAACTGTGCAACGCCATCTCTATATCCCCGATGCCCCCGATGTGGACCTGTTTATTCGGACATCGGGGGAGCGGCGGACCAGTAATTTCCTGCCGTGGCAGAGTGCATATGCCGAGATGGTGTTTCTGGACACCCTGTGGCCAGATATGACCAGGGTCCAGCTCTGGGAAGCCCTGGAGGAATATCAGCGACGCTCCCGGCGCTTTGGTAAAGCGATTGACACTCCGAGGCAACCGGCAAAAGGCTCTCGCTAAGATAGAGGCTTGTGGCGCCCTGAGGGCGCTCGAACAAGGGAGTACTAGGTGGCAGCCAAGAACAAGCTCGATAGCGTTATTGCGCTTGCCAAGAGACGCGGTTTCGTCTTTCAGTCTGGGGAAATCTATGGTGGCTCCCGCTCCGCCTGGGACTACGGGCCCTTAGGTGTAGAGCTCAAAGAAAACATCAAACGGCAATGGTGGCGCCACACCGTCACGTCGCGCAGTGATGTCGTCGGTCTTGATTCAGCCGTGATTTTGCCCAAGGCTGTGTGGGAAGCCTCCGGTCACGTGGAAGTCTTTAGTGACCCACTCGTGGAGTGCCTGGGGTGCCACAAGCGCTACCGTGGCGATCACCTGCTCGAAGAGTACGAAGAGAAAAAGGGTCGAGCCCCCGAGAACGGTCTTGCCGATATTGCCTGCCCGCACTGTGGGAATAAAGGAAAATTTACCGAGCCTAAGCCTTTTAGTGGGTTGCTCAAAACGTACCTGGGTCCAGTCGATGACGAAGCTGGCATGCATTATTTGCGCCCCGAAACGGCGCAGGGAATTTTTGTGAACTTCAATAATGTGGTGTCCACCGCGCGGATGAAGCCGCCTTTTGGTATTGCTCAGATCGGAAAAAGCTTCCGCAACGAAATTACGCCGGGAAACTTTATTTTCCGCACCCGGGAATTCGAACAAATGGAAATGGAATTCTTTGTCAAGCCTGGGGAAGACGAGACCTGGCACCAGTATTGGATTGATCGCCGCCTGGCGTGGTACACAGATTTAGGTATCAACCCAGACAACCTTCGCCTCTATGAGCACCCGAAAGACAAGCTCTCGCACTATTCCAAGCGAACAGTGGATATTGAGTATCGATTCGGATTCTCCTCGGGTGAATTTGGCGAGCTTGAGGGTGTCGCCAACCGCACGGACTTCGACCTCAAGACCCATTCGGAGCACTCAGGAACTGAGCTGGCGTATTTTGATCAAGCTGCTGATGAGCGGTGGACGCCCTATGTGATCGAACCAGCGGCTGGTTTGACGCGTTCCCTGATGGCCTTTTTGGTGGATGCCTATGCTGAGGATGAAGCCCCGAACGCTAAGGGCGGGGTGGACACCCGCACGGTGTTGCGTCTGGATAGAAGGCTTGCTCCGATCAAGGTTGCTGTGTTGCCGCTGTCTCGCCATGAGGATCTGTCTCCCTTAGCGCAGCGCATCGCCGATGACCTGCGTGCGCACTGGAACGTCGAGTTCGATGATGCCGGTGCGATTGGGCGCCGCTATCGTCGCAACGATGAAATCGGCACACCCTTCGCGTTGACCGTGGACTTTGATTCGTTAGACGATAACGCCGTGACGATTCGCGAGCGCGACACCATGGCGCAGGAAAGAGTGTCGTTGGATCAACTCCAGGGCTACCTGGCTCAAGCACTGCTGGGAGCGTAATCGTGGCGGGGGCTGCCACCACCGCGAAGCCGCTGTCCATCGGCCCGCTTGAGCTGGACATCCCCGTTGTCCTCGCGCCTATGGCGGGAATCACGAACACCGCTTTTCGGCGCTTGTGTCGAGAATTTGGCGCGGGGCTTTATGTCAGCGAAATGATTACCTCCCGAGCCCTGGTGGAGCGAACTCCGACCAGTATGCGCCTGATTAAGCACCATGAATCAGAGGTTCCGCGCAGTATTCAGCTCTATGGCGTGGACCCCACCACGGTGTCAGAAGCCATCAAATTCCTGGTCGATGAAGATTTATGTGACCATATTGACCTCAATTTTGGATGCCCCGTTCCTAAAGTCACCAGAAAAGGCGGCGGCGCGGCCCTCCCCTGGAAGAGGGACCTTTTTCGCGACATCGTCGAATCCGCGGTGAAAGCCTCTGGTGCTTTGCCTTTGACCATCAAAATGCGCAAAGGAATTGACCAAGATCACCTGACCTTTGTAGAGGCGGGAAAAGCGGCCGAGGGTGCCGGGGTTGCCTCCATCGCTCTCCATGCCAGGACCGCGTCGGAGTTTTATTCCGGGCATGCGGATTGGGACGCCATTGGGGAGCTCAAATCGACTATTTCTTCGGTTCCCGTTCTGGGCAATGGAGATATTTGGAGTGCTGAGGATGCACTGGCGATGATGGCCCAAAGCGACTGTGACGGCGTGGTGGTGGGGCGCGGCTGTTTGGGCCGACCCTGGCTCTTCGCTGATCTCCAAGCCGCCTTCCGGGGGGAAAGCGTTCGCCAACAGCCGGGGCTTACTCAGGTGGCGCAGGCGTTTCGTCGCCATGCTGAACTTTTGGTCGATTTCTTCGATGGCGATGAAAACCACGCCTGCCGGGATATTCGTAAACACGTGGCCTGGTATTTCAAGGGATACCCCGTCGGCGGTGCACTGCGAGCTCAGCTCGCCACCGTGGAATCTTTGCAACAGATTGATGATTATCTTGCTCAGCTCGAGGAGGATGTGGAATACCCCGGTGAAGGTGTTGAGGGCCCCAGGGGTCGTCAAGGAACTCCCAAGAAGACTGCGTTGCCCGAACACTGGTTAGAAAGCCGCGAGCTTAGCGAAACCCAGCGGTCGGTACTCCACCTCGCGGAGGTGGATTCCAGTGGTGGCTAAGGTCTACACCGAGCATGATCGGGAACGTTTTGTTCCCGAGGTTCATTCGTCCTCTCGCAGTGATTTTGCCCGAGATCGTGGCAGATTGCTGCATTCCTCTGCGTTGCGGCGTCTCGCCGCGAAAACCCAAGTGCTCTCGCCGGCGGCCGGCTTAGATTTTGCGAGAAATCGCCTCACCCATTCCCTAGAGGTCGCTCAAATTGGTCGTGAGCTTGCCAATCGGTTAGGCCTTGATGCCGACGTCGTCGAGACCGCGTGCCTTGCCCACGATATTGGTCATCCACCTTTTGGCCACAACGGCGAAGGTGCGCTCGCTGCGTGGGCGAGCGATATCGGGGGATTTGAAGGAAATGCTCAAACCTTTCGACTCTTGGTGAGCCTGGAGCCTAAATCCATCGATGACGTGGGTGTTCCTCGAGGTCTAAACCTGACTCGGGCAAGTCTGTTGGCGAGCACGAAATATCCCTGGGGGTCGACCCAGCCCGATATGGATCCCAGCGGCCGGGCGAAATTTGGTTTCTATGATCTCGACTCAGAGGTGTTTGAGTGGTCTAGGGCGGGGCTTCCTGAGCGAGTATTGGCCATTGAGGCGCAGGTAATGGATTTCTCCGATGACGTGGCCTATTCGGTTCACGATTTCGAAGACGCCATTGTCAATAGCTATGTAGACCCCCGAGAAATATCCCGGCAGGCGAGATGGGACGAGATGGCTCAGGGCATGTCGGATTGGGTGGGGACTCTATCCTCGTCGCGCCTGCGCAATGCGTGGGATCGTTTGGTGGGTATTCCCGGGTGGGTGACCGAATTTGATGATTCCAGGGTTCAGCTAGCGGGCTTGAAGAACCTGACCAGCACGTTGATTGGGCGGTTTGCCGAGGGGGCATCCCTGATCGAGGGCGCCGAGGGCATCACACTCGATGTCCCTGAGACGACCCGAGAGGAAATAGCGCTACTCAAAGGCTTAGTAGCCGTTCACGTGATGTCCCATAGTGCGCGTCAACCTATTTATGCGCACCAACGCGAGGTTATTGTCGCCATCGCAGAGTCTCTTCACCGCGACCCCAGCGGCTTAGATCCGGTGTTTTCCAGGGATTACGACAACGCCAGCACCCCCGAAGCCAAAAAAAGGGTCATTGTGGACCAGGTGGCCTCGCTCACGGATCAGTCAGCTATGGCTTTCTTTGAGCGGATGCGACAGGGATAGCTCTCCACAGAATCGCGCTTTCCCCACCGGGGCAAGGGCTGGATAACTAGACTGTGGCTGTGGCGGGGTTAATTAAGCGCAGTGACATTGATGAGGTGCGTCAGCGCGTCAACATCGCCGATGTCGTGGGCGAATATGTGACCCTGAAATCTGCTGGGGTCGGGTCTATGAAAGGCCTGTGCCCATTCCACGACGAGAGAAGCCCTAGTTTTCATGTTCGCCCGCAGGCCGGTTTCTATCACTGTTTTGGCTGTGGCGAAGGCGGCGATGTCTATAGTTTCGTGCAGAAAATGGACCACCTGAGTTTCCAAGAAGCAGTGGAGCGTTTAGCGGGCAAGGTGGGCTATGCCCTGCACTACGAGGAAGGTGGCTCGGCGCCCGATGCGGGCAATCGGGCACGATTATTAGCCGCCAACGCCGCCGCAGAAGCATTTTTCAAGGAACAACTGCTGTCTGCGGAGGCAGAACCAGGGCGAGTTTTTCTGGGCGAGCGAGGATTTGATGCTCTCGCTGCCGAGCGGTTCGGGGTGGGCTATTCGCCCCGTTCTTTTGACGCCACCTCCAAGTATTTGACCCAACAGGGTTTTAGTGTTGCCGAGCTGCTGGAAGCGGGTTTGCTCTCGCAGGGTGATCGTGGAGTTTATGACCGTTTTCGCGGACGGCTCATGTGGCCCATCCGCGATGTCACCGGACAAACCATCGGTTTTGGCGCCCGGAAACTAGGCGATGATGACCAGGGGCCTAAATACCTCAACACCCCCGAAACACCGGTGTATCACAAGTCCCGGGTGCTCTACGGGCTGGATTTAGCCAAGCGCGATATCGCTAAGGCGCGTCAAGTGGTCATTGTGGAGGGATACACCGATGTGATGGCCTGCCATCTGGCAGGAATCACCACGGCGGTAGCCACCTGTGGAACTGCTTTTGGTGGCGATCACGTGACGGTGGTGCGTCGTGTGTTGGGGGATTCTGACAACCCAGGACAGTCCTCCCAGGGGGAGGTTATTTTCACCTTTGATCCTGATGAAGCCGGCCAAAAAGCCGCTTCGCGCGCCTATGCCGAGGAATCACGTTTTGCTGCCCAGACCTTCGTGGCGGTCCCTCCTGAAGGACTGGACCCCTGTGATGTTCGGATTACCCAAGGCGATCAAGCGCTGCGCGAGGTCATTTCCTCACGTCGACCCATGTATGAATTCATGATCAAGCAAGTCATGAAACAACTTGACCTCAACACGGTGGAAGGGCGTGGACAGGCTCTGCGTGCTGCCGTGCCCATTGTCGCGGCGATTAGAGACCGGGTGATTAGGGATGGATACGCCCGGGAGCTCGCTGGTTGGTTAGGAATGAACCCGGATGACGTGGCGCGGGAAATTAAGCAGGGTGCCTCTCGGGGCGCTACCCCTCGGGGAGGCTCATCGGAGGTTCCTGACTCCGATAAGCCCTACGACATGGCGGCCTTAGCGAAAGATCCCGTGACAACCCTTGAGCGCGATGCGCTGATGGTGCTCTTGCAACATCCGGATAAAGTTCCCGAGGATCGAGCCCAAGCGGTGTTGGCTACTCAGTTCTCCCATGGAGCACTTGCGTTAGTCCGAGACGCCATGATCTCCGCGTTTGAGCACTACGGTTCTGCGCAATGGGTGACCAAGGTGACCGAGGAAACCCCCGTGGCGCTGGCCACCCTGGTGGGACAACTAGCAGTAGCGCCGTTGCCAGAAACCCGCGATCAGGCCCAGAGATACGGTCTTGG
>JAFMKX010000046.1 GCA_017852615.1 Pontimonas sp. | reverse complement strand
AGCCAACCTCGCGGAGCAAACATTAGGTAGGCCCTTCATCCCTCAAGTCCCGTTGAGACCGTAGGGTAATTATGGCAGGTTGCCTTGATTGTTGTAGCAGTGGGGGAGTATCGATGAGTCACACGCCCCGCGTGAGCGTTGTTTTGGTTAACTACAAAGGTATTGACGACACACTCACCGCTATCGAATACCTCTCCAACCTCCCGGAATATCCCCATGATTTAGAAATTGTGGTCGTCGACAACGCTTCCGGCGATGACAGCATTACTCGATTACAAGCGCTTGCAGACCGCATCACGGTAGTGGAATCTCGATCAAATCTGGGCTTTGCTGGGGGTTGCAATCTTGGGGTTAGTAAGTCCTCAGGCGAGATTGTGGCTTTTCTCAATAACGACGCAAGGCCGGATGAGCTGTGGGTGAGTGCTGCACTCGAGACGTTTGACTCCTACCCCAGGGCCGGCGCAGTGGCGAGCCAGGTGCTCGATTGGGAGGGAAAGACTATTGACTATCGAGGCTCCGGTCTCACGTGGTACGGCATGGGTTATCGCCCGTTCACGGGCGATAAGGCTTCGAAAAAGAAACAAACCAGGCAGAGCGTCCTTTTTGGAACAGGGGCTGCCATGTTTGTCCGACGCAGTGTTTTTGACCAACTAGATGGCTTCGACGAATCCTTCTTCATGTTCTTTGAGGACGTGGATTTGGGGTGGCGCATCAACCTTGCCGGCTGGGACTATCTCTATGAGCCTCAATCCCTTGCTTTCCATCGTTATCACCAGTCGATGAGCAGCATCGCACCCCATCGCGAACAGTTTTTACTGGAAAGAAATGCACTTTATTGTCTGTATAAGAATCTGGATGATGCCAATCTGGCCCGAATACTTCCCGGCGCGCTGTTGGCTTCGGTTAAGCGCTCTGTGGTGGATTCCAACATCACCACGACGGGCTTTGATTTAGCACTCGGTGGAGATAACGCGCAGAGCGTGACCCTACCTTCGGGCGCAGCGGTGCCGCTGTATGCCATGGATCAGTTTGTTGATGCTCTTCCCTCGCTACAAGGAAAGCGGACCGCCATTCAGGCTTCTCGGCAGAAATCTGATGTGGCACTGTGGAAACTTTTTGGAGAGACAAATGCCGCAATGTCCACTAATGCCAGATATCTTCGAGGGTATGACGCGATTGTCGAGGCCTTTGGCGTGAACGAGGATCCAGCGGCATTATCGATTCTCATCATTACCGGGGACCCTATTGGAGCCAAGCTCTCGGGCCCAGGAATTAGGGCATGGCATATCGCCTCAGCGTTGAGCGAGAAAAACGATGTGACCCTGGTGAGCATGAGTGAAGCGGACGAAGCGCTCACCTCGCGTTTCCGACTGGTTCACGTGGCCCCAGGAGAGGACAAAGCGTTTGCCGCCTGGGAAAAATGGGCGGATGTCATCGTGTTCCAAGGCCACGCGCTGGAAGTTTTCCCCAGCCTTCGCACCAGCACGAAGCATCTCATTGCCGATATCTATGACCCGATGCATCTAGAACAGCTGGAGCAGGCTCGCCATCTTCCCGCCGACCAGTGGGAGCGCCAGGTCGGCGACGCGAGTGCGGCAATCGAAGCGCAGCTTTCACTGGCCGACTATTTTCTCTGTGCCTCGCAGCGTCAACGGCATTTCTATCTCGGTCAACTCACGACGCTCGGTCGCGTCAACCCTTCTGTCTATGCAGATGATCCCCACCTCGATCGCCTCATCGGTGTTGTTCCCTTTGGTATGCCGGATGACGATCCGGTGCACGGCACTCCCGCTCTGCGAGGCGTGGTGGAGGGAATTGGGCCAGATGATGCTCTGATGGTCTGGAGTGGTGGGATTTATGACTGGTTTGATCCCCTGACCCTGATTCACGCTGTAGCGAAACTGGCAATAACGCGTCCCACTGTCCGGTTGTTTTTCATGGGCACCGCCCATCCCCACCCCGGTGTGCCAGAGATGCCCATCATCGCGAAGGCCCGTGAGCTTGCTCGCGAACTAGGGGTGGCCGACACGCATGTTTTCTTCAATGACTCCTGGGTGGACTACGACCAGAGAGCAAACTATTTACTAGAAGCAGACCTTGGTGTGAGCACGCACCGGTCTCATATTGAAACAACGTTCTCGTTTAGGACGCGAATACTGGATTACTTGTGGGCGAAGTTGCCCATGGTGTTGACCGAAGGTGATCATTTTGCTGACGTGGTCGCCTCGAAAGGCCTTGGTATTGCCGTTCCTGCTGGGGATGTGGACGCTCTTGTCCAGGCTCTCGATACCGCGCTCTTTGACTCCTCGGCGCGGGCTCGGTACCTGACCGCTCTGGAATCGGCCCGAGAAGAGTACCGGTGGTCGACAGTGTTGATGCCTCTTGTTAGCCATATTGAGCAATTAGATCCCTCTGGACTCACGCAACGGCGAAGTCGACCGGTCAGATTCTCACCCGCCAGACCACGACCACCACGCTTTAGTGTTCATGATCTAGGACGTGGATTCCAACGTTTGTTCCGCGGCGAGTTCCGATCCCTCACCAGGGCCGTGTTGCGCAAACTTCGACCTCGTCGCTAACCCACCATGTTGCAGGAAGAAGCACCTCCGGAAATCTCGGTTGTGTTGTGCACCTATAACGGCGAGAAATTTCTCGAAGAACAACTTCAGAGCATTCTGAACCAAAGCATTCTTCCTCGAGAGATTGTGGTCTCAGATGATGGCTCGAGCGATCACACGATGGACATTGTTCATCGGGTATCAGCGGCATCAAATCCCTCCATCAGATGGACGATAGTGCAGCGCCAGGAGCCACTGGGCCCTGCTGCCAATTTTGCTGCGGCTCTCACACAAGCGAACTATGACTTGATTGCGCTGTCTGATCAAGACGATGTGTGGGAGAGCTCGAAATTAGAAATCCTTGTCGCTGCGCTGGAGACCAACGCTGATGCGTCACTGGTTTTTTCTGATGCCACCATCATTTCTGACACGGGTAGTGCCTCTGGTTCGCTGATGAACACCCTGCGCTTGACTTCGGGGGAATCCCGTGCGATCTCGTCGGGCGCCGCACTGGATGCGTTGATGAGGAGAAACCTGGTGACGGGTGCGACGCTGATGCTGCGAAAGTCGTTGCTCGACAGCGCATTACCCATACCTCACGGGTGGGTTCATGATGAATGGCTGGCGCTGGTATCGGCACTCCAGCACGGAGTTATCTTCGAGCCCTTGAGATTGACGCGATATCGACAACATCAATTTAATCAAATTGGTGCCGTCAAGACCGACTCAGCTGAGGCTAGGAGGCGTCTGCGGGAACCATGGGGCTCCTTCCATGAGAAGAAAGCACTGCGTAATCAGGGAATTGCGGCACTCCTTGATTCCGCACCGTCATGGTTGAGCGCGGAATTTGCGAGCACCCTGCGCGGCAAACTCGAACACGACGCCTGGCGAGCGAGGTTGCCGATCTCTCGCTCGAAGCGGGTCCTGCCCGTCATGGGGCGTTTTTTGCGGGGTCATTATTCCCGCTATGCCCGAGGAATACTGGACGTGATTCGAGATATTTCGTTGGTTAACGAACCGGACTGAGAAACCAACACACTCCAGCTCAATACAGGCCAGTGGCACCGCAATTGCCTACCCTGAGGAATGTGAAGTCCTGGTTGAAGCTTGCCCTCTCGGGCCTGGTCGTGATGGCGCTTTCTGCGGCCTCTTTTGTGTTGCCACAGGGCCTCTCGGCGCAAGTTGCCTATGCGGAAGAAGCGTCTCCCGTGATTGTCCAGGGCGCAAAAAACTCCTCGCTATGGGTGGGGGCAGATTCCAGCGGGGCACTGTATTGGTCTGAAGACTCAGGAACTAGCTGGACCTCAAGTGGTTTTGGTCTCACGAAGAGCGGTATTACCTCGGTGGTGTGGACGGGTGATTCTTTTCTGGCCACCTCTTATTTCGAGGCCGCCAGAAGTAGTGACGGCAAGACCTGGACACGATTTATGTTGCCTCTGGGTTCAGCATTTGATCCCGGAAACATCATTTCCGATGCCGAATTCTTTCGATCCGGATCGATGAGTGTGGAGGCTATTCAAGCCTTTTTGAACCAAAGAAATCCCGATTGTCGCGAAGGGTATGTCTGTCTCAAAGACTTCACGGAGACAACTTTTGATCGCGAAAAAACAGTCTTATGCCAGGCCTACGAGGGTGGTGAGAACGAATCCGCCGCCACCATTGTGAATAAGGTTTCTACCGCGTGTGGTGTGTCCGTTGAAGCCTTACTGGTGTTGATTCAAAAGGAACAATCCTTGATTACGCTCAGCGCCCCCTCCGATACACGTTTTGAGCGGGCCACTGGATATGCCTGCCCGGACACTGCACCCTGTGATGAGAAGTATTTTGGTTTTTACAACCAGGTCTATAACGCTGCTAAGCAATTCAAACGCTACTCAAACCCTCCTGGGACCAGCAGATTCTTTACCTGGTTCCCGGTAGGGGTGACGTCCTCGGTGAGGTATCACCCGAAATCCTCTTGTGGGACCACACCTGTCGTGTTCAAGAACCAAGCCACCGCAGGTTTGCATTACTACACGCCCTATACGCCCAACGAGGCCGCAATTACGAATCTTGCCTCCACGGGAGATTCCTGCAGTGCTTATGGGAACAGAAACTTTTGGCGCGTTTATAACTACTGGTTCAATCCCACCAAGGATTTCCGCACCAGCGCTACGACCAAAGATGGTGTGACCATGGTTGTTGATGGTGATGGCACCATCGCCACCTCCAGCGGGTTGACCTCGTGGCAAAGGTTGGGAAATGTTCCCGGTGCTTCCACAGCAAACCCAGTGTCTGAATTCGGTCAAAGCTCCGCTGGCAATTACGCCGTGCTGTTGAGTAACGGCACGGCTTATGAATCCAGTGATGGAACCAACTGGTCTGAGCTCGAAGTCCAAAAGACCCAGGTGGCCCAAGACGTGGTGGTCAAACACACGGTCAAATCGGGTGATACGGTCTGGGGAATTTCAAAGGCGAGCGGTGTTGCCGTGAGTGCGGTGGTGACGGAGAATTCTCTCTCTCGTGGCGGTGCCCTGATTCGGGTGGGTCAGGTTTTGACCATCACCAAGCGGGGCGTCGTCAACTCGGTCACGTCCCCAGTGATTCTTGATCCTTCCATTGTTATTTCTGCAGGTGCCGCACGGAGTGAGGGCAGTGAGGCGCCGGCTGAGGGCTCAGATACGCCCGCCGAAGGGTCAGATGAGGCTGCTGCTGGGGGAGCCGGCGAGGGAGATGCCGTTTCTGAGAGTGGTTCTGAAGCCTCGGATGATCCGCTTCCCGCTCTCGAGCCCATTGTCTCCGAAACTTCCACATCAGATGTTCTCTACACCGTCGCTCGTGGCGACACCTTGCTTCGGGTTGCTTTTCGTAACAAGACCACGGTGAGCGCTCTGGCCGCCTCGAATTCCATTTCGAATGTGAATCGAATTTATGAAGGGCAACGGCTTAAGGTCGGCACCGCCACCACAACCAAGACATTCCACCGGGCTCAAAGTGGAGATACTCCAGAACGCATCGCTGAGCGTCGCTCTGTGACGCTTTCGACCCTGCTTTCACTGAACCCAAGCCTGAGTTCTGGCCAAGCCATCACGCTCGGGGAGTTAGTCCGACTGAGCTAGTCCTTGCGCTGAGAGTCCTCAAGAGCTGCTCGAGTCAACGTCAGCGCCCTGGCAAGATCTGTGGTGACTTTTTCTTGCCATAGTTGGCGACGGTATTGATGAACGACATAGAACAAAGCAAAAATGACGAAGCTATAGAGCAGTAAGTCAGCTCCTCGACCAATACCCAACCAGCTCGCTACCACGTTGGTGAGGTCAGGATTCAGTACTGCCCCAGCGCCTGCGAATATTGCCCCCAAAATAAACAGACGACGCAAGGCCTGCTGCGAAGCACTTCGTTTGGCTTTGAGCAAATAAACCCCAGCAAGCACCAAGGCTGCCAGTAATACCCATTGACTCAGCACGGCGTCTCCTATCGGACCAGAAGATCGATAACGATGTTGATGGAATTAAGTAAGGATTGACCTTTTCGCCTGGAGTATTCCGTGTAGAGAACCTCTACTGGATATTCACGCCACGATAATTTTGATTTGGCCAACTGGTGAACAATTTCACTCGCATGCGACATTCCATTTTGCTCTAGTCGCACTTTCCCGATTGCCTCCATGCTCAATACCCTGAGGCCATTATGAGCATCAGTAAGGCGCAATCCAGTGATGGCTCTTGTCATTAAGACCGCAACTTTGAGAACCATTCGTTTCTTCAACCCTGGCTTGCTCCGTTTGTCAAGAAATCGGGAACCAAACATCACAGAGATTCTCTTGCGCCTGGCTAACTCCAGCATTTCAAGCGCGTCGCTGACAAGGTGCTGCCCATCAGCGTCGAAAGTAACAACATGGGTGGCACCTTTGTGAGCACTGACGTAATCAAAACCGGTTTGGAGCGCAGCGCCCTGACCGAGGTTGAGGGGATGACGCAAAACCCGAGCCCCAGCTTGTTGTGCAATAGCAGCGCTGTTATCGCTGCTTCCATCGTCGACACACACCACGTGTTTAAAGTGCTGGGTCAAATCTTCGATGACGGAACCAATGACTTCTGCCTCATTGAACAGAGGAACGACAACCCACGCATGGGTTTCTCTATCCGCTTTTTTCGCTGATGCCATCACGTGTACATTCTGGCAGACCTGGCCTTGGCCAGTGCGCTCCCCAGCTCAGGGGGGTCAACGCCGATTAGGCTCGTCCTATGTTTTATGAGCTGGCATCGATTGCCAAGAATTATGCCTGGGGAACTCCCGGTGCACTGTCGCGCTTCACAGGTGCTAGCGACTCCAACCTTCCTGAGGCTGAATTGTGGTTTGGTGACCACGCCTCAAGCCAGTGCACGATTACCGTCGAGGGCACCGAGCAATCGCTGGCTTCGTGGTTGAGCACCACAGGTAACTCTTTTCCCTTATTGGTCAAACTTTTGGCAGCATCCCAGCCTTTATCGATTCAGGTCCATCCCAATGCAGAAGATGCAAAGTGGGGCTTTGCGCGAGAAAACGCTGAGGGCATTGCTCTGGATGACCCCAAGCGGACCTATAAAGACACTTTTGCAAAACCCGAGCTCATTGTTGCGTTATCAGAGACTTTTGAGGCCCTATGGGGTTTTGTTCCAGCATCGGTGATTCGCCAGCGCATTGCGGCCCTAGAAGCCGGTGGCGTTTCCTGGGAAGTAATCGAGACGCTCACTTCCCATCTAGGGGATTCACTTGAGGGTTTTGTAGGGTGGGCGCTCTCGGGTGACCCCGGCCTATCGGCCGTGATTTCTGAGATC
Source organism: Pontimonas sp. (assembly GCA_017852615.1). Lineage (GTDB taxonomy): Bacteria > Actinomycetota > Actinomycetes > Actinomycetales > Microbacteriaceae > Pontimonas. The sequence continues at coordinate 400 of JAFMKX010000046.1, read as the reverse complement.
GAACAGTGGGCACATGACGCTGTAGTTGGCTCTTCTCAACCAGAGTCGGCACTGGATGCGTCCTTGGTGGCAAAGCTCTCACAGCACCACAGTGGTGACGCTGGCATTCTTTTTGCCTTAGTCATGCATCACGTGAGCCTTGATCGTGGGCAGGCTCTCTTCGTGAACCCTGGGGAGGTGCATGCCTACGTGGAAGGATTCGGTCTCGAGGTGATGATGCCCAGTGACAATGTCGTGCGCGCAGGCTTGAGTGCTAAACATATTGACGTGGGTGCTTTCCTCGAGTTTTCACAGATTGACTCACGTGAATCACCGGGATTAGTTCAGCCCCAGGCATCCTCCGTGGGGCTGATCTATTCAGAATTTCCAGCACCCTTTGACGTCGTCGCGGTTGACTCGT
>JAFMKX010000045.1 GCA_017852615.1 Pontimonas sp. | reverse complement strand
AGCTCCAGCGCGGAGGAAATTATCTGATCTCGAACACTCACGCAGGCGAGCCTAGGGGGCACATCCTGTGAATCCTGACCGAATGGTCAGTTTCTTGGTGAACTCCCAGTTGGTGCTGGGGAAATACTCGGTTTAGACGTTTCTAAAGGCGACCACGGCGTTGTGTCCACCAAAACCAAACGAGTTACTAATCGCCAGCTGGGGGCCTTGGCCGAGATCCCGTGGTGAGGTCACCACATCCAGAGGGATTTCTTCGTCCTGGTTATCGAGGTTGATGGTCGGTGGAGCGGTTCGTTCGTGAACCGCAAGAACCGTGAAGAGGGCCTCTAGCGCACCTGTTCCACCCAAAAGGTGACCGGTTGCGGCCTTCGTTGCCGAGACAGGAATCGAACCCACACGATCGCCAAACACGCTCTTGAGTGCAGCAAATTCGGCAATATCGCCCACCGGGGTGGACGTGGCGTGGGCATTAATGTGTGTCACGTCATTCACGCTGGCGCTGGCTTGCTTCAGAGCTGCATGAACGGCACGAGATGCTCCCAAGCCCTCGGGGTCTGGGGCAGTGATGTGATACGAGTCACTCGTAATGCCGCCTCCGGCAAGTTCGGCATAGATTTTCGCACCGCGCGCGGTGGCGTGCTCGAGGGTTTCGAGAACTAACGTCGCTGCACCCTCACCTAAGACAAAGCCGTCACGGTCTTTGTCATAGGGCCGTGAGGCGCGGGCAGGGTCATCGTTTCGCTTGGAGAGTGCTTGCATTGCCGCAAAAGCAGCAATCGGAAGCGGGTGAATCACGGCTTCGGTTCCCCCTGCCACGACGACATCAGCCAATCCCAGCTGCAGGTGCTCATACGCGTTGGCGATGGATTCGGTGCCTGAGGCACAGGCGGAGACCACGGTGCGGGCACCGCCCTTGGCGCCAAGACCCATACTCACCGCAGCAGCCGCGGCGTTGGGCATCAGCATAGGAATCGTCATGGGCAATACCCGCCTCGGACCCTTTTCTCGCAGAGTGTCCCAGCCATCCAAGAGCGTCCACAGTCCACCGATGCCGGTGGCGTAGTCGACCAAAATACGCTCCGGGTCCACCTCGGGTGAACCGGCATCTGCCCAGGCTTCTCGCGCGGAAATCAGCGCAAACTGGGCGGAGGGATCGAGGCGTTTGGTTTCTTGGCGGGTGAGGACCTCTTCGGCGGGCACCTTGGCCTGTGCGGCAAAGGTGACCGGTAGTTCATGCTGTGCTACCCACTCATGCTCCAGGGTCGTGACGCCAGATTCTCCTGCAAGCAGGGCTTTCCAGGTCGAGGCCACATCGCCACCCAGTGGCGAGGTAGTACCTAAACCGGTAACGACGATGGTAGTCATGAGTGGGTGCCCCGAATCGTGGGGACTAAGCCTGAGCCTTGGTGATGAAGTCCACGGCTTCGCCAACGGTGGTGAGGTTCTTTACCTCATCGTCGGGGATCTTCACGTCGAACTTCTCTTCAGCGTTCACCACGATGGTCATCATGGAGATGGAGTCGATATCGAGGTCATCAGTAAAGGACTTCTCGAGGGCGACCTGGTCGCTGGCGATGCCTGTTTCGTCGGTAATGAGCTCAGCTAATCCAGCCAAAACTTCTTCTGTGGTGTGTGCCATGAGTTTTCTACTTTCCTTCGTGTGTCGTGGACCGGCTCCAATCTTAGAGCCAGCAGGGGTTCTAAGGGAGTCTGACGACCTGTGCGCCGAAGACTAATCCAGCACCAAATCCAATTTGCAGGGCCAAACCTCCCGAGGCTTCGGGGTGTTGTGCCAATAAAGCGTGCATGGCCAGGGGGATTGATGCTGCCGACGTATTTCCGCTCGTTTCGATATCCCTAGCGATCAGCACGCTCTCCGGGAGCTTGAGCTGCTTGGCAAACTCGTCGATGATGCGCATATTGGCCTGGTGGGGGACGAAAGCCGTGAGTTCATCCACGGTAACTCCCGAAACTTCGAGGGCCTCTTTGGCGACCTTGGCCATTTCCCACACGGCCCAGCGGAAGACTGTTTGGCCGTCTTGGCGCAAGGTGGGGAACTCACCCTCGGGGTCGTCGAAGGCTTCGCGTATCGGGCGATCCATTCCTACCGCATCCCATTTAGAGCCATCGGAACCCCAGATAGTGGGGCCAATGCCCACTTCGGAGCTCGGGCCCACGATGGCAGCACCCGCGCCATCTCCTAACAGAAACGAAATACTGCGATCTGTTGGTTTGGCGAAATCACTGAGTTTTTCTGCGCCGACTACCAACACATACTTTGCGCTTCCGGCACGAATGAGCGCGTCTGCTTGGGCAATGCCATAGGTGTACCCGGCGCAGGCGGCAGAAATGTCATAGGCCGCAGCAGGCGTTGCCCCGACTCGATCGGCAAGTAGCGCGGCTAAGGCCGGAGTTTGGACCGCATTACTAATGGTGGCCACAATCACAGCGCCAATGTCGCTGGGATCAATGCCCGCCTTGGTAATGGCTTCCCGGGAAGCGTGTACGGCTAGGTCGATGGCGCTTTCGTTCTCACTGGAGCGGCGGCGCTCAATAATTCCAGTGCGCTGACGAATCCATTCATCCGAAGAGTCGATCGGGCCAGCAATGTCGTCATTGGACACCACGGTGTCACCACGGGCGGCGCCGAGGGAAAGGATTCGGGTGTGGGCTGCTCCCACTGACTGTTGTAAAGGGCTCATGAGGGGTTTACCAGCTCCTGTGCTTTCTCAATATCGTCAGGGGTTTTTATCGCAACAACAGGGACACCCTGCAGTGCTCGCTTAGCAAGGCCGGCAAGGGCGCCCGCGGGGGCGAGTTCCATCATGCCGGTAATCCCCTCGCGATGGAAGGATTCCATGCACCGATCCCAGCGCACAGGCCTGGCCACTTGGTCAATCATGTAGGACATCGCTTGCGCTCCCGAGTCCACGCGCGAGCCATCCCTGTTGGTATACAGAACATGGGTGGGGTCGTGGAGTGGTCGTGAGGCGGCAGCATCAGCCAGCTCTGCCACGGCACTTTCCATAAAGGGGGTGTGGAAGGCACCGGCCACGCTCAAAGGAATGACCCGGAGACCCTCAGGTGGGTGGGCAGCAAACGCTTCGAGGTTCGCCGTTGTTCCTGCGGCCACAATCTGCCCACCGCCGTTGTGATTTGCGGGATACAGATCAGCCGCCGTCAGTGCGGCCTCTACCGCAGCGGTATCTCCGCCAATTATGGCGGCCATTCCGGTGGATTCCCGGGCCGAGGCAGCGGCCATGGCTGCTCCCCGCAGGGCGACAAGACTTAGTGCGTCCTCGTCGGAGAGCACGCCACTGAGTGCTGCCGCGGTAAATTCCCCCACCGAGTGTCCCGCGAATGCCAGCGGTGTGTCCTTAGGCAACGTCGCAAGAAGTGCGCGTCCACTCATAATTCCTGCTGCCACAATCAGTGGTTGCGCGATGGCGGTATCCGTAATTGTTTGGAGGTCACTGGACGTGCCATGGGTCACAAGGTCAATGTTTATGTTGTGGGACCAGGACTCTAATTGGTCAGCCCAGAGTGGGTTTTCCAGCCACGGAACCAGAAATCCTGGTTTTTGAGATCCTTGGCCAGGTGCAGCAATAACAAACATGGTGTCCAGTCTCTCGGTTGGCGACCTTCGCGCCGTGGTAGCTAATAGCCCATAAAAGGCATCAATGGCTGTAGATAATCTACAGTGCGGCCCTCGGTGGCGGGGGAGGTGTGCTGCGCGGTTTCCCCAGTGTTCCCAAAATGATTGCCAGGTGCAGCACGAGTGCATCCCTGGGAGCACCAGGGTCCCAGGTCACCAGTTCGGCTACTTTCTTCAGGCGATAGCGCACTGTATTGGGGTGGACAAATAAATGGCGGGCAGTAGCTTCGAGGGAGTGCCCTGTTTCGAAATACGTCCACATGGTGTCGAGTAAATCCAGCGGGTGTTCACTCAACACGTCATAAATTTCTCGAATCAAGGCTCGCCGTGCCACGGGGTCGCCAGCGAGTGCTCGTTCGGGAAGTACATCATCTGCATCCAGGGGTCTGGGTAAATCTCGTAAACCGTGGGCGACAGAAAACGCTGCCAGAGCAGATTTCGCGCTGGTCACGGCATCGACCACTGCCGGCACCACCGGCCCCACGACATAGGGGCCGGGACCGAAGTATCCTTCGAGCGCCTCAGCGATGACACGGAAACTCGGTGGGGTCGCAAGAGGTGCTTCCTCATCGACGTTGCGCCCGACAACTACGACTAAGCGGTTGCCTTGAATTCCGACCAAGACATCGGCGAACAAGTGTCGCGAAAGGCGTCGAATTTCATCAACATCCACCATCCGGGGGCTGGTGCCGACTAACACACACACTTCCCCGTGGCCGGTCCAACCCAGGGCGGCAATCCGGGAGGGAAGCTCTTGATCGTATTCGCCACTGAGAATTGAATCCACGACCAGGGCCTCTAACCGGGCATCCCACAGGCCCCTAGCCTCTGCTGCGCGTGCATACACATCGGCCGCGGCAAAGGCGATGTCTCGGGAATAGCGCAAGATTGCTTCTCGGACGTCGCTGGGGGCATCACTGAGATACTCCTCGACCACCTCAACAGTGACCTTGATCAGTTGAAGGGTCTGTTGCAAACTCACCGAGCGCAGCAGTTCCCGCGGGGCCGCACCGAAGACATCCGAGGCGATCCAGGGGGTTGACCCGGGACTTTCATACCAACTAATAAACGAGGTGATTCCGGCCTGGGCAACCATGCCTACTGAGGACCTTCTCCCCGGTGGCATCAAGCGATACCAGGGCAAGGTGGCTTCAAGGTGCTCCAGGGTCGCACGGGACATGTCGCCAGAAATCTTGCGCAGCCATGTCAAAGTCTGTTTCTTTGTCATGGGCGTACTCATCAGATTACTTTCTGGCGAATCAGGGGCACCCGTTATGCCTCGCCACCGCTCGATCCGCTAGTGCCGGCGGTGACATCGTGCAGCGAATACTTCTCAATGGCCTTGGCCAAGGAGTCTGGTGGAACAAGCCCCTTGTCCGCCAGGCCTTGCAAGACCCGCGCGGCCACGGACGGTCCATCAATGGCAAAGTAGCGACGCGCTGCGGGTCTGGTGTCACTAAACCCAAAGCCATCGGCACCCAGCGTGAGGTAGGTGCCGGGAACAAATTCGCGGATTTGGTCCTGCACAGCGTGCATGAAATCACTCACGGCCACAATTGGTCCACCTGCTCCCTCGAGCTTGCTGGTGACGTAGGGCACCTGAGCGGGCTCATTGGGGTACAGGAAGTTGTGGCGGTGTGCGGCAACACCGTCGCGACGCAGTTCATTCCACGACGTGACTGACCACACGCTGGCGTTGACTCCCCAGTCCTTCGCCAAGAGCTCTTGGGCTTCCAGTGCCCAGCGCACTCCGACTCCGGAGGCCAAAATAGTGGCCTCAATGCCACCGGTGTGGGTTCCTGGAGCCAAGAGGTAGAGGCCCTTGAGAACGCCCTCGACATCGAGGTTCTCGGGTTCTTCCGGTTGAACCATCGGCTCGTTATAAATCGTCAGGTAATACATGACGTTCGGGTCGGGGTGCGTCCCGCCATACATGCGCTCTAACCCGGCTTTGACAATATGAGCGAGTTCATACGAATAGGCCGGGTCGTACGTGACGACAGCTGGATTGGTACTGGCCAGAAGAGGCGAGTGGCCATCGGCGTGTTGGAGGCCTTCCCCGGTCAACGTGGTGCGACCCGCGGTCGCGCCCATGATGAAGCCCCTGGCCATTTGGTCGCCTGCTGCCCACATGGCATCGCCGGTGCGCTGGAAACCAAACATGGAATAGAAGACATAAATGGGAACCATGGGTTCACCATGGGTGGAGTAGCTCGTTCCCATCGCGGTAAAGGCGGCAAACGCACCGGCTTCGTTGATGCCGGTGTGCAGAATCTGGCCTTCAATACTTTCCTTATAGGCCAGAAGCTGTTCGCGATCCACAGAGGTGTAGGTCTGTCCGTGGGGGTTATAGATCTTGGCTGTGGGGAAGTAGGCGTCCATTCCGAACGTTCTCGCTTCGTCCGGAATGATCGGAACGAGACGGTGGCCGAAATCCTTGTCCTTGAGCAAGTCCTTGAGCAACCGGGCAAAGCCCATGGTGGTGGCAACTTCTTGTTTGCCCGACCCCTTCTTCAGTAGGTCATAGGTTCCCTCCCCGGGGAGGTTTACCTGGGTGTACTTGGAGCGCCGTTCCGGCACATAGCCACCGAGAGCGCTCCGACGTTCGTGCAGATACTGGATCGCCTCGTCGCTCTCACCCGGGTGGTAATACGGAGGCTGGTACACGTCGGCCTCCAGAGCCTCGTCCGTGATCGGGATCCTCATGTCATCGCGGAAGGTTTTGAGGTTCTCCAGCGTGAGCTTCTTCATTTGGTGGGTCGCGTTTCTGCCCTCGAAGCTGGGACCGAGTCCGTAACCCTTGACGGTCTTGGCCAGGATGACCGTGGGCTGACCCTTGTGGTTCATTGCGGCATGGAAAGCGGCGTAGACCTTGCGGTAATCGTGCCCACCACGCTTGAGATTCCAAATGTCGTCATCGGACATGTGCTCGACCATCGCGAGGGTCTTGGGGTCGCGGCCAAAGAAGTTCTCGCGGATGTAGGCGCCACTCTCGGCTTTATAGGTTTGATAATCGCCATCGGGGGTGCGGTTCATGAGATCCCGCAAGGCGCCGTCATTATCCATCGAAAGCAGGGCATCCCATTCGCGTCCCCAGACGACCTTGATGACATTCCAGCCAGCTCCGCGGAAGAAGCTCTCCAGCTCTTGAATGATTTTTCCGTTGCCGCGAACCGGACCATCTAAGCGCTGCAGGTTGCAGTTCACGACAAAGGTGAGGTTGTCGAGGTCGTCGTTGGCGGCTAACTGAAGAGCGCCACGGCTTTCCACTTCGTCCATTTCGCCATCGCCCAAAAAGGCCCAGACGCGCTGTTCGCTGGTGTCGGTGATGCCTCGGTGGTGCAAATACTTGTTGGCTTGGGCTTGATAGATCGCGTTGATAGGTCCAAGACCCATCGACACCGTGGGGAATTGCCAAAATTCGGGCATCAAGCGGGGGTGGGGGTAGGACGAAAGTCCTCCACCTGCGTGAGATTTCTCTTGACGGAAACCATCTAGTTGGTCCGTGCTGAGTCGACCTTCAAGGAAGGCCCGGGCATACATACCGGGGGAGGCATGGCCTTGATAGAAAATGTGGTCGCCACCACCGGGGTGGTCTTGGCCTCGGAAAAAGTGGTTGTGCCCCACTTCATACAGTGCTGCAGACGAGGCATAGGTGGAAATGTGGCCCCCGACACCGATGCCGGGGCGCTGAGCGCGGTGCACCGTAATGGCGGCATTCCATCGAATCCAGGCACGATAGCGACGCTCAATGTCTTCATCCCCGGGGAACTCAGGTTCGTTTTCCGGGGCAATGGTGTTGAGGTAATCCGTGGTGGGGACCATGGGCACACCCAGGTGGAGTTCCTTGGAGCGCTTGAGCAAGCTGAGCATGATTTCTCGCCCGCGCTGATGACCCGACTGGGCGACAACCGCATCGAGGGATTGATTCCACTCGGTGGTTTCCTGGGGGTCCGAGTCCATGTGATGGAACGAATAGGGATCCTGGTCGTTGACAGCCACCCTGACCTCTTCCTGTGTGTGGTAGATCGGGACATGAGCTACTCCCGGGATCGCCAGGAGCAGCAGTGCGATTTAGTCTAGTCCTGGAGTCCCTGAGGCCAAAAGTGCGCACCACAAGGATCCGATTGTGGATTAGCATGGTGGTTTGGGCCTGTAGCTCAGTTGGTTAGAGCGCCACGTTTACACCGTGGATGCCGGGG
>JAFMKX010000044.1:2692-8458 GCA_017852615.1 Pontimonas sp. | reverse complement strand
ATTGGTCCCAGGGCTTGCTACGACGAAGCAAAACGCGTTGCTGAGACGTTATTTTTTGATTACCACCGTCAACACGACCTCAAGATTCGGGTGGCTCGAATCTTCAATACCTATGGCCCCCGCATGGCCGCTGATGATGGCCGTGTTGTCAGTAACTTCATTGTTCAGGCATTGCGCGGTGAGCCGATCACCATCTATGGCGATGGCACGCAGACGCGCTCCTTCTGTTATGTCGATGACCTGGTCTCCGGCCTTATTGCTCTGATGGACAACACGTCGTCCGAGACTGGGCCTGTGAACCTCGGCAATCCTGGTGAATTCACGATGTCCGAATTGGCAACCCTGGTTCTCGAGATGACCGGATCTAAGTCCTCCCTCGAGCATCGCGACTTGCCCCAGGATGACCCCAAACAACGCCAGCCCGATATCTCGAAGGCCAAGGAGGTCTTGAATTGGGAACCTGCTGTGGCTCTCAAAGATGGGCTTGCTCGCACCATTGAATACTTTGATGGGCAGCTAGCGAAGCACCCGTCCTAATGGCGCCTATTCCCTTTATTCTGGACACCGATACGGCCCAGGACGATTGTGTAGCCATTCTGCTGGGAATTTTGGACCCGGTAGCGGACTTGCGCGCCATCACCATGGTGGCGGGAAATGTTGGTTTTGAGCAGCAAACCGACAATGCGTTGATGACCCTCAGCGTTGCCGGCGCCTTGGGAGATGTCCCGGTATTTCTTGGGTGTCGCCGGCCGATGGTTCGCCCCTGGGTATCAGCAGAAAATGTCCATGGGGATGGTGCTGGTGGATTGTCAATGGAAACAAGTGGTCTCAAGACTGCTTCAGAACACGGCGTGGACGCACTGTTGAGGCTTACTGCTGAGAGCCCCGGTGAGTTAACCATCGTGGCCATTGGGCCTTTGACCAATATCGCTATGGCGGTGGTGAAAGACCCCAGCTTTGCAGGTCGGGTAAAGAGCCTGTACATCATGGGTGGTTCCAATAACGCCAGGGGGAACATCACCGCTGCAGCAGAATTCAATTTCTACGTCGACCCCGATGCCGCCAAAATTGTCTTTGAGGCGGGGTTTGACATCACGGTCGTGCCGTGGGAGCCACTGACTGTTCGAGATGCGTTGTTCTCCCGCGAACAAATGGCCGAGATCGCGTCCTCAGATTCTCCCGTCGCCAGATTCTTCACCGCCGTGTGTGAAACTACGTTGGAATTTGACGAAAGCGTCGGTATTCCTGGATCTTCGCATCCGGACTCTATGACGGTAGCGCTGCTGTTACACCCTGAGCTGGTGACCCACAGTGCCGCGTACGCGGTCGATATTGAAGCAGATTCGGAACTCACCCGAGGGTATTCTGCGATGTCCTGGGGTGTGCACGGTCTCAAGCCCAATGCCCGCGTCATTGAGTCCATTGATAGCGCCAAGTTCTTTGAGTACATCAAATCGACGATGGCTACGGTGACGACACCGTCGCGGCCGATTGTTGGGCTCTGATAGCTCCAAGACCCTGGTTCAACTAGCGCTTTAAGCACATATGAGTGCCAATCGCCTAACTCAATTTTTCGCGAACATTTGCGCTCTAAGATAGGTCTTATATCGCCGGGTTTTGGACATGGTGGCGTTCCTGTTGAGGCGACAGACACCCTGTGGAATTCCGGCATCACATTGCAATGAGAGGACGAAATTAGTGAAAGCAATAACCGCAAAGCGTACCTTCGCAGGTATCGCCGCACTGGGTGCTGCTGCTTTGGTTCTGACAGGTTGTGCTGCAGAAACCGTTGAAGAAGAAACCGCAACGACTGAAGAAGCTGCTGTTGTCGAAGAGGCTGCACCAGCCCTCGACTTCTTGGCCTGTGCTGTATCCGATGAGGGAAGTTGGAATGACAACTCCTTCAATGAGGCTGTCTATGACGGTCTCCTCCAGGCTGAGTCAGAGCTAGGTGTTCAGATGGCTGAGGCTGAGTCCGACAGCGCTGAGGACTTTGCTCCAAACCTTCAGGCCATGGTCGACGCAGGCTGTGACGTTACCTTTGCTGTCGGATTCAACCTCGTAGCAGATGTCAACCTTGCTGCTGCTGCCAACCCTGACGTGTCGTTTGTGACCGTTGATGGCTGGAGCGAAGGCAACGACAACCTCAAGCCTGTTGGCTACATGATGAACCAGTCCAGCTACCTCGCTGGTTACTTGGCAGCTGCTTACTCGACCTCGAAGGTCGTGGGTACCTCCGGTGGCCTCCAGATTGATGCTGTGACCGACTTCATGTCTGGTTTCTACTACGGTGCTAAGGCCTACGAGACTGAGACGGGAACCGCTGTGACCGTGCTTGGTTGGGACCCCGTAGCTGCTACCGGTGACTTCTGGGGCGGCTTCGCTCCTAACGACGCCGTCGGTAAGAGCATCGCTGCTTCTCAGCTTGAACAGGGCGCAGACGTTCTCTTCCCCGTGGGTGGAGACCAGTTCGGTGCCGGAAGCGAAGCAATCAAGGAGTCCGGAGTGGACGCCGTCATGATCGGTGTTGACAAGGACATTGCCTTGACCTCGCCTGAGTATGCGGAATACATCCTTACCTCTGCTGAAAAGCGCATGGGTGCTGCAACCTTCGACATCATCAAGGAATACGCAGTGGATGGCACCTTCTCCGGTGACTACTACATGGGTACCTTGGCGAACAATGGAACGGACATCTCTCCGTTCTATGACTTCGATTCCAAGGTTTCTCAGGAAATCAAGGACCGCCTTGCTGAAATCAAGGCCGGCATCATTGATGGAAGCATCGACCCACTGGCCTAAAGCCAGCTGAGGTCTCAGTAAGAAAAGAGGGGCCCTAGACACTGTCTAGGGCCCCTCATCTTCTCCCTCTATGGTGGAGGGGGCGAGAAAGGGGAGTCCCGGGCAATGAAGCTTGAACTCGAAGGAATGACAAAGCGTTTTGGCTCAGTGGTAGCCAACGACGATATTTCGCTCGTAGTGGAGCCTGGTCAAATTCACTCTCTGTTGGGAGAAAACGGGGCTGGCAAATCAACCCTGATGAACCTCCTCTTCGGTCTCTACCGTCCCGACGCTGGTCGGATTCTGCTTGATGGCGCCGAGACGTCCTTCACCGGTCCAGGTGATGCGATGGCTGCCGGAATCGGTATGGTTCACCAGCACTTCATGCTGGTACCTGTATTTAGCGTTGCTGAGAATGTTGTGCTCGGTAATGAACCCACCACGTCGATTGGATCCTTAGATCTCGACGTTGCCAGGGAAAAAGTTCGAGAGATTTCTGCTCGGTTTGGTTTTGATATTGATCCCGATGCCATCATCGAAGATTTACCCGTCGGTATTCAGCAGCGGGTCGAAATTGTTAAAGCATTGGCCCGTGATGCAAAGATTTTGATTCTTGATGAACCCACCGCTGTCCTTACCCCACAGGAAACAGATGAGTTGATGGGCATCATGCGACAGCTGGCGGGGGAGGGCACTTCGATTGTCTTTATTACCCACAAGTTGCGCGAGGTGAAAGCCGTAGCTGACGTGGTCACGGTGATTCGTGGTGGCAAAGTGATTGATTCGGTATCTCCAGAAACGCCCATTGGCGAATTGGCGTCACTGATGGTGGGAAGAGAAGTGGATCTCACCGTTGACAAGAAAGCACCCAAGACCGGCGACGTGGTCCTTAAATTCACCGACGTGGTGGTGGTAGATGATCGCCAACAAAGGGTTATTGACGGCGTCACGCTTGACGTTCGAGCCGGTGAAGTCTTGTGTGTCGCGGGTGTTGAGGGCAATGGACAAACTGCTTTGGCGGAAACTCTGCTGGGTCTTCGAGCTGTCACGTCGGGAAAAATTGAATTGGCTGGCAAAGACATCACGGATGATCGAGTCAAAGAAGTCTTGGCATCAGGCGTTGGATATGTTCCGGAAGACCGCAAAAAGGATGGCTTGGTGGCAGATTTCACCATCCAGGAAAACTTCATGCTCGATGGCTCGTTTGGCCCCCCGTGGGCCAAAGGGCTTTCCATCGATTTTGCGACCAGGGAGGAGAGAAGTGATGAGCTCATTGAGCAATTTGATATTCGAACCCCTGGTGCGCACACGCTAGTAAAAAAGCTCTCCGGTGGTAACCAACAAAAAGTGGTGGTGGCCCGGGAGCTATCAAGAGAGTTGAAACTCTTTATTGCCGCTCAACCCACGAGAGGTGTTGATGTCGGGTCGATTGAATTTATTCACGAACGCATTATTCAGACTCGTGACGCCGGTATTCCTGTGGTGATTATCTCCACCGAGCTGGATGAAGTCTTCTCTCTCGCGGACCGAATCGCTGTGATGTATCGAGGCAAAATTGTCGGCATTGTTCCTCCGACAACGTCGCGAGAAAACATTGGTCAAATGATGGCGGGAATTCTTCCTGAGGGGGTTGCGGCATGACACTGGCCAAGGAAATACTCTCCACGACAGCCACCAAGGCTTTCCTATCGATTCTGATGGGGTTCTTGGTCGGTGCGATCTTCATGATGGTCTCTGGCCAAGATGTTGCTAAAGCCTGGGAAGCAGGCGGTTTCCTGGACGCTCTCGGGGCAGCGCTCACAACCGTGGGCGATGGCTACAGTGCCCTTTTCCGCGGGTCTATTTACAACACCCGCGCGGATGACCTTGTCACTGCGCTTCGGCCCTTGACCGAGACCTTGCGGTTGGCTGGGCCACTGATTGCTGCGGGTCTGGGAATTTCTCTGGGCTTTCGGGTGGGCCTTTTCAATATTGGTGGAAATGGCCAGATGCTCTTTGGCATTTTGTGGGCAACATGGATCTCTACCCGAGTGGAGCTACCTCTGGTGATCCATATGGTGGTTGCCCTGGTGGTTGCCATCCTCGGTGCTGCGTTGTGGGGTGCCTTAGTCGGGTATTTGAAGGCTCAAACGGGTGCCCATGAGGTCATCTTGACCATCATGCTCAATTACGTCGCCATTAGTTTGTTCACCTGGTTTATTAGAAGCCCCGATTTGCTTCAGCAAGAATCAGCGGGAGGTACTCCGAAAGCCGATGCGCCAGCGTTGACGGCACAATTGCCCGCGTTGTTCCCGGGAACCTATGCGCTGCATTTGGGTTTTGTGCTGGCCGTTCTTGCCACGGTGACTTACTGGTGGCTCATGGAGCGATCGGTCATTGGGTATCGCTTTCGAATGGTCGGGCACAACCCTCATGCTGCTCGGACTGCGGGAATTTCCGTTGAGCGAACCTACGTGCTTGCGATGGCTGTCTCCGCTGCCTTTGTGGGGGTTGCTGGCGCTAACCAGGCGCTGGGAACCCAGGTGGGATACACGGAAACGGTGCATGCGAGTATCGGCTTCGATGGAATTACCGTTGCTTTGCTCGGTGGAGGCAACGCATGGGGGATTTTCTTCGCCGGCCTGCTCTTTGGAGCATTCAAAGCGGGAGGCCCCCAGATGCAAGTTATTGGTGTTTCTCCTGAAGTGTTGAGCATCGTCCAAGGAGCCATCGTGTTGTTCATCGCAGCCCCGCCGTTGGTCAAGGCTATGTTCAGGCTTCCCACACTCTCTTCTACACCGAAACTGGATCGACTGAGATCGCGTCTGAGCAAGAAGGGGGTGCAGGCATGAGCACCGAAGTAACCCCGGGCATGTTCTCGCTAGCAGAGGCCAAAGTGAGCTGGAAAGCTCCGTGGCTGATGGCGTTCTTCGCCCTTGTTGTGTTCTTAGGGTTTGGACTCTTGGGCCGCGCAGAACCTGTGGTTTTTACCCTCAGCGCTGATGA
>JAFMKX010000044.1:0-2406 GCA_017852615.1 Pontimonas sp. | reverse complement strand
GGTGTTGTCAACATTGCGATTGAAGGCCAGATGCTCACCGGCGCTTTTGTGGCTGCGGTGGTGGGGACGCTGACCGGAAGTTTGTATGTGGGATTGATTGCCGCGATGGTGGCTGCCGCGCTTGTCTCGACAATCTTGGCGGTCTTTGCGGTTCGCTACCTTGTCGATCAAATCATTGTCGGGGTTGTGCTGAACGTCTTGGTCATCGGTGTGACGAACTTCCTCTATTCGCAGTGGCTTACTCAAGACAGCGCAGGAAGTAATAACCCTGGAACCTTCGACATCATTGCTATTCCTTTCCTCAGTGATATCCCCATATTGGGACCGGCGTTGTTTGAAAACAGGGTCACCGTCTATGTGGCGTTCCTCTTTATTCCCCTCTTGTGGTTTGTGCTCTTTAGGACGCGTCTGGGGCTGCGTGCCCGCGCCGTAGGGGAATACCCGATGGCTGCGGACACCATGGGTGTCAACGTTGGCCGCACCAGGTTCTGGTGGGTTACCCTCGGCGGCTCACTCGCCGGCTTGGGTGGCGCAGCAATCACGATTGGCAATGTCGGGGCGTTTGGTCAAGAAATGACCGGTGGGCAAGGCTTTATTGCGCTTGCCGTTGTCATCCTGGGGCGTTGGCACCCGTTTTATATGTCGGCCGCCGCGTTGCTCTTTGGCTTCTCCATTATTTTGAGGGTCTGGGCAAATCAGGTGAGCCCGGGAATCCCCACAGACTTCATCATCATGGTTCCCTATTTGGTCACCATCATTGCGGTGGTGGGTTTTGTGGGCAAAGTTCGCCCGCCCGCTTCGGTGGGTAAGCCCTATGTCAAGGAATAACGCTATGTCAGGCATTGATTGGGCAGAACTCAAGAAGGCAGCCATTGCAGCTATGCGGCATGCCTACGCGCCCTATTCAGACTTTCCGGTGGGGGCAGCAGCACTGGTGGATGATGGCCGAATCGTCTCGGGCTGCAATGTGGAGAACGCTTCGTATGGGGTGGGCCTGTGTGCTGAATGTTCCCTGGTGTCTCAGCTTGCGATGACTGGTGGTGGAAAACTGGTGGCGTTTTACTGTGTGGATGGCAATGAGGATGTATTGATGCCCTGTGGGCGCTGCCGACAGCTCCTCTATGAACACTCAGCCCCAGGAATGGTGCTAGAAACCCTCAGTGGTCACAAGACCATTGATGAAGTGCTTCCCGACGCTTTTGGGCCGGGACAATTGGAGGAATATCGCTCGTGAGTGACTACACAGTTCCCGGTACCGACATCGACATTCAATCACTCCCGAAAATCTCTCTTCACGACCACCTCGATGGCGGGCTTCGGCCAAGCACCATTCTGGAACTGGCCGACTCGGTGGGGGCTAGCATTCCTGAAGATCCCACCACAGGTAAAGCCATCGATTCCCCTGAGCGTTTAGGGCAGTGGTTTGCGGATCAAGCAGACTCTGGCTCCCTGGTGGAGTATTTGAAAACTTTTGATGTGACGCTGAGCGTGATGCAAACCGCAGAGGGTTTGACCCGTATCGGCAGGGAATTTGTGGAAGATCTTGTCGATGATGGGGTCATCTATGGCGAGATCCGATGGGCCCCGGAGCAACACCTGGAGTCTGGATTGAGCCTTGATGGGGCTGTTGAAGCGGTGCAGGCAGGTATCGACGAAGCCGTTGCCTCGGCGGCCACGAACGGGCATCACATTCACGTGGGACAACTCATTTCTGCCATGCGTCAAAACGACCGAAGCATGGACATTGCTGAACTCGCTCTTCGTCACCGCGACAAGGGTGCGGTGGGCTTTGATATCGCAGGCCCTGAAGCAGGATTCCCACCGGCTCGGTTCGCAGAAGCGTTCGCTTATCTAGCGCGGGAAATGTTCCCAGTGACCATTCATGCCGGTGAAGCAGATGGAATTGAAAGCATCCGCGGCGCTCTGGTAGATGGACATGCTCTGCGGCTGGGTCATGGCGTTCGAATTGCCGAAGAGATCAAGGACCTCTCTGGCAAGAATGCTGAATTAGCAGGGTTGGGTTCTGTGGCTCGATGGGTGTTGGAGCGGGGAATTCCACTCGAAGTGAGCCCTTCTTCCAACCTTCAAACTGGCGCCATTGCTGCGTGGGGTTCACAGCTGGCAGATCACCCTTTTGATGCGCTGTATCGGCTTGGGTTTGCGGTGACCGTCAATACCGATAATCGGTTGATGAGCTCGACCACACTCACCAAAGAGTTGTCTCTGCTGGCTGCCCAGTGGGGCTATGGAATGACGGAACTACTGGAATTTCAGTTGACTGCTGCGTCAGCGTCATTCATGCACTTTGACGATCGAGAGGCCGTTGTTGATCGCCTCGTGAGTGCCTACGCGCTCTAAGTAAGCGACGCGACGAGCGCCCTGAGCGAGGAATCCAGTTCCTCTAGG
>JAFMKX010000043.1 GCA_017852615.1 Pontimonas sp. | reverse complement strand
GGGCGATCTTTCGCGCCGAGACGTCGGGCGACGATGGGGGTGGTGGCGTAGGCCAAGAAAATGAGCAGTCCCACCACCGAGGTCAAGATTGTGCTGGCCAGACCCAGGCTGGCGAGAGCCGTGGCACCTAAGTGCCCGACCATGGCGGTGTCGGTGGCGATAAAGAGCGGCTCAGCAATGAGCGCGCCCAGAGACGGTAGCGCGAGGCGCACAATCCGTCGATGCAACGAAGGGGGATTCACGCTCGCAACGCTACCCGCAGGGGACTCTCTGGAGAGGCGATTAGGGTGTGATGCGTGGCTAAGTCTGGAATTGAACTAGAGGAACGAGACCCCGAACTTCACCCGGGAGATGATCTGTATCTCCATATGAATGGTCGGTGGATTGAGCGATCCGACATCCCTGCGGATAAAGCCCGCTATGGAGCCTTCACCGTCTTAGCGGAAGAGGCAGAAAAAGCCGTCTTGGACATCATTGAGCGATCCGGCGATGTCGATGCCAGTGCTGAAGCTGGCAAGGTGGGGGATTTATACGCCAGCTTCATGGACGAGAAGCACATTGAAGATCTCGGCCATGCTCCCCTGCTTCCCCTTCTGGAAGAAGTGAGCCTGGCTTCCTCAGACAAAGATGCTTTCGCGGCGATGATGGGTCGCTTGGAGCGCCAGGGTGTCAGTGGACTGTGGCAACTCTTTGTCGATAACGACCCGGGTGACCCACAGCGGTATGTGGTGTTCCTCGAGCAGGGTGGAATTTCGTTGCCCGATGAGTCCTATTACCGCGAAGAGCAATTCCAGGAAATCCGAGACGCTTTTCTTGCTCACCTTGAGCGGGTTTTTGCTCTGGTCGGATTGGATCAACCCCAGGAGCGAGCACTCCGAGTGCTCAACGTCGAATCCACGGTGGCCAAGCACCACTGGGACTCGGTTCGCTCTCGTGATGCCGAAGACACCTACAATTTGTGGTCCTTAGAGGAGGTCAGTAGCACGCTCGAGGGTTTCCCCTTTGAGCAATGGTGTGTGGCTACCGGGATTCCCCTCACCGCAGTAGCCGAGGTCGTGGTTCGCCAGCCCAGTTTCGTTCTGGGCCTCAAGGATGTGTGGGCGGGAGTGTCCCTCGAAGAGCTACGGGATTGGTTCCAATGGCAGGTCATTAAAGCGTTCTCTGCCTATCTCAGTAGTGACCTCGTTGACGCGCATTTTGATTTCTTTGGAAAAACACTCTCGGGGATTCCTGAAATTAGGCCTCGCTGGAAGCGAGGAGTGTCTTTTGTGGAAGGGGTGATGGGTGAAGCAGTGGGCAAGCTCTATGTCGCCCAACATTTCCCGCCGCAATCCAAGTCTCAAATGGATGAGTTGGTCTCCAGGCTCCTTGACGCCTATCGAGACAGCATTGAGCAGCTTGAGTGGATGAGTGCCGAGACCAAGATGAAGGCTCAGGAAAAACTTGCCTCGTTCACGCCCAAGATCGGCTATCCCGATACGTGGCGCGATTATTCCGCTTTGAGTGTGGATGCCTCCGATTTGCTGGGCAATGTGAGGGCGGGCAATGAATTTGAATTCCAGCGCGAATTAGCCAAGATTGGCGCCCCGCTAGACCGCGATGAATGGTTTATGACGCCGCAGACGGTGAACGCTTATTACAACCCGGGGTTCAATGAGATTGTGTTTCCCGCAGCAATTTTGCAGTATCCCTTTTTTGATCCAGAACGCGATGCTGCCTCGAACTATGGCGCTATCGGAGCTGTGATTGGACACGAAATTGGGCATGGTTTCGATGACCAGGGCTCGCGCTTTGATGGACAGGGTCGCCTGCACAACTGGTGGAGCGATAGCGACAGGGCAGCTTTTGAGCAACGCACCAAGAGCTTGATTTCGCAGTTCAATGCTCTTGAGCCCAAGGATCTTCCCGGGCAGAGCGTGAACGGCGAGCTCACCATTGGTGAGAACATCGGGGATCTTGGCGGACTGGCTATTGCCTGGAAGGCCTATCAACTATCACTAGAGGGGGCCCAGGCCCCAGAAGTTGACGGCCTCTCTGCGGCTGAGCGATTCTTCCTGTCCTGGGCGCAGTCATGGAAACTCGCTGTTCGACAAGAAGAGGCGAAGCGTCTTCTCCAAATCGACCCTCATTCGCCACCAGAGTTCCGCTGCAACCAAATTGCTCGCAATCTGGATGTCTTCTATGAAGCATTTTCGGTCACCCCCGACCACGCTTTATGGATGGATCCCGAGGATCGAGTCAGTATCTGGTAATCAGCTAAAAACAGGGTTAGGCTGTGGTCATAGCAATTACATTCCAAAATTGGAATACATATCGGAGGCTTCCATGAAGGGCAAAATTCTCTTTGTTGTCGGTCTAGCGCTGGGCTACGTGTTGGGCACCAGGGCGGGACGCGAGAGATACGAACAAATCAGAGCTGGCGCGGAGAAGGTCTGGCAAGACCCCCGTGTTCAAAAGGGTGTTCACAACGTTGAGGACTTTGTGAAAGACAAGGCCCCTGACCTAGCGGACAAAGCAGCACAAGCGGCTCAGAAAGTCACCGCGAGCGTTCGCAACGCCCGCGGTTCTGACGGCGCCTAGGAATACCCGTGGCTGAAAAGACCGCCCGAGCCAAAGCGCGGGACAAATCGTTCTTGTCGTTGATAACGGATGTCCCGCACCTGATTGTTGCTCTGATTCGCGCTGAGCTGGAACTGCTCAAAGCTGAATTGGTCGCAAAACTCAAGGCAACGGGCATTGGCGTGGGACTGTTTGTCATCAGTCTTTCGTTAGTGCTTCTCGCACTACTGATGCTGGTCTTTTCGGCAGTTTTTGCCCTGTCACTGGTCTTGCCGTTGTGGGCTGCCACGTTAATCGCTGCAGGCGTTGTGTTGCTGGCGGCACTGATTTTTGCCGGTATTGGAGCCAAGGTGATGTCCGGGGCCAAGACTCCTGTTCCTCATGAAACCGTCGAGAGTATTCGTGAGGATATTCGCGTGGTGAGGGGTGAGAAGTAGATGGGCAAGAAGCAGGTTCAGGACTACGTGCAAGACACTCGTAATGACTTGGGCGCGACCCTAGATGAGATTGAACATCGACTCAGTCCCGCTGAACTGACCAAGTCCGGTATTGCCTGGGTATCGAGCTCTTATGATCGAAACCCCGTGGCCTGGCTGGTGGGTGGAGCTATCGCCGTGGTCGGTGTGGTGGCTTCAGTTCTGTGGGCCCTCAGCGACGACGACTAAGGACCTAGGCGCGCACATCGACGACGACGCGCCCTCGGGTGGCTCCCTCGAGCACTGTGGGGGCATACGAGAGCGCACTGCCCAGCTCAATCGTGGTCGCCATGGTCTCCAGAGGTAGACCACTGGCTAATTCGGCCAAGTCAGACCACGCTCGCTCGCGCACTTCTGTGTCCTTGGTCACCGAATTAATACCGATCAAAGAGATGCCTCGCAAAATAAATGGCAGGACGGTCGTGGGCAACGAAGACCCGCCGGCTAGTCCGCACGCAACGGCCACGCCGTTACTGGCAAGCATCGAGAGCAATGCCGCAAGGAGCTCTCCGCCTGCTACGTCGATGACGCCGCCGAATGTTTCGCTGCCCAGTGGCCGCTTGCCCAAATCCATCATCTCGTGCCGAGAGAGAACGTCATGGGCGCCCAAAGATCGTAGGTATTCCGCTTCGTGCGGACGCCCGGTAATGGCGCTGACTCGATAACCGCGACGTGCCAGCAAGGCCACACTCCAGGACCCCACTGCTCCCGCGGCACCGGTGACAGCGATCGGTAGTCCGCCGGTGGCTACCACCCCACTTTTTTCCAGGGCGGAAATCGCCAGTGCGGCGGTAAAACCAGCCGTTCCGAAACAGGCCGCCTGATAGCTCGAGAGTGCGCCTGGAATTTTCATTAAGTGTTGTGAATCCGCCACCAAGGTCTCAGCGAGACCTCCATGGCGCGATTCCCCATAACCCCAGCCGGTGAGAACCACCTTCTCGCCCACAGTAAAGCGTGGGTCAGAACTTTCTCGAATGATTCCCGCAGCATCAATCCCGGGGATCAGGGGCGTGGTGCGCACAACACCACGGGAACCACCGAGCGCCAAAGCGTCCTTGTAATTGAGCGCTGAGTAGTCAACATCGATAGTGACCGTGCCCACTCCCAGTTCAGCCGGCTCAATGTTCTCGCGGAAGGAAGCACTCAGAGAATCGCTACCGTCCTCGGAAATCCACCAACCGCGAGTGTGGTTAGCCAAAGAGCATCGCCGCCGCTTCATAGCGGTCTTCGGGCACAGTCTTCAGAGCTCCCAGAGCGTCGACAAAGTCGGTGCGAACAATCTCTGTTCCCCGCAATGCCACCATGTGTCCCCATTCTTTGTCATTGACCATATTGATGACACTCATGCCAAAGCGAGTGGCCAATACTCGGTCAAAAGCGCTGGGTGTTCCCCCTCGTTGAATGTGACCCAGGGTGGTGGCGCGAGTCTCAATACCGGTGGCCTCTTCAATCATGGGAGCGAGCAGATCACCAATTCCTCCCAGGCGTGGTCGCCCGAAAGCATCGAGACCACGTTCGGAATGCGGGTCATCCATGGTGTCGAGCGCGAAACCTTCTGCCACCACGACAAGGGGAGCTCGACCGCGGTCGTAGGCAGATCGGACCCAGCGGGTGAGTTCTTCCATGCTGGTTTTGCGCTCGGGAATCAAAATCGCGTGGGCTCCTGCTGCCATCCCAGAATGCAAAGCAATCCAACCGACGTGTCGACCCATGACCTCCGCAACCATGCAGCGGGAGTGCGAGTCTCCTGTGGTGCGAAGGCGGTCCATCGCTTCGGTGGCAATACTGATGGCGGTGTCAAAACCGAACGTAAAGTCTGTTCCGTTGAGATCGTTATCCACTGTTTTGGGAACTCCCACGATGGGCAGTCCGGCATCGGTGAGTTCCTTCGCCGCTGCCAAGCTGCCCTCGCCACCAATGGCGATGATGGCATCGATCTTGTGCTCGTCGAGCACTTCTCGAACCCGTTCCGCCCCGCCAAAGTCGAAAGGATTGGTGCGAGAGGTGCCCAGAATGGTGCCACCCTCTTTGGAGATTCCCTTGACCTCATGTCGGGTCAACGGCATCATCGTGGCTTCGCATAAGCCTTTGTATCCACCCACAAAACCGACAAATTCGTGGCCGTGAACGCGAGTGCCTTTCAGCACTGCGGCACGAATGACAGCATTGAGTCCGGGGGCGTCGCCACCGCTGGTGAGAATGCCAATTTTCATACTTACTATCCTGCCGTGCTTTGGTTAAGGATTTTCACCATCTCAGCGGTCGTTACATAGAATTAACCAAGGAATTTCTTAGGTTGGGCACCTAACGTGATGGGCGTAACAGACGTTACGTAGGTGAGTGCATAAGGAGAATCCCATGGCTAGTGAAGCCAAAGAAGTAACAGCGAAAGCGCCTGTGGCGAAAGCAGAAGTTCCCGCTCTGAGCGCCACGAACGAATATCCCGGTCAAACCATGGGTATCGTCGCGCTAGTCCTTGCCTTTTTCACCCAGATTCCTGCCTTGGTGTTGGGAATCATTGCGTGGATCTGGTCCAACAAGGCCGGAGAAAACAATGTTCCCGCCAAAGTTGCCGTCGCCGTGAGCTCAGTGTTGATTGTCTTGGGTGTCCTGGCCGTCATTGGCTGGATTCTTGTCGTGGCTACCACCTTGCAGGATTTCGGTGGCTTTGAAGGCTTCCGCGGTTTTGAAGACATGGGCCGCCCAGGACTGCGCAGCTAAGAGGATTGCGAGCGCTACTGCGCTTCCATTTCTAGGACCGCCATGGCGGCATTGTGACCTGCAATGCCGCTCACGGCGCCCCCTCTGCGGGCTCCTGAACCACACAGCACAATCCGCCCGATTCCAGAATCCACGCCCCATCTTTGAGCAGGGGTAGAAAGATCGTCAGTGTCTTCGGCGAAGGGCCACGACAGTGGACCATGGAAAATATTTCCCCCGGGTAAGCGCAAGGCTTCTTCCAGGTCGTGAGTGGTTTTGGTCTCAATGCAGGGCTTGCCGTGGGCATCGCGCAGTAACAAATCCTCAATGGGTTCAGCAAGTACTGAATTGAGCGAAGCGAGCACTTCGGCTTCCAACAGGGCCCGCAACTCATCGGGGTCGTATTTTTCGGTGAGACGGTGGGGGGTGTGAAGTCCAAACACCGTGAGAGTGTGAGCACCCGATTGCTGAAGTTCTTCGCCCAGAATGCTGGGATCAGTCAGAGAGTGGCAATAAATCTCACACGGCAGTGGTGAGGGGATGGAGCCGGCGTCAGCGCTGGTGTAGGCCTTATCTAATTGGCTCCAGGTTTCGTTGATGTGGAAGGTTCCGCCAAACGCTTGTTCCGGTGTTACCTGCGGATCTAGAAGCTTAGGTAAGCGAGAGAGCACCATATTGACCTTTACCTGTGCGCCCTCGCCGGGGATGGAAATCGAGTGCCCGCCTGTAAGCCGGGCGAGTTCTCGTGGGGAAGAGTTGGCGAGAACATACCGGGCGGTAATGCTGTGTTCGACGCCATCTTTTTCGTAGCGAACGGTGTTGTTCTGGGTGATTTCGAGGACTTCCGCGCTGGCGACGAGCTGTGCTCCTGCTAAGCGCGCTGCCTCGGTGAGCGCTCCAGACACCGCACCCATACCGCCCACGGGCACATCCCAGTCGCCGGTGCCCCCACCAATCACGTGGTAGAGAAAACAACGATTGGCCTCTAACTCAGAATCCATGTTCGGCGCAAAAGTTCCGATCAAACCATCGGTGAGCACTACGCCCCGCACTACGTCGTGGGTGAACCGATCAGCAATGTCGTGCCCGATGGGTTCTTCGATGAACCTATTCCAGATCTCGTCGCTGCCACTGGCGGAGGCAACGTGTTCGCGCGCTTCAGATCTCGTGACCAACGGGTCGGTGACGCCATCAAAAAGTGCGCGGGCCAGGGTCGCCGTATCCGCGTAGAAGTCGTTCCATGCTGCGAAGTCTTCGCCAGCACCTAGAGCCTCAAAGGATTCCCTGGTGGCGTTGTCGTCGAGGTTGTCGATTAAGAGACCCTGGTTGGATCCCGGAACGGGGGTGAAAGAGGAATAACGACGTTTTGCCAGGGAGATAGGAAGAGAGAGGTCATCGATGATGCGCTGGGGAAGAAGACTCACCAAATAGGAATACCGAGAGAGTCGTGCCTCCACCCCATCAAAGGTTTCGGCCGACACCGCAGCACCCCCGAAGCCATCGAGGCGCTCGAGAACCACGACCGATAGGCCGGCCTGCCCTAGGTAAGCAGCGGCGGTGAGCCCGTTGTGACCCCCGCCAACAATGACCACGTCAGCATCGCGTATTTCCATGAAACAGCAGTCTAAAGCCGTCGCCCTGTGGTGCTTTCGCTACTCCCGAACGCGCCAGCGCGACATCAGCAAAAATACCCCCTACGCTTTAACCATGGCAGTCGTCACAGTCGCCGCAGGAACAGCAAAGAAGCCCCTTTCGGGTGTCGCTTTTGCGCAGAGTCTTGGCGATGAAGCAGTGGTGCTCGTTCGTTCATGGCTTGACCGGGCGGCTGTTTTGCATCGTCGCCCCGATGCTTCCTCAGAACGACTTGCGGGTGTGCTCAAAGACCCCCAGGGCCCCGCTTTTGCCCTAGGTTTCGTTGATCGAGTGGCACGCCCCGAAGACCTGTCGGTGGCTGCCCGAAACTTCCGTCAGCTCTCGGGTGATGTGCCCGCGTTCCTACCCGGCATTCTTCGCCTGCTGATCAAACTCGGTGGATTCTTCGCACCACTATTTCCCACCATTGTCGTCCCGATTGCGCGCTGGGCGTTGAAGACCCTCATTGGGCACCTCATTATTGACGCGAGTGATAAAAAACTCACCAAGTCATTGCGTCACCTCACGCGTAAGGGCGACCAGCTCAATATCAATCTCCTCGGCGAAGCAGTGCTCGGAGATCAAGAGGCTGATAGGCGTCTCGAGGGTGTCTCCCGGTTGATTGCTCGCGACGATGTGGATTACGTCTCGGTCAAAGTGTCGTCGATTTCGAGCCAGCTTTCGATGTGGGCGTATGACGAAACGGTGACGCGCGTGGTCAAGCGCCTGGTGCCTCTTTACCAACAGGCGGCCGCCACCACCCCACCCACCTTCCTCAATTTGGACATGGAAGAGTTCAAAGATCTCGACATGACGTTGGAAGTGTTCCACAAGGTTTTGAGTGACCCGAGCTTGATGCACTACACCGGGGGCATCGTGCTGCAGGCCTATTTGCCCGAAGCTTTGGATGCGATGAAGAAAGTCCAGGCGTTTGGTGCCAAGCGCACCAAAGCAGGCGGAGCACCCATCAAGGTCCGAGTGGTCAAGGGTGCCAATTTGCAGATGGAAGAAGTCGATGCTGCAATCCATGATTGGCCTTTAGCGGTATTGCCCTCCAAGAAAGCCAGTGACACCAACTACAAGAGAGTCCTGGAATGGGCCCTGAC
>JAFMKX010000042.1:3747-8505 GCA_017852615.1 Pontimonas sp. | reverse complement strand
ATGGATGAAATCGAAGAAAACGATGCTCGCGCTGATCGCATTGCCGAAATCCGCGCCCTGGCTCAAGAAGACCTCCCCACCGGGATGACCACCTATGTCACGGGACCAGAGGGTTTCCAGGTGGACTTGTCCGGGGTGTTTGCCGGTGCTGACTTCACGTTGCTCCTGGCCACGGTGATTATCGTGATTGTGTTGCTGTTGGTGACCTACCGAAGCCCCACGCTGTGGATTGTTCCTCTGTTGGTCGTCGGTGTTGCCGATGGAATGGCAGGTCAAATTGGCCGCAACGTGGCGGCGTTTTTCAACATCGTGGCTGATGGGTCGATCACCGGGATTTTGTCGGTACTGGTCTTTGGTGCGGGAACGAACTATGCCCTGCTCTTGATTGCTCGCTATCGCGAGGAACTTCTGGTCTTCGAAGATCGACATGAAGCGATGGCTCGTGCCCTCAAGGGTGCCGGACCGGCCATCATCGCCTCGGGTGGCACCGTCGCGCTGGCACTGTTGACCCTGAGTTTTGCTGAACTGGGTGGCAACCGGGCATTGGGCATCGTGTGTGCCAGTGGAATTGTGGTGGCTATGATTTCCGCTTTGGGAGTCTTGCCCGCCGCGCTTGTGGTCTTTGGCCGCGGACTGTTCTGGCCCTTTGTCCCTCGTTTTGGTGGCGTCAACAAGTCAGATACTGGCTGGTGGGCAAAGCTTGGAACCGGCGTGAGCAAGCGCCCTGTGACCGTAGCGGTTCTGGGAGTTGCCGTTTTGGGTTCGCTCGCCATCGGCTCCAGCGGAATCAACATTGGTCTGTCTGAAACCGAACAATTCCGGGTGAAGCCCGAAGCCGTTATTGGCATTGAGGTTCTTGCCGAAGCTTTCCCGGCCGGCTCAAGCTCCCCGACTCAGGTGATTGCTGATAATGATCACGCAGAAGAGGTCGTCACGGCGGCCCTCACGTTAGACCAAGTCGCCACCGCTGAGATCATCAACTTCAATGACACCCAATCGCGTATTGATGTGGTGCTCGATGCTGAAGGCGGCAGCGAAGAAGCCTATGTCGCGGTCGAGGACTTGAGGAGCGTCGTGCAGGCAGTTCCCGGTGCTAACGCGCTGGTGGGCGGTGAGGATGCGACAAAGTTAGCGGTCAAGCAAGCCTATGAACGCGACCAGCTCTTGGTGATTCCGATGATTTTGATCCTCGTGTTCATCGTCTTGGTGTTGTTGCTGCGCTCTCTCTTGGCCCCCTTCTTGTTGCTCTCCAGCGTGGTGTTGTCCTTCTTCTCTGCCATGGGAGCCGCATGGTTGGTCTTTGAAAACATCTTCGGGATGTCCGGGCTTGATTTCAGCGTGTTCCTGTACTCCTTCTTGTTCCTGGTAGCGCTGGGTGTTGATTACAACATCTTCTTGGTCTCCCGAGCGAGAGAAGAGTCGGCGTTGATGTCGGGCAAGGTTGATCAGCCCACCCGGATGGGCATGATTAAGGCACTGGGGGCCACCGGTGGAGTCATCACCAGTGCCGGTATCCTTCTCGCCGCTGTCTTTGCGGTGTTGGGTGTCTTGCCTCTGCTGGCGTTATTCCAGATCGGCATCATCGTTGGTATTGGTGTGCTCATTGACACGTTGTTGGTGAGAACAGTGGTGGTTCCCGCTACGGCCTTTATCGCTGGTGACAAGTTCTGGTGGCCACGCAAGAAGCTCACCGCAGGGAAATTCGCTTAGTGTCTGAGGCGTCCTTCCGCTTCACCCACGCGATTACCCGGCGTCCACCACGCAGCGCCGTGATGGGTCTCCGGGCGGAAAACCAGGGGGATCCAGATATCGACACCATGCTGGTGCACCACCAGCAGTATGTCGAGGCCATGGAAGGCGCCGGGGTGAGTGTCACCGTCCTGGATGCTTTGGAAGAGTTCCCTGATTCCCTCTTTGTTGAAGACACGGCGTTGTGCCTGCCCGAGGTGGCGGTGGTGCTGCGACCAGGTGCTCCCACTCGAGCTGGAGAATCCGCAGCGATGGCACCTGCCTTGGCCTCTGTGTATTCCACGGTGATCGAGTTGGTGGGCCCGGGAACCATTGAAGGTGGCGACATTTTGACCACGGGCCGGGAAGTGTTGGTGGGACTTTCTGAACGCACCACCCTGGCTGGAGTGGAGGAGCTCTCCAAGGCTCTGGCACCGTGGGGGTATTCGGTGCGGGGAGTGGAAACCCCAGCGGGTGTTTTGCACTTCAAAACCGAGTCATCGCTCTTAGCTGACACGACAATTTTGGCGACCCGACAATTAGCCGATAGTGGTGCTTTCGAGGGCTATACCGTGGTGGAAGTCCAGCCCGGTGAGGAAGCTGCGGCCAATAGTATTCGGGTCAACGATGTGGTCTTTATGCCCCAGGGTTTCCCGGGGACAGTCGCCCGTGTTCGAGAAGCCGGTTTTTCCGTGGTGGAACTGCCCAATTCGGAGTGCCACAAAATTGATGGTGGACTCTCTTGCCTGAGCTTGAGATTTAGCCCTAGCTAGCGCTCTTCGAGACCCCAGGCTTGACCGTATCCACCCTCGGATTCCGGGGCTGCCATGAGTTCAAGGAAAGGTTTGGCATCAAAACCTTCGGGGCCAATCACACCGGCACCTGACCACACGCCGGTGGCGAGCAGTTCCAGGGCAACGGCGGGCGCAAGCGCTGTTTGCCAAACAACGCACTGGGCGTCGAAATGCTCCATCGACCACGCATTATCCAGCGCGTGATACAGATACACCTCTCGAGGTTTTCCATCGAGGCCTGTGCCGGTAACCCACACACCAGCACACGTGGTTCCTGTCATGGACTCACCCAGGGTCGCAGGGTCAGGCAACACAGCGGCCACCATATCCCTGGGCGAGACCGATACTTTTCCTCTCTGACCCGAATCATCAGGTGCGCTTCGCACGGTGACCGGTGTCGTGGCATCGAGGCCCAGAAGGTTGAGTGTCCTGAGAACACCGATAAATTCCTCACCGAGGCCATATTTGAACGTGACTCGTTTGGCATCAATATGGCGCGGTACTAAGACCACTTCCTCGTGCTCCACGTTGACACATTCGACTGGTCCAATGCCGGCGGGGAAGTGGAATACTTCGGGCTCACTAAAGGGGGCAGTCGTGAACCAGCCGCGATCTTTTTCATAGACCAGTGGGGGGTTCAGACATTCTTCGATGGTGGTCCAGATACTAAACGAGGGAGCGAATATTTCGTTTCCCTGTTCATCGGTGACCACAAGGTTGGCGCCATCACGCACTCCAATTTCGTCAATCTCACTAAAGAGATGATCGCTGGCGTATCGGGCAAAGACATCGGAAATTCCAGGCTCCACTCCCATTCCCACCAGGGCTAGTCGCCCTGCCGCTTCCCAGTTCGCTGACTGATCAAACTGCCACTGCCCCAACATCACACCAGGGGTGTTGTGAGGGTCTGTGGGGTGAGGCGAGGAAAGACTCATCGCCATATCCATATAGTCCGCCCCTGCGGCGAAAGCACCGTCAAAGATGCTTTCCACAAAAGAGGGCTCTACCGCGTTCATCACGAGCGTGGCCCCGTGCTTGCGAGCAAGTGCGCTGACTTGATCAACGGAGGAAGCATCGACGTGATCCGCCTGGAAGCGGGGTCGCTGCCCTGGGTGCTTGGCCTCAATCCATTCGAGCACCCCGTGAGCGCGAGAGAGGTCAAAGTCGCTCACAATGACTGAGTCATAAAAGGATCGCGTGGCCAGAATTTTGGCCAGTGAGTTGCCCACACCGCCAGCACCGATAATCAGGATTTTCATGACCCCACGCTACTGCGTTAGTCACTCGAGGAGCAGCGTTGCGACGGGTTATTTCATGCTCAGAAGTAATTTTCCTGACGTTTTTCTCGCTTGGATATCGATATGGGCTTGGGCTGCTTCGGCCAGGGGGTAGATACCTGAGACAGTGAGATGGAGTTGACCCGAGGCAAGGGCGCCCAACACTTCTGAAGCTCGCCACGAGAGCTCACTATGTGTCTGGGTGAAATGGGTGAGACTGGGCCTGGTCAAGACCAAGGATCCTTTGTTGTTGAGAATCTGAGGGTCAAAAGGGGCTACCGCTCCACTGGCTTGACCAAAAAGCGCCAGGGTTCCCCGAACCTCGAGACTGTCCAGGCTGGCCTCAAACGTATCCTTGCCCACCCCGTCGTAGACGACGTTCACTCCACTGCCCGAGAGGATTTCGCGAACCCTGGGGGCCACGTCTTCGTGGTCGTATCGGATGATGTGTGCCGCACCTGCCTGGCGTGCGGCAGCTTCCTTAGATTCGGTGGATACGGTGCCTATCGCGATTCCGCCCCGCGCGGTAATCATTTGACAGAGCAATAACCCCACGCCACCGGCAGCGGCGTGGACGAGCGCCACATCGCCCGGTCTCACCTGATACACGCTGGTGGTCAAATAGTGAGCAGTAAGGCCCTGCAACATGATGGCTGCGGCTTGTTCCGCGGTGATGCCCTCGGGAACAACCACAGCTTTGTCCGCGGGAAGGGTGATCAACTCTGCGTAGCTACCGAGCTGCCCACACCATGCCACAGTATCCCCCGGGGAAACCGAGGTGACTTCGGGGCCCACCGCGCGCACCACTCCAGCACCCTCGAGTCCCGGGGTGTAGGGCAAAGCCATGTCATAGATGCCCGCACGCTGGTAGGTGTCGATGAAGTTAACACCGGCGGCTTCCACTTCCACGAGAATCTCGTGAGCTCCAGCAGTGGGTTCCTCGACATCGGATAATTCCA
>JAFMKX010000042.1:0-3395 GCA_017852615.1 Pontimonas sp. | reverse complement strand
CGCAACAACGCGGGTTGCCAGGGGTTGCTCATGGCGCCTAGCTCAGGGTGCATTCGATCCGCAGCAAACAGGTATTGCGAGAGGTCATTGGTGCCAATGCTCACAAAATCCAACAACCCCGCAAGGTCTGGCATGACGGCAATGATCGCTGGGGTTTCGATCATGATGCCCACTGAGGTAAGCCCTGCTTGGTGACACAGTGCTCTGAACTCTCGGACCTCTTCGAGGGTCGAGACCATCGGTGCCATGACACCCACGTCGCGCCCCGTGGCGTTAATGGCATCAGATATGGCGCGAAGCTGAGAGGTAATGAAGCTGCTGTGATGAGTATTCAGGCGGAATCCTCGGACACCTAGGGCAGGGTTTTCTTCTTCTGCCAAGTGGAGAAACGGCACCGGTTTGTCACTTCCGGCATCGATGGTGCGAATGATGATTTTGCCCGCCGGCGCCGCTTTCAGTACTTCGATGTAGGCCTTGGTTTGTTCGGCAACGCTGGGCTCTCGCTGGGCAGAAAGGTAGAGCACCTCGGTCCTAAAGAGGCCAACCCCCCGAGCGCTCGTCGCCGAGGCTTTGGCCGCATCTTCGAGGCCACCGATATTTGCTCGAACGGTGATGAGCGGGGTATCGCTATCAGGAATAAACGAAATCGCCGCAGTGGCGTGAGAAAGATCAGAACCAGGAACCACCCGATTGCCCACGGGGTCCACCAGCACCGAAGCGCCCTGTTCCAGGCCCATGGCGCCTTTGGCACTGACCACAGCGGGAAGGGACAGCGCTCGGCAAATAATCGCGGTGTGAGAGGTCGGCCCCCCTAGTTCGGTCACCACACCCACCACCGAGTCGCCAAATTGAGATGTTTCTAAGGGGGTGAGGTCTTCGGCGACAATGATCCAGCGCCCCTCTTGCGGAATGCTCGGGCCCTGGGCAATGCCGCGCACCCAACTTGAAATCCGGGTGGCAATACCGCGGAGATCACCCACTCGCGATTGGAAATCTTCATCGTCACCCATCAACTCCGCAAAAGCATCCAGTGCTTTGAATAACGCTGTGGGGGCGTCGAATCCTTCCTCGAGGAAGGGCTTAGCCATCTCTTGCAGCTCAGGGTCTTCCAGAATGATGAGCAACGCATCCATAATCTCGATGGTCGTCGCGTCTGAGCTCGACGTTTCTTCTCGAATGGTGGCCGCCGTCGTGGCAATCGCCGTGGCTAAGACACTGGCTTCCTCACCGGGGGTGTGGGAGGTTTTGCGATGCTCGGAGACCACTTCGGAGGTTTCTAAACGAAAAACATCACCGACGGCGGCTTGTGAGCCAACCCCAATGCCTTTGAGTTCCACGAGCTAGGTTCCTTCCCCAGCGCTTTAAGCTTGGTTGATCAGTGCTTCAACGGAGGCCGCCAAGGCGTGAGCCGCCTCGGCATCGTCTGATTCGACCACGATCTCAAGGCTTTCGCCGACTTTGACCTTCATGGCCAACATTTTGAGCGCGGACACTGCCGAAGCTTCTGGCCCACCGGGGCGACGCAGAGAAACAGTTAAGCCACTTTCTCGCACGAGCGTCACAATCTGACCTACTGGCCTGGCGTGTAAACCGATGGGGTCTTCCACAGTGATGGTGTGCACGATGTTGTCGGTCATATCTAGACTCCCTGTGGCTTAATGACGACCTTGATGGCTTCTCCCGAGGTTACGGCATGGATGGCATCTTCAACCTGGGACAGCGGCAAACGGTGGGTGATCAGATCTGCCACGGGAACTTTGCCACTGGCAATCAGCGCTAAGGCCTCTGCGTTCTGGGCGGGGCTGGATCCGTTAGCCCCGGCAAGAATCAATTCCTTGTAGTGCACCACATTGGAATCCACCGTAATCAGAGGCTTGTCTTTGGGTAGGCCGCCAAAGAAACTAACGCGGCCTCCGGGAGCAGCCATGGCAATGGCCTGCTCCTGAGCGACCCCAGCAGGAGCAGCAGTGATGATGACACTTGGGCCGATGCCCTCAGTTTCTTCCAACACGATGGCAGCAAGATCCTCACTGGACATATCAATGGCACGGTCTGGTTTGACGACATCAGCAGAGAGGTGCAAGCGCCCGCCGTTAACATCGGCCAGCATGACTTTCGTGGCGCCTAGAGCGCGGGCTAAGCGGACGTGAAGGCAACCGATAGGACCGGCGCCCATCACCAAAACGGTGTCACCGTCACCCACGTGGATCAGGCGCTGGGCATTAAGCGCACAGGCCAGAGGCTCGGTCACCGAGGCTTCATCAAAGCTCAGGTCACCGGGAATGATGTTGACCCCGTTGGCTTTGAGTACGGCGGCGGGAACGATCATTTCTTCAGCAAAGCCACCCGGGTATTGATAGCCCATCGAGGTCTGGTTGATACAGATACCCTGCTTGCCTGCTTTACAAGCCCAGCATTCTTCACACGGCACGGCGGCAATGATTTGCACTCGATCCCCCACGGAGTAACCGGAGGTGTCCTTACCCACTTCGATGATCTCCCCGGCAATTTCGTGGCCGATGATCTGAGGTGGGTTCAAACGGGGGTGCCCGTGTCCAAAGATTTTGGCGTCCGTGCCACAGGTGGCGCAGGACTCCACCCGAATTTTTAGCTCATCGGGTGCCGCGCTGGGAGAGTCAACATCGATGACGTGCAGGTCACCGGGGCCTTGGAAGAGGGCAGCCTTCATGGTCTTACTCGCCTTTCACAATGAGGTCTCGAATGACCTCGGGGTCGTTGGAGGTGCGGAGAATCTCTGCTTTGTCTTCTTCCATGAGCAAGTCAGCAAGATTGCCCAGTATTTCCACATGGCCATCGCCAGCAGAAGCGATTCCTACCAGCACGCTGATCTGCTCGTGAACCCAGGTGATCGGTGTGAGCAGTCGCACGAAAACTAGTTGGTCAAAATTGACGTATTTACGGGACTCATCGGTCCCGTGAGGGATGGCGAAACCATCCCCTAATTCGGAGGGGAAGATTTGTTCCCGCTCCCACATTGCCTCGGCATACTCGGGGGATACGGCACCGAGTTCTACCAGCTTTGCGCCGCAGATGGCTACGGCCTCCTCTCGCGAGGAGGCCGTAGCATCTAGCGTGATACCGGCCAGTTGTAGGAGATCAGCCATCAGAGATGGTGTCACCGTTCTGAAGAGCGCCGACGAGCTGAGCGATGTTGAGATCACCTAAGAACATGTCAAAGATAATCACCACCGAATCGGGAACGGCTTGCTTTGCCCGAGCACTAAGGCCCCGGTGAACAAGCACAATCTCGTGCGGTGTTTCTTTCAACTCGTGGACCGGAGCATGCACAACAGTGATGCCCTCGTTCTTCAGTTGCTTCGCCAATTGCCGGGCGACCATAACGCTGGAGCCCATGCCTGCTTCGCAGGCAACAA
>JAFMKX010000041.1 GCA_017852615.1 Pontimonas sp. | reverse complement strand
CGCACCAGCCACATCACTGTTGTGCTGGCAACGCCCGACGAGGCTTCGGTTAACCGCGGCTCCAAGAAACAGAAGGCTGGCAAGTAACCATGGGTCAGAAAGTACATCCTTACGGCTTCCGTCTGGGAATCACCACCGACCACGTGTCGCGTTGGTTCTCTGACTCGACCAAGAAGGGCCAGCGTTACTCGGATTACGTCACCGAGGACGTGCTGATTCGCCGCTTCTTGCAAAAAGAGCTGGACCGTGCCGGTATTGCTCGCATTGAAATTGAGCGCACCCGTGACCGTGTCCGCGTGGACATTCACTCTGCCCGCCCGGGTATCGTGATCGGTCGCCGTGGTGCTGAAGCAGAACGTATTCGTGCTGACCTGGAAAAAATGACTGGCAAGCAGATCCAGCTCAACATTCTCGAGGTCAAGAACCCCGAAATGGAAGCACAGCTTGTCGCTCAGGGTATTGCTGAGCAGCTCGCAGGTCGTGTCGCTTTCCGTCGCGCAATGCGCAAGGGTCTCCAGGGTGCACAGCGCGCTGGTGCCAAGGGAATTCGAATTCAGGTCTCTGGTCGTCTCGGTGGTGCAGAAATGAGCCGCTCCGAGTTCTACCGCGAAGGCCGTGTTCCTCTTCACACGCTGCGTGCCAACATTGACTACGGCTTCTATGAGGCCCGCACCACGTTTGGTCGTATTGGTGTGAAGGTCTGGATTTACAAGGGCGACATCACGAACAAGGAACTGGCGCGCGAGCAAGCTTCGCAGCGTTCACAGCGTCCCGACCGTGGTGGCGCTCGTCGCCCCGGTGCTTCGGCACCCGCCGCTGAGGCAGCACCCGCAGCAGCACCTGCTGAAGCCGTCGCTGCCCCTGCTACTTCAGAGGGAGCTGAGTAACTATGTTGATTCCTCGTAAGGTCAAGTTCCGTAAGCAGCACCACCCCAAGCGCGGTGGACACGCTACCGGTGGAACCACAGTGAGCTTTGGTGAGTACGGCATTCAGGCCACCACCAGTGCCTATGTGACGAACCGTCAGATTGAAGCTGCTCGTATTGCCATGACCCGTCACATCAAGCGTGGTGGAAAAGTGTGGATCAACATCTACCCTGACCGCCCGTTGACGAAAAAGCCTGCGGAAACCCGCATGGGTAGTGGTAAAGGTTCACCGGAATGGTGGATTGCGAACGTCAAGCCAGGCCGCGTCCTCTTCGAGGTTGCCGGTGTGAGCGAAGAATTGGCTCGTGAAGCCATGACCCGTGCGATCCACAAGCTTCCGCTGAAGGCTCGCATCATCAAGCGTGAGGAGGGCATGTAATGGCTGTTGGATCGAAAGACCTTGCACCCGTTGAATTGGATACTTTTGAGGACGAGCGTCTCTTAGATGAGTTGCGTCGCTCCAAGGAAGAGCTTTTCAACCTGCGCTTCCAGTCCGCTACTGGTCAGCTAGACAACCACGGTCGTCTTCGCTCGATCAAGCGCGACATTGCCCGCATCTATACCGTGATTCGCGAGCGCGAACTCGGCATTAGGGCTACCCCTGCTCCCGTGGAAAAGGCAGCAAAGAAGACGACGAAGAAGGCTGAGAAAGTAACTGAGCCTGAAGCCACCGAGGAGAGTGCATAATGGCCGCCGAAACACAGAAGGGTCACGAGTCCGCCGAACACGATGTTCGGGATAAGGATGCCCGTGGCTACCGCAAGGTGCGCCGTGGTTTGGTGACCAGCGACAAGATGAACAAAACCATCGTCGTGGAGGTCGAGGACCGCGTCAAGCACCCCCTCTATGGCAAGGTCGTTCGTCGATCCTCCAAGGTCAAAGCTCACGATGAGTCCAACTCTGCCGGTATCGGCGACTTGGTGGTCATCTCTGAGACTCGTCCGTTGTCTGCAACTAAGCGGTGGCGTTTGATCACCATTGTCGAGAAGGCGAAGTAACCCATGATTCAGCAAGAATCCCGAGTGAAAGTGGCCGATAACACCGGCGCCAAGGAACTGTTGGCAATTCGTGTGTTGGGTGGCTCAGGGCGCCGTTACGCCGGCATCGGAGACATCATTGTCGCCACAGTCAAGGACGCCATTCCTGGTGGAAACGTGAAGAAGGGTGAGGTCGTCAAGGCCGTCATCGTGCGTACCGTCAAGGAAACCCGTCGTAATGATGGCTCCTACATCAAGTTTGATGAAAACGCTGCCGTGCTGATCAAGAGCAAAGAAGGTGAGCCCCGCGGAACCCGTATTTTCGGTCCCGTTGGCCGTGAACTTCGCGACAAGCGCTTCATGAAGATCATTTCGTTAGCTCCGGAGGTGCTCTAACCATGGCGAAGATTAAGAAGGGTGACCTCGTAGAGGTCATCTCAGGTGCCACAGAAGCGCGCGGTGGAGACCGCGGCAAGCAGGGGCACGTCATTGAGGTGTTGGCAGAAACCAACCGCGTCCTCGTGGAAGGCGTCAACTATGTGACGAAGCACATTCGCGTCGGCCAGTCCGATCGTGGTGCTAAGACCGGTGGCGTCGAGACTCACGAAGCCCCCATTCACATTTCCAACGTGGCCATCGTGGACCCCAAGTCCAAGAAGCCCACTCGCGTTGGATACGAGAACAAGACCGTGGAAAAAAACGGTGTCAAGAAGCAGGTGCGCGTGCGCATCGCCAAGAAATCAGGAGAAGCGCTCTAATGGCAGCAGCAACCGCCGAAGCCAAGACTTCTGCCCTCCCACGCCTGAAGGCTCAGTACCGCTCGGAGATTATCCCTGCGTTGACTGAGCAGTTTGGTTACACCAACCCTCACCAGGTTCCCGGCATCGTCAAGGTTGTCGTCAACACCGGTGTGGGTGAAGCAGCCAAAGATTCCAAGGTGATGGAAGGTGCTATCAAGGACCTCACCGCGATTACCGGTCAGAAGCCAGTAGTCACGTTGGCCAAAGTATCCATCGCTCAGTTCAAGCTGCGTGAGGGAATGCCTATTGGTGCCCACGTCACCTTGCGCGGCAACCGCGCCTGGGAATTCTTAGACCGTTTGATCAACCTGGCGCTTCCTCGCATCCGCGACTTCCGTGGTTTGAGTGACCGTCAGTTCGATGGCAACGGTAACTACACCTTCGGAATCACCGAGCAATCGGTGTTTCACGAAATCAACCAAGACAACATTGACCGAGTTCGCGGTTTTGACATCACGCTTGTCACCACGGCGAAGACGGACGATGAAGGTCGCGCACTCCTGCTAGCACTGGGTTTCCCTTTCAAGCAGGCCAACACACCCGAGGCCTAAGGGCCCTAACTAGCAAGGTCGGCCCAGGTGCCCCTGGAGTCGAAACCGGCCAGAGAAAAGAGAAACACCCATGACCATGACAGATCCGGTCGCAGACATGCTGACCAGACTGCGTAATGCGAACCAGGCGCACCACGACAACGTGTCGATGCCTAGTTCCAATTTGAAAACGCATATTGCTGAAATCTTGCAGCGTGAAGGCTACATCGGTAGCTGGAAGGTAGAGGATGCCCGCGTGGGTAAGTCTCTGACGTTGTCGCTGAAGTATGGCCCCAACCGCGAGCGCTCCATTGTGGGCATTAAGCGCGTGTCCAAGCCTGGTCTTCGGGTGTACGCAAAGTCGAACGAAATCCCCACTGTTCACGGTGGTTTGGGTGTCGCCATTTTGTCCACTTCGTCAGGTCTTTTGACCGACCGCGAAGCGTCCAAGAAAGGCGTGGGTGGGGAAATCCTCGCCTACGTATGGTGATCTGAAATGTCACGTATTGGTCGTATGCCCATTGATATTCCCTCGGGAGTAACCGTCACCATTGACGGTCAGCATGTTGCCGTCAAGGGTCCTAAGGGTGAGCTTGCACTCACCGTCAAGGAGCCCATTGAGGCCACCATGGTGGACAATCAAGTCATTGTTACCCGTCCCGATGACGAGCGCGCATCGCGTTCTCTCCACGGTTTGACCAGGACCCTGATCAACAACCAGATTCTGGGTGTGACCGAGGGCTTCCAGAAGTCACTCGAGGTCGTGGGAACTGGTTACCGTCTGGCTTCCAAAGGTCAGGGTGTGGAACTATCCCTCGGATATTCCCACTCCATCACGGTCGAACCACCGGCTGGCATCACGTTGACCGTAGAGGGCAACGACAAGCTGACCGTAAGTGGTATCGACAAGCAAGCTGTTGGTGAAGTTGCTGCCAACATTCGCAAACTTCGCAAGCCTGAGCCTTATAAGGGCAAGGGTGTGCGCTACGCCGGCGAACAGGTCCGCCGCAAGGCCGGAAAGAGTGGTAAGTAAACATGGCGTTCGTTAGAGGTAAGAGTCGTTCTGCGGCGAGAGATCGTCGTCACACGAGACTTCGCAAGAAGATTGTCGGCACCGAGGCCATGCCTCGCATGGTGGTCACGCGATCTGCTCGCCACGTCTTTGTCCAGGTCGTCAACGACGCCGTGGGTCACACCCTGGTGTCAGCGTCCACGATGGAAGCAGATATGCGTGCTTTCTCCGGAGACAAGACAGCCAAAGCCAAGAAGATTGGTGAAATGGTCGCCGAGCGTGCAAAGAAGGCTGGGATCACCCAGGTTGTCTTTGACCGCGGTGGTAACCGTTACGCCGGACGAGTCGCAGCCATTGCGGATGGCGCACGAGAGAGTGGATTGAAACTGTGAGCGAAGAAGTCAAGGAAGAGACCCCCGTGGTCGAGGCCGCACCTGCGACGCCCGAGGCTGACATCAGCAACGAGCCTCGCGAGGCCCGCCGTGGTAGTCGCGAACGTAACCCCAACGCGCGTGAGCGTGGTGTGCGCGAGACTGAGAAGAGTCAGTTCCTCGAGCGCGTGGTGACCATCAACCGTGTTTCCAAGGTCGTCAAGGGTGGTCGTCGCTTCAGCTTCACCGCCCTGGTGGTTGTCGGAGACGGTAACGGCATGGTTGGCGTGGGATACGGCAAGGCCCGCGAGGTCCCTACCGCTATCTCCAAGGGTGTCGAGGACGCTAAGAAGAACTTCTTCAAGGTGCCCCGCGTCGCACAGACCATTCCCCACCCTGTTCAGGGTGAGGCAGCTGCCGGTGTCGTACTCTTGCGCCCCGCAACGCCCGGTACCGGTGTTATCGCCGGTGGTCCCGTGCGTGCCGTCTTGGAATGTGCCGGTATTCACGATGTCTTGAGCAAGTCGTTGGGTTCCTCCAACACCCTCAACATCGTTCACGCCACAGTCGCAGCCCTCAAGATGCTCGAAGAGCCTCGCGCTGTTGCGGCCCGTCGTGACGTGGAATTCGAAGACATGGCTCCTGCACACTTGATTCGTGCCGAAGCAGAAGCCCAAGTGGCAGCAAAGGCAGGTGTCTAATGGCTAAGCAGCTCAAAGTGACTCAAATCAAGTCACTGATCAGCGAAAAGCCCAACATGCGCGAAACCATTCGCAGCTTGGGGCTCAAAAGAATCGGCGACTCCGTCGTCCGTGAAGATACGTCTGTAAATCGCGGGTATGTGCGCACCGTCGCACACCTGGTGAAGGTCGAGGAGATTGACTAATGGCTGAAGAAAAGAAGCCAGCTGCAAAGAAGCCAGCAGCCAAGAAGGATGCTGCGGCAAAGCCTGCTGCAGCGAAGAAGCCAGCCGCAAAGCCTGCCGCTGCCAAAGCCGGTGCCGCGAAGGCCACCCCAGCTAAGGCTCCTGCAGCAAAAACAGCTGCTGCTAAAGCTCCTGCGGCTAAGAAGCCCGCTGCGAAGGCACCTGCTGCCACAGCCGCTGCTCCTAAAGCCCCTGCGAAAGCTGCTGCTAAGCCAGCGGCTAAGGCGCCAGCCAAGCCAGCTGCTGACAAGAGCGAAGCTCCTGTAGCTAAGACTGCGGCAAAGCCTGCGACGAAGAAGGCTGCTCCTAAAGCCGATGCACCTGCGCGAGCCAGCGTGGTGAAGTTGCACCACTTGCGTCCCGCTCCTGGTGCTAAGAAGGCTAAGACCCGCGTGGGTCGTGGTGAAGGTTCCAAGGGTAAGACTGCGGGACGTGGAACCAAGGGAACCAAGGCTCGCTACCAAGTGCGCCCCGGTTTCGAAGGTGGCCAGCTCACTTCGGTGATGCGTGCTCCGAAGCTTCGCGGGTTCAAGAACCCTTTCCGCGTGGAATACCAGGTAGTCAACGTGGGACGCCTCGGCGAGCTCTACCCCAAGGGTGGAGAGGTCACCGTGAGTGATCTCGTTGCCAAGGGTGCGGTCCGCAAGAACCAAAAAGTCAAGGTTTTGGCCGAAGGTGACCTCAGCGTCGCCCTCACCGTCACCGTCGACAAAGTGTCAGCGCAGGCTATGGACAAAATTGTCAAAGCCGGCGGCGCCATCAAGGAATAACCACGGCGGCCCTGTGTCAGAAATCGACTTTCTGACACAGCGGCCTAAAGGGTAAGCTCGAGACCACGTGCCTTGAGGCACCTGGCAGGAGGATGATGTGTTCAGTGCGTTAGGGAGAATATTCCGGACTCCGGATTTGCGTCGAAAGATTGGTTTCACACTTTTCGTCGTCGGTCTCTTTCGCTTGGGCTCTTTCATCCCCGCCCCCTTTGTGGACTACCGCAACGTTCAGCAGTGTTTGGCTGGAACGGGCGATACTGCGGGTTTGTATGAA
Organism: Pontimonas sp.; assembly: GCA_017852615.1. GTDB lineage: Bacteria > Actinomycetota > Actinomycetes > Actinomycetales > Microbacteriaceae > Pontimonas. The sequence goes on along the minus strand of JAFMKX010000041.1, from coordinate 2,002 downwards.
CTGATCAACCTCTTTAGTGGTGGCGCTCTTCTGCAGCTCTCCATTTTTGCCTTGGGCATCATGCCCTACATCACAGCGTCGATTATCACGCAGCTCCTGCGCGTGGTGATCCCTCACTTTGAAGCCCTGCATAAAGAAGGCCAGGCTGGTCAGAGCAAGCTCACCCAGTACACCCGCTACATGACCATTGGTTTGGCGCTGCTTCAGTCGACAACCTTGATTACGGTTGCCCGAAGCGGTGCACTCTTTGGTAGCTCCGGAGTGCCAGCCTGTAACCAGTTGCTCTCTAATGACACCTGGTACGCCATCATGCTGATGGTCATCACTATGACCGCGGGAACCGGGCTGATCATGTTCATGGGCGAAATGATCACTGAGCGTGGTGTGGGTAATGGAATGTCGTTGCTCATTTTCGTCTCTATTGCCGCAACCTTCCCCTCGTCCCTGTGGGCCATCGCTCAGACCGAGGGCTTTGAAATCTTCCTCATCGTCTTGGCTGTGGGAATCGTCATTATGGGCCTCGTGGTCTTCGTTGAGCAGTCTCAGCGTCGCGTCCCGGTTCAGTACGCCAAGCGCATGGTGGGCCGTCGCACCTATGGCGGAACCAACACTTATATCCCCATCAAGGTGAACATGGCCGGTGTTATTCCGGTGATCTTTGCCTCGTCGCTGTTGTATCTGCCCGCATTGCTCGCCCAGTTCAACCAGGTGGGCGCCGGTGGCTCCACCCCTGAATGGGTGGTGTGGATTCAGAACAACCTGACCTCGGGCGATAACCCCGTCTACATGGCGATCTACTTCTTGTTGATTGTCGGGTTCACGTATTTCTATGTCGCGATTATCTTCAACCCCGAAGAGGTTGCCGACAACATGAAGCGCTATGGCGGCTTTATCCCCGGTATTCGTGCTGGGCGTCCCACTGCGGAATACCTCGACTACGTGTTGACCAGAATCACCCTGCCGGGTTCCTTGTATTTGGGTCTGGTGGCGTTGATACCTCTGATCGCTCTGGCGACGGTGAACGCGAATCAGAACTTCCCCTTTGGTGGTGCCAGCATTTTGATCATCGTGGGTGTGGGTCTAGACACGGTCAAGCAGATTGATTCCCAGCTGCAGCAACGTCACTACGAGGGGTTGCTTAAGTGAGTGCCGCAGGCACCCGCTTGCTTCTTATTGGACCTCCTGGAGCGGGTAAGGGCACCCAAGCCAGTGTTCTCTCGACCACGTTCGATGTTCCTGCCATCTCGACGGGTGATATTTTCCGCCACAACGTTGCTCATGAAACCCCTTTGGGTCTCCAAGCCAAGGCGTTTATGGATGCCGGGGATAATGTTCCCGATTCCCTCACCAACGACTTGATTACGGATCGTCTCGAACAGGCTGATTGCGCCGGTGGATTTTTGCTCGATGGGTACCCCCGCACGACGGACCAGGTGCGCCATTTAGATGCGTTTCTGGCTGGGCACGATGCGGCGATGAATGCCGTCGTGCAGTTGGTAGCGGATCCTGATGTCGTAGTGGAGCGGTTGCAAAAGCGCGCCATTGAACAGGGCCGGGCTGATGATGATGAATCCGTCGTTCGCCACCGTCTCGAGGTCTACCAAGAGCAAACTGCGCCCCTGATTGATCTCTACACCACCCGGGGTCTGGTCGTTGCGATTGATGGCATCGGCGAGATCAGTGAGGTCACGCAGCGCATCCTCGAGGGTCTCCAGACCCTTGGTGTTACCCCAGCATAGATAGGGCCCAGATTGGGACTTGTGCCGGCAACGATGCCGGGCTAGGATTGTTCATTGGTGTAAAAAAGGCCTTCGGATCTTTTCTACTCCACCCGCATGACCAGTGCGGTTATTCGTTTCAACAAGATATGAGGCTATGGCCAACAAAGACGGCGTCATCGAAATCGAAGGCTCGGTAGTCGAAGCCCTTCCCAATGCGATGTTCCGGGTGGAGTTGACCAACGGTCACAAGGTTCTTGCCCACATTTCGGGGAAAATGCGTC
>JAFMKX010000040.1 GCA_017852615.1 Pontimonas sp. | reverse complement strand
TGAAGCTGGAACCGCTCAAAATCGCTGACTCATCGACTTTGACGCCTTGGGAGCCTTTGATCACCGTCGGTCACCCGGCCACGATGACCAGGACGGGACCCTGGGTTACCGGAGTGGGGTCCTTCTTGGGGGCTGATTACTTCACCCGAACTGTTCAGTCCTATAACCTCCCGGCCCAAAAAGGAGCCAGTGGTAGTGCCGTGGTGAACCTTGCCGGGGAACTGGTGGGTCAAATTGCTACCGGAGGGTATCCCGCTACTGCCGAAAAAACCAGAGTTTTGCCCCAAAAATATGGGCTCTATGCCACTGAGTTGTGGGTGGACATGCTGGAAACCACACCCGCACCGTATTCCTCCTACAGCGGCATCCCCGTGAGTGCCCAAGTTTCCGATGGTGCCCCGAGTAACTACATCAAGGAAATGATCAACCTCTGGGCTCCCGGAGAGTTGCCCTAATGACTAATCCCACTAAGAAAAGGACACTGCCATGTTCACTGACACACAAATAATGCTCCTGCCGGGCCTCAGAAACAAGAGCGGAGTCGCCCTAGGAGCTCTCCTTGCTCTGGGCCTGCTGGCCGGATGCTCTTCCTCTGGCCCCGCCGAGACCCCCGTAAGTGCTGAATCGGAGGCGGCCGCGGGCGAGACCAGTGTGGAAGAAGGTGAACCTGCTGACGAGGCTCGCGTCGATGTACCTACGGGACTGGAAGGTCGAAGCTTTGTGGAGGGCATTGACGACGCTGAGGTATTGGCGTGGGTGGAAGCGGGGATTGCCGAGATGTCACAACCGCCCACGAGCTTCCTTGGTTTGATCTGGCCCATTGGTCAGGAAGTGGATGAGGAACCTGACCCTCAACTTTTTGATGGTGACATGTTCCGCGAGCACACCCAAGCCATGTCGGATGAGGATCTTCAGGCCACTGTTGCTACTTTCACCACGTGGCAGGAAAACCTGGTCTGTGCTGAGGATAAAGATGAGCGTGAACTGGCTGATGGAGCGGAGCGTGTGGAACGGTGGATTGTTCACGGCGCCGACGTCGCCACAGCCCCCGACCCCTGCCAGAAAGCCCGCTCTGCCGTTTATGCCTGGCCGCAGGGAGTTGAGGAAACCACTGCCAAGCAGGTCTTCTTCCACGAGGCGTATCACGGCTTTTCTAACTACCTGATTAACCAGTGCTCTCAAGCGGAGGGCAAGCCAGAAGAAACCTATGAAGGTATTCGATGGTTTGCCGAAGGAACGGCTGAATATTTTGGCAAATATATGGCCGCCAAGATTGATGGGCGTGATGATTACCTCCAGACAATCCTCGGCAACGCTTACGAGGATTACCGGGGCTCGGGAGAAACAGATTTCCGAAATGCTTATTACCAAGCCGCCGGGGTGGCACTCATGATTGAACGTGGTTCACTCGAGGCCAGCAAGGTCAAGGATGGAAGCTATTTCCATGATTGTGCCTACATGGAGACCTACCACCCAGACCAGCCTGAGCCACAGTACATTGCCAATAATTTCTACCACATTGAAAAGGTAGGCGGCGTCTATCGATTCACCGATGAGGCAGTGGCCGGCTAATTTAGCCAGCGTAAAGGGAATTAAGCACAGTGAATGCAGCGGTGAGGTCTCGAATAGCTCTGGTGGTCATCGGGATTCTCACCCTGGGCGCGTGCAGCGCTGCTGAGGACGAATTCCCGGAGCTCTCGGATGCCGAAGATGTCGGCGAAACATCCTTTGACGCGATTTCCTGCGAGGCGGATTCAGTGGGTCTGTATGAGCAAGCTTTCGATTCAGATTCTCTCGGGGACGAGTTCGAGTACTTTCTTACCCGTGATTGGAATTTATGGGAGGAGAGCGAAGGGTTAGACCGTAATGATGTCTATAGCCCGGCGAATCTCGATGATGTCATTCTGGACTCGGATGGTGTGCACAGCTATGTTTCTCTGACCCAACCAGAGGACCTCTTGAAATACAGCCCCGCTCGGGGTGAAGCCCTGGGTTGCGCCGATGAATACAACTTCGCGATCGATTTCCGGATTGCCCCCCTGGAGGGCGAACCTGACGATGACGATAGTTGTCGAACCCTAATAACGACAGAAGGGGCGTTCCGAGACAACAGAGGCTTCACTGTGTTGATATGCCGCAATAACCCTGCCGACACAGAAAAGCTGACCTTCTGGACTTCGGCAGGCATCCAAGGACACGAAGTCGATGGTGAGTTTGTCCCTGGCCCGGAGGGGTACCAGAGGTTTAACGGTCAGCTTGATGATTCGGGCTGGAATTCGTTGTCGTTTCGTTTTCGCTTTGGCCTGGACTCGCCTCGGGTGGAGATCAATCTCAATGGCTTGACTACCAATGTTCGCCTGGTTGAGGGCGATCGGGCTAACTTCGCAGCAATTCAAAACTACTTGGCCGGTCCCGATCTAGAACTCTGGTTAGGCGGCCATCCCGACAATTACTTCATCGATAACTTTCCTTGGTTGCAGATGGATATCGCTCGATTAGACCTCAGCGTTGGTGCTCGTGAGCAGGACTCTGTCTTGCTGACGAGCATTTTGACCGAGTTGATGGAGGGCAGCAACACTGTTGCGCAAGAAGAAGAAATGGTCAAAAAATTCTATGCTCATTTTGAAAACGAATGGGACGGTATCGGTGACGCTGTTATTGCGTTCATCAAGGACACAGAACAGCAAAGCCCCCCACTGTTTACCCTGAGTCAGAGCACGTCCCTGCTTGATCTCACCCCGAAGGATTTGCTTCAGTTCGGCCTTAAGCAGTGGATTTTGGATGACTTGACCGCCGAGGTCACGGGACCCATCGCGTTTCAGGAATCTCGTGTTTTTCCCGGTGCCGTGAGCCCCACCGCAGCCAGAGAAACAGTTGATATCGAAATTGAGGGTACGTATCAAACTGACCCGAATTACCTCCTTAACGATTCAGATAGCGTTGCCCGTCCTACCGGGCGTTACCTCGCACCGGGGGAGATCGCAACCGTCACCGTGGCTGAGTCGGTTACGGATTTGGGCTGGGAAGTACAAGTCGGAACGCACGGAGTGGACCTGGAGCGCAGTTATTACGATTGGAATCGTTTTCCACGGATTAGCCGTTCCTTTGCCCTTGATTCCACCGAGGTGGAGATCGATAATCCGCTCGGCGGTGCGCTATATATCTGGGTTCCGGATGGCTCAGACGCTGGCAACACCCCGATCAACATCGCTGGAACCGTAGCCATGCCCAGCTACTCCTATAAGAAACTTCAGGGTTCTGAAAATAGCCTCGCCAGATTCACCGCAGCCCTCGCAAAAAAAGAGGTTCCCTGGTTTGAGGTAATCGGCAATAGCTTTGCCTACACCTACCCAATGGGAATGGCGCACCTTTATGGAGACCCCGATGCGGTGATTGGCGTGATGGAAGAGTCTCTGGACGCCATCAACGTCATGGCAGGGCGCCCCCAGGAACGTTATCGAGAAGAGTGGATGGTGATCGATTCGCAAAACCCTGACGGTAATGTCCCTTTCTACACGGGCTATCCCTCGTACGGGTACCTCAGCTATTTTGCTGAGTTTCAAGCCGAGACCGCCTCCGCTTCGACTCCTTACGACCGACTGGAATCAGACGGATTCTGGTCCGCTCTTCCGATGCTCAGTAGAGATGTATCCGCACTCGATATGGATGCCCAGATGTTCTGGCACGAATGGGGTCACCTGAATAACCTTCCCACTGGTCCCTGCCAGGAAGTCGAAGCTAACGTGCACCTCTTGGCCAATGTGGTCTACAACACTGTCCTCGGTGCCGACATGGACACCGCTTTCCGCAATGCCGGGCCCCAAGACTATGACCGCACTGATGCTGCTCTCGACATGATGTTCTCCCCCAATTGGCAAATTGATGAGCGTTTTTGCGAAGACGAATGGGATAACGAAGTGCGATATCAAAATCGTGCTTACGCACGGTGGGCAGATATCGCAGACCTTTATGGTTGGGAAGCAGTTGGCGATATCCACCACGAGTTTTATCTGATGGGCACCGATGCTCTGCATGACGATGACCTCATAGTTTTGGGCTCACAGGCTCTGAATAAAAACCTGGCGCCACTGTTTGAATTCTGGGGTGTTCCAGCGGACCCGGCGACAAAGAAAATAGTCGAGGCCCTCCCGCCGGCCACTGAATTTATCCAACGCCTCGAGCTGTATAAATCGGCTATCCCCGCCAACGAATCAGCGCAAAGATCCGAGATTGAGAGACTCATAGAGAGTTCCGGTAATTCGGAACGCTGGTTCTACTACCTAGAAAACTATGACCCTGCAGTCGCAGATTTCATGGAAGAAAAAATCGACCGGCTGATTGGCGAAATCCGATAATCGACGCAGCCTAGCCGGCGTGACCGAGTGGTTACCGGCGGGTTACCCCACAGAGCTAAAGAACTCCGACGCGATGAGGGCAAACTCTTCGGACATTCCTGCGTCGTGGCCCTGGTCGGCAAGCCCGTAGTGAAGAACACGGTGATTATCCGCGCACCCTTCAAAACTCAGTATCAGGCCACCATTATCTAGCGCTTGGCTCGTGCTGGCATCGCAGTCATTGACCCCAGCCCACAGGGCGGCGCTTTGCTCCACGGGCACGAATCGCAGACCCACGGGGGAGTCACCCCCGTTATAGGGAATAACGTCATCGTCCATTCCGTGAACTTGTAACACCGAAACGCTGGAGGTTCCCGCGCTGGGCTCGCGGCCTTCGATGAGCATGCTGCCAAAACCCGCAATCCCTCGCAGTAGCGACGTCTCGGTGGCAAGCACGTGAACTAAGCCAGACCCGTTCGAGTGCCCGATAGCAAAGAAGTGGGAGGTAAGGGGGTAGCGGGTAGACAGTTCACCGACGAGATCCGTGACAAACGCGACATCATCGGCGGTGGACTCTTCCACACCCAGATTCCAGGAACGTTTGTATCCTTCGGGAACCACAGCGATGCATTGGGGTTCAAAGGAACAGACCCTCTCCGCCATCCAGGCAAAATCCTCCGGACTTTGACCGTTGCCGTGAAAACCCAGAACAATCCGGTAGGACTTGTTGGGGTCATAGTCTCTGGGCAGCATCACGAGGGATCGTCGATCAACACTTTCCCCCTCGATTATCTGGCTCACCACGAGATCGGACTCGGCGTCAATCATCTCGCCGGCGACGACTTCTTCAGGGAGAACCTCTTCCGCTATCTCTATGCTCGCTTGCTCTTCACTGGGTGAGGGTTCCACGGGGCTGGAGCAACCAGTGAGCACAAGGCCCATCACAGCTAATCCCGACAGGGTGAGAAGTGGAATATTCATGGCCAACCTTTCGAGCGGAGAGCGGACCGAAGCTCCGCACTAAGAGATAACTGATTGAGATAAAAAGATAATGTAAGTTAACTTACATGACCCGACGCCTGCCGCGCATGCCCCTTGCCCTGTTGCTCTCTGGTGGATTACTTCTCGCCTCGTGCGCGCAGAGCCCATCGCAAGACGAAAGTGACCTGCTTACCTCTCCGGCGGAGACCTCCCAGGAAGAGTCGAGTTCCCGCTCTGGAGTGAAGAGGTGGCAGCCAGGAACTTACCTTCCCGAAGACTGCGAAGAGGTGTCCCCAGATGCTCAACCCGTTTTCGACGATCTGATCAGCGAGGCGGATGCTGTGAATTGCGTAGCACCGTTGACCGCGGAGATATCGATGGGAGCAGAAATTGTCACTGCAGAGCGGGCGGGAGAGAACCTGTATGGAGTGTCGCAGTATCTCAGGGTTTACCGGTTGCTGGACAAGGTTCCCACCATTGGACAATTTGGCCAATGGGGTCAATGGATTGGCAACGATGCCCATCACGCCTCTCAGTTCAACTCCATCGAGGGTGGTTTGTTTGTTCACGACAAGATGGGTCGCAGCTATTACCCCAAATACATGGCTTCTGCAGCTACGCACCTGTATTCACCGGATAGCGACACTGGCGGAGGATGGGGCTTCTACGAGAGACGCATCTCGTGTGACGTCCTGGGGCGGATAACACTGTCCAATCGCGTGATACCTCACATGATTTCCTTTGACGAAGATCAAGAAGCTTACGAGGATGATGGCGGAATTTCTGTGGGAACTTCGTGGGTGGCGCTGCCGCTCATTGATGGCGCGGAACGAAGCGAGAGAATTGATAATTCAGGGCAAGCGGGTGGGTTGCTGACCTGGACCTTTGTTATTGATTCCGCGAATTATTCCGGCCCGCTCATTGCCTATGCGCCCCAGCATTGGAATCTTCGCATAGAGCGTTGGAATGCACTGGAGTTTCTCAACGATGTTTTTGAGTGGAATCCGGGCGAGAGTGTTGCCGATCCCGCTGGGCAAGCGTTAGCTGATTTTGTTAACGGGGATATCACCGAAGAGGCCATGCTGGCCCTCATTCAGGGCGAGCAGTGGTACCAGGAATGGTGGGCGGATACAACAAAGACTCACGGGGTCTCCCCTGCCGGGCGCTATGTTCCCACGGGTATAGAGATGCCCCCGGTCCCGGTGTTCACAGCAGAAGAGGACGGGCGGACTTTCGTGAAAGTGTTCCCACCTCAGGTGCCACACTCCTTGGATCAGGAGTCGCTCGCGTTGAACGTTCAAACATTTGGTGTGGATCTCTACAACAGTTATCTCGACGCTTTTAGTAGTGGATCCAGTGCCGCCTCGTGGGACACCACTTTCGATTCTTTAGGGATTCCCATGACAGTGGAACGCAATCGAGACAAGGAGCCGCTGCTGGCTCTCAATCACCTTGAGCCCCGCGGTGAGGACTACTACGCCGATCCCAACGTCATTTTCACCATTCCCCTCCTTGCTTCCCAAGAAAACGGTGAGACCAACATTGTCTTTGACTGGTCTGATATCTCCCTCGCTGATAGGACATTTTCCACCTACTACGAGGTGATGGGGTCTTCGCTGGTGGCGGTGGAGGCTTCCGACGTCCCAGAAAAGCTGACCTGGATGGAATATGGCGACCTCGAGAGTCCCTCCAACCTCCGAAATCACCTGGATAACCTCGAGCTAGAGCCTGGGGACACTTTTGATACCAAATGTTGGGAATGCGATGACCCCAATGGCTGCGACCCTGAAGTTCACGAAACGACATTGGATGATGGCAGCGTCGTTCGCTATCGCTGGTATCGCTTCAGCGACCAACCCGTTTTCTACAACATGACCCGCGAATACCCTGAGGCGTACAGCGAGGCAAAGCTTGAGCAACTGCAGGCAACAATCGAAACGATGCACCAAGAGTGGGATGGAACAGTGAATCTGCTGGAGCGCCCAACCTCCACCGAGGCCTTCCACCTCGCCGAGGTGGATCATGGACTGATCGTCGATCCGCCAGCAGGTAAAGAGGTCGGCTGGGTTCCCATTGTCATCGAGGTCGAGCACCCCGATGGGGAGTGGATTGATGAACCCCATATGGTCTGGAGTGACCGGGGGTCTTGGCCCAGGCGGTAGCGTTCCAGGCCGAGCCCTCGAGAACCCTAAGCTGTGGGGGTGACTAGCGAGAATCCACACCCCGAGCGAACCACAGCAGGGGTGGGACCTTGGGTGGGAACTTGGCCCAGCGAGAGTCACTACGACCCAGATTTATTGCGCGAGGGGGATTCTCGCAATGTCGTGGATAAGTACCGCTACTGGTCGATGGAGGCCATTGTTGCGGACTTAGACACCCACCGTCACTCTTTTCACGTCGCGATTGAAAATTGGCAACACGATCTCAATATCGGCTCCATTGTGCGCACCGCCAACGCGTTTCTTGCCAACACCGTTCACATTGTGGGACGGCGACGGTGGAATCGGCGCGGTGCCATGGTGACCGATCGTTATCAGCACGTGCTTCATCACCCCACGATCGAAGATCTCCTTGCCTATGCTCGCGAGCACCAGTTGACGATTGTTGCCGTTGATAACGTCGAGACTTCCCAACCCATTGAGTCCACCCCGCTACCAGACAACTGCATCATTCTGTTTGGTCAAGAGGGCCCAGGGCTTTCCCCCGAGGCGATCGCGGCGGCGGATCAGGTTATCGAAATCACCCAGTTTGGGTCGACCAGATCACTCAATGCCAGTGCCGCAGCAGCCATTGTGATGCACGCCTGGATCAGGGAGCACGCAGACTTAGCGCGATAGCGGCGCTGGCTTGGCGTTGGCCTTCTCCAGTCGTGCCACCAACTGGGTTATCCCCGCGTCGTTGGTGGACCTGGTCCACTGGTGGGGGGCTAAAAGGTCGAGGTGGGTGGTGCCCAGCCCCACCCGGGAACTCCCTCTCGGGTTTCCGTTGTTGCGGATACTTACGACAATGGCATCGGTTTCCACCGTGAAATTGATGCGAATCCAGTCCGCGTTCCCGTGACGGACAGCATTATTGACCGCATCAACGACCACGGTGTGAAACGGGGAAATGCTGAAATCTGGCAGATCCTCCAGCGGCTTGTCGAGAGCAATGTCGACGATAGCGGACCAGTTATCGATGAATTGGGCGATTTCTGACAGGTCAGCGCTGGGGACCACGGCTACTTCTGCAGGGGATTCCAGCAAACTTTCCCGCAGACGGGCGATGGTTGACTGGGCTCCCTTGAGATTATCCCGGGCGATGTGATCACGCAGCGTCAGAATCGAGGCGAGGAAGTTGCCTCGAACGTTTCCGTGGAGGTGGTTAGCGATTTGCTGCGAGACCACGACGAGCTGACTTTCGACATGGAGTTTCTCAAGTGCCCGCGCATCAATTGTGGTCTCAAGGTTATGCAGGATACGTTCTTGAACCTTGACCAAAGCCGGGGGAAGCGCCATGGATATAGTCATGAGGAGTGAGATTGCATGCACCACCGTGGTCCGGACGGGGAAAGCGTTATCCAGACCGGCAAAGTTGGCTAAGGCCAGGACGGGCAAGGCGGAGAGAACGTAGGCGGTGGTGATGGCGAGATAAACGGGGACTGCCACTCTTGTGAGGCGTACTAAGAGGCCATTCCCGACCACCGCCACAACAGCCGCCACAGCAACCCATAACCCCATCAGAGCTGCCCCTTGAGCGGGGTCATAGACACGGGAATACAGAAGCAAATACAAGACGAAGGCCACGGCGACAAAATATGTCGGTCGAAATGGCCGTGACGCGGCAA
>JAFMKX010000005.1:29510-46029 GCA_017852615.1 Pontimonas sp. | reverse complement strand
GCGGACCGCCTGCGATTTCGCATCGACCACGAAATGGGCTGGAAGGTTCGAGTGGTCGAACATCTCGAGGAAATCGATCTCACGAACCCCCACTAGTAGCAAGGGAGGTCCCGCGCTTATCGCGCGGGTCGACACGAGAAGCGCCGCCTATTAGCTGGCGGAAGCCTCTTTGGTGGCAGGAAGGACGCTTCGCACCATCGGAATAATCAGGGCGCCTGAGATGGCGTGCATCGCGATGAGCCACAGGGCGGCCGTTTGCGACTCAATACCTCCCAGGGGGAGCACAAAAGACAGAGCAAGGGCAATGAGGCTAATCGAGAGCCATACATTCTTAGGTGAGCGTGTGCTTGAGGCAATCCACGCGACAATAAAGCCACCGACAATGCCTTGGCCGATGCTGAGCAACGCTGGCGCAAAGAACGGGATGGGCATCGTGGCAGGAGTGGTCAGGGTGAAGGACACCTCAAAAAACCCTGTGGCCACAAAATACAGAACCTGGTTGACCGCTGCGGCAATGAGCGACGCAATCACAATGGGTCGAAATGTCTCTTTCATTCCCCTAGCTTCTCGCTTTCTTCTAAATCTGGCAACACGATAGGTCCGGTTTCTAGCGCCAAGTCAGCTTGCACGACGACGTCACTGGAGCGCGCGCTTTGGGCGATCACAATTCCACCCAACACAATTGAGGCCCCGAGGCTTTGCAAGAAACTCAATTGCTCACCCAACCACAGCCAGGCAGCGGCAAAAGCGAAGACAATTTCACTGGTGGCAGCAATCCCGGCTGCGGTGGCGGAGAGTCTCTTCAAAGCGCTCAGGGAGAGCAGGAATGGGGCGAAGGATCCCATGGTCGCATTCCAGAGCACTAACACCCAGATCGGAAGATTCACCTCATCTAGGTTGCCTTGGAGCGATACGACGTTCGTGAAAGTCTCGGTGGTGAAATTCCACCATCCAGAAAATGGCGCCCAAAACAGGCTGGCCACGCTCATCGTCCAGAAGGACAACGCCAGTGGGGAGATCGTCTCCAGTTGTTTTTCTCCGACCAAGAAATAGGTGGCCAACGCGACCGCGGCAGCCAAGCCCCACAGAACCCCTGTGGGATTGAGGCTGCTGGCCCAAATTTCTGCGACCACGGCCAAGCCAGCGAGCACGAAACCGATTGCCACCCACAGTCGAAGGCGCACTTTTTCTTTGAAAAAGAAGAAGGCAACGGTGGCCACCATCAGCACCGCCATGTATTCCAAAAGCAAGGCAATACCCACAGGCAGTAAGGCGATGGCAAAAGCATAGGTTGCTTGCAGCATGGCTACTCCCACGATGCCCAAGATCAAAATGACAGGCCATTGTTTTGCCGGTAGTGCAAAAGATCGACGATCGATGACCAGCAGCACCACCCCCGAAATGATGGCCGCGCCTAACACCCTGAATTGGGTCAGCTGAATTGCGCTGAAACCAGATTCGATAATGACCTTGCTGACTGAGCCATTAGCTCCAAATAAGAAGGCGGCGAGGAAGGCGTAGAGGTAGCCCATCAGCCGACCAGAAGTCGTGATGAGGCAGGAGACCAGGCGTGATTCACAGACTAAGCGTAGGGCCTGAGACGAGAAATCGTGACCACTCCGACGAGCTTTCTGACGGGCCTTTTTCAGCCATTCCCACTAGCGTCACAGGTATGAAAACCTATGTGCTTGCCGGTGGTTGTTTTTGGTGTCTTGATGCGGCCTATCGAGTGCTGCGAGGTGTTCATTCGGTGGTCTCTGGTTATACCGGAGGGCACACCGAGCACCCCACCTACGAGCAGATTTGCACCGGAACGACTGGTCACGCCGAAGCGGTGGCAGTAACTTTTGATCCCAGCGAGATTCCTTCTGATGTGATTTTGGATGCGTTTTTCACCATGCATGATCCGCGCCAGCTCAATCGCCAAGGTAATGATGTGGGGACCCAGTATCGATCTGCCATGTTCTATTCCAGCGAAGAAGACAAGGCGCTGTTCGAGGCGGCCAAGGCGCGGGCAGAAATAACCTGGGAGGGCGGGGTAGTCACCGAAATTTCACCCCTGGGCGAGTATTTCGAGGCCGAGGACTACCACCAAGACTTTTTTGCCAAAAACCCGACCCAGGGCTATTGCCTAGCTGTTGCCGCCCCCAAAGTAACCAAGGTGCGCAAGAGTTTTCAGGAGTACCTCCTTCCGGCCTAATTGTCCCCAGGCCCGATAAGGTCCCATCTTTTCTCCAACAGAGTGCAGCGACCTTCTTGGTGAGCAATCTGCGACACAGTAACCCTCACGTCTTTGCCGGCGCGGGGGAAGGCGTGACTAACTAATCGTCCCTGCGCCTGAAGGGATCTCGATGACCGACCAACTCACCATTACTGGCCTGATTGCGACTACGCCTCGCCACATTGTCACCTCCGAGGGGCTAGCGATTACCAGTTTTCGCCTGGCCTCCCACCAACGCCGTTTTGACAAGAGTGCCAAGGCTTGGATTGATACCGACACCAATTGGTACACCGTCACAGCGTTTCGGGACCTGGCTATCAACGCTGCACAGTCGCTCAACAAGGGAGACCGGGTGGTCACCGTGGGGCGATTGAAGGTTCGGGATTGGAGCAATGACGACCGCTCCGGCACGAGTATCGAGCTTGAAGCCAACTCACTGGGCCATGACCTGCACTGGGGTGTGACCCAGTATCAGAAAGTGCAACGTCCCACCGAGGAGGAAGAAGTCGGTGACGAGGAAGAAGACCTCTAAGCGAAAGGTCAGAAGGGGTATCACCGTAACCCCTTCTGGCCGCCTCGCGGTGAGCAAGAGGACCCACAACTGCCTAGACTAAGAAGCTATGGCTGAATTCATTTACACGATGATCCGTGCCCGCAAAGCAGTGGGCGAAAAGCTCATTCTTGACGACGTCACCATGTCGTTCTTCCCCGGCGCCAAAATTGGCATGGTGGGACCTAACGGTGCCGGTAAATCAACAATTTTGAAGATTATGGCGGGGTTGGATACACCCAGCAACGGTGACGCCACACTCTCTCCCGGCTATAGCGTGGGTATTTTGCTCCAGGAGCCGGAATTGGATGAGTCCAAGACGGTGTTGGAAAACGTGCGCGATGGAGTCCGCGAAATCCACGAGAAGGTGGTGCGCTTCAACGAGATCTCAGCAGCCATGTCAGACCCTGAGGCTGACTTCGATACTTTGCTCGCCGAGATGGGAACTCTGCAGGAGGCCATTGATGCTGCCGATGCGTGGGATTTGGACTCTCAACTAGAGCAGGCCATGGATGCGCTTCGCTGCCCACCCTCGGATGCGACTATTGAGCACCTCTCCGGTGGTGAAAAGCGACGGGTAGCACTGTGTAAATTGCTCCTGGAAAAACCTGACCTGTTGCTCCTGGATGAGCCCACCAACCACCTTGATGCCGAAAGCGTGTTGTGGTTAGAGCAGCACCTGTCAAAGTATCCCGGTGCCGTCATTGCGATTACCCACGATAGGTACTTCCTGGACCACGTAGCGCAGTGGATTGCCGAAGTCGATCGAGGGCGCCTGTATCCCTACGAAGGCAACTATTCGACCTATCTGGAAAAGAAGGCCGAGCGTCTCCAGGTCCAAGGTAAGAAAGATCAAAAGCTCGCCAAGCGCTTAGCTGATGAACTTGAGTGGGTTCGCTCCAATGCCAAAGGACGTCAGGCGAAATCGAAGGCTCGTCTGGCTCGCTATGAAGAAATGGCGACCGAGGCTGAGCGCACGAAGAAGATGGACTTCGATGAAATCCAGATTCCACCGGGACCGCGTTTGGGTCAGATGGTGCTGGAGGCCAAGAACATCCGCAAAGGCTTCGGTGATCGGGTTCTCATTGACAACCTCAGCTTCACCCTTCCTCGAAACGGCATTGTGGGCATTATTGGCCCCAACGGTGTCGGAAAGACCACCCTGTTCAAAAGCATCGTGGGCATTGAGGAAATTGATGGTGGCGAGCTCACGGTGGGGGAGTCGGTCAAGCTCTCCTATGTCGACCAGGATCGATCAGGAATTGATTCTTCGAAGACCCTCTGGGAGGTTGTTTCCGACGGTCTTGATGTCATCCAGGTGGGGAATGTTGAAATTCCTTCTCGAGCCTACGTATCAAGCTTTGGCTTCAAAGGCCCCGATCAACAAAAAAAGGCTGGAGTGCTCTCCGGTGGTGAGCGCAACCGCCTTAACCTCGCCTTGACTCTGAAGCAGGGTGGAAACCTTTTGCTTCTTGATGAGCCCACGAACGACCTGGACGTGGAGACTCTCTCGAGCCTGGAAAACGCGTTGCTGGAATTCCCCGGTTGTGCTGTAGTCATTACCCACGATCGCTGGTTCTTGGACCGGATTGCCACCCACATCCTGTCCTATGAAGGAACAGAGAAAGATCCCGCTGCGTGGTACTGGTTCGAAGGAAACTTCGAATCCTACGAGGCGAACAAGGTCGAGCGTTTAGGTGCAGATGCGGCTGCCCCGCACCGTTCCACCTATCGCAAACTCACGAGGGATTAGGAACGCGCACCATTCCTTCTTGAGCCACGGAGGCAATGAGTAAGCCTTCTTGAGAGAAGATTCGTCCCAGAGCCAGCCCCCGTCCGCCCCGCGCAGACGGTGACTCTTGAACATAGAGGAACCACTCGTCTACTCGGTGGGGCCGATGCCACCACATGGCGTGGTCCAGGCTGGCTATTTTTAGCCCCGGCGTTGACCAGCTGATTCCATGAGCTCTCATCACCGGTTCCAAAATGCTGAAATCACTGGCATAGGCCAAGGCGGCTTGATGAAGGTGCGGGTCATCGGGCAGAGGTGAAAGGGCTTTGAGCCACACCGCCTGGTGTGCTGTTCTTTCGCGATCACCGTCGATGTATATCGGGGATGGGTGGTGGCGCAGGTCAAAGGCTCGTGTGGTTGCCCACACATCGGCGAGAGGATGATTGATTCCCCGCAGCACTTCCTGAGCACTGGGTAGTGTCTCCGGGTCGGGAATGTTTTGGGGCATGGGGCTGAAGTGATCCAACCCGGGGTCGTTGTCTTGGAACGACGCAATCATGGAAAAGATGGGTTCCCCTTTTTGATACGCCTGAACCCGTCGGGTGGAAAACGATCGGCCATCGTGAATCCGATCTGCCGAGAGCGTGATGGCCTCGGTGATATCTCCTGGACGGAGGAAATAGCCGTGCAGCGAGTGAATAGTGCGCCCTTCGGGAATGGTGTGCATCGCGGCTAAGGCGGCCTGAGCCATGACCTGTCCACCGAATACACGCCCATGGGGTTGCCACTGACTAGGCGCGGTGAAGATATCTTCCCTGGTTCGGGCTTGGGATGTGGTCAGAGTCAAAGCCCCCAGCATGCTTTCCACGGGGTCGCTGGGTGGGGTGAGGTTATCTTGAGAGGTCATCGGTTGTAGTTTAGAGAACACCATGGCTCTTACACTTACTCTTTCACCCTCGCAGGCTGTACTCGACGCTCAGGTTTTTTCAGAACGCGCTGCCCGCGTCAATAACGGATCGGCCCGATTGATTGCCCAGGGGGGCTTTCTTCAGGCTTATGTTGGTGTGTTGTTCCCTCGAGGACTGTTGGATCAAACCCCCACGGTGTTGGGTCTTCGCGTGTTCAAGTTGGCCACCGCGGCAGAATTTGATGTCGTCGTTCCCCTGGAATCTCTGATTCATCGCCTCGGTGTGGCCTCGGATAGTGGCGAAGCAGAATTCACGTTGCCGGCGGAGGTTGCGTCACTAGCCTGGGCAGCCATCACCCCTCCTCGAGAGGGTTGGCGTCGACGCAGGGGCATCGCAAGCTCGGCACTGCGCGATGCCGCCGCCGAGGGGGTGGCCAAGGTTGCCCAAGCCGTACCTGAATCCATCGGTGAGTCGGTATTACAAAAAGTGCGTGCGGAAATCTGGGGCACTGCTCTGGCTGATAATCAGCAAATTCCTGCCGGAGCTGCCTTTGCCGCCGACGCACTGGGTTTTCTCACCGATAAGAATATGCAGGTTCACACCGTGGGGAATTGGCTTCGACTGACCTCAGGCTCGGGGTATGTCGTGGTGAAGAAACCTGGTGGCGCAGCAGACTCCTAAGCCTCGAAAGTGTTCACCATCGACAACGCTGCGGATTCCAGATAGTTCGAGAGTTCCGATTCATCCATTGGGGCAAGGTTGAGTGTGGTGACAGCCGCTCGCATGTGAACCAACCATCGTTCTTTGGCATGGGGGTTAATCGCAAACGCGGCATGGCGCATCCGCAAGCGAGGGTGACCTCGCTGCTCGCTATAGGTCGTGGGTCCACCAAAATACTGCTGAAGAAAATGTGACAGCCTCCAGATGGCCCCTTCGATGTCCTCGCTGGGATACATAGGGGCTAAATCGGGGTCGTCCATGACACCGTCATAGAAGGCGCGCACCAGAGCATCAAAGGTCGCCGCTCCGCCCACTCGATGAAACAGGCGCGAAGCCTCAGAGAGGTTGTCACTCATCGCTTGAGGAGGAAATCGGAGGAGTAACGCGGGCACCCTCGCCCCCTCGGCGGGTTCTGGAGCCTTCCATTCCATCGACCACCATGCGATTGAGAGGAGGAATATCAACCTTGCGTTGATCCAGTGTTTCTTTGAGGGCTCGATACAGAGCGCGTTGCGCGGCCCACTGCTCACCGGCTCGCACCTTGATTACCAAGCGCAAGGTGATGGCCTCAGCGCTCAGTGATTGAACTCCCCACACCTCGGGATCCTCAATGACCTTGCGTCGCCAATCGCGACTTGCCGCGAAGGTTTGAGCGGATTCCAACAACAGGTTTTGAATCTCATCGATATTGGAGTCGTAGGGGACAGGCAGATCAAGGATCACTCGCGACCAGTCTTGAGTGTGGTTTCCCACCCTGAGAATTTCGCCATTTCTGACAAACCAGAGTGTTCCTGAGACGTCTCTAATTTCCGTAACCCGAATCCCCACCCGCTCGACCACACCTTCGGCCATCCCCAAATCGACCACATCACCGACACCGAGTTGGTCTTCGAAGACCATGAAAAGACCATTGAGGACATCTTTCACGATGGATTGCGCGCCAAAACCGAGGGCGGCGCCGATGATGCCGGCGCTGGCCACGAGGGCCGTGACCGAGAAACCGAGTTCGGTGAGAATCAGGATAAATACAACGGAGACGATGATCCAGGTGGCAAAGTTATTCAGCACAGAACCCAGGGTTCGCGCTCGTTGCACAGATCGCATCGCCGCCACTGGGCTGGAGGATAGTTCCCGGGTGTCATCTACTTTGTGTGTGCGCTTCACACCGGTCACCACACCGGCGACTACCCGGGTAATGAGGATGCGAACCACGACCGCGGTGATACCTCCGCCAATCAGCACCCCAATAATGCGAAACGTGGTGCTGTAGGTCGTGAGTGCCTCGATAAATGAATCCCAAGCGTCCATGCTCACATGCTACGCCCAGGCCCAGGGAGACGGTGATTACTGCGCGGCGTCTAAAGCCTGAACCTTCAGTGCGCGTTCAACACCAGCAAGGTTTTCCTGAATCATCCGACGAAGAGCAGCGGGCTCGGGATGAGCATCGAGCCAAGTATTGGTGGCGTGGATGAGCTCGGGTCCCACTAGGGATCCTGGATAGAGTCCTTCGACGATATATTCCGCAATCTTGTAGGTTCGCTCCTCCCAGATGCGCTCTAGCACCGCAAAATACTGGGACACCAACGGTTCGAGAACCTGGGGGTCATTGACCACGTCATAGCCCACCGTGAGCGAGCGCACGATCGCATTGGGCGTGTCGGCGGAGGAAACTAACTGATCAAAGATGGCTTGCTTATCCGCGGTGGTGGGCAAATAGGACCGGGCTCGAGCGGCGGCCTGAGCGCCATTGGATGTGTTGTCACTCGATAGCGCTTCCTCGATGTCTGCGTTGTCGGCACCACCGGCATTGGCCAGTCCAGCGAGGAGTTCCCAATCTAGGTCTTGGTCAATCACCAGCCCATCGAGCACCAGACTTCCCTCACGCAGGGCCATCAAGGTGGCGATGTGCTCGGGTGTTGAGGCGAGCGAGGCGAAAGCTCGGACAAGCTGGAATTGGTTATCGCTTCCCGAAGGTGCTTCGTGCGCGAGCGTCCAGAAAGCATCCGCGGTGGACACCACAGCAGCAGATCGGTTCTGGGGGGAGAGATACGAGCGAACAACCAGAGCAACCTGGGACAGTGCAGTGCGCACAGTGGTGCTTTCGGTCTCGGTGGCAATGTTGTTGAGGACTAAGTCGACAAATTCCCTCGGCGGCATTTGAGCATCTCGCGTGCTATCCCATGCGCTTGACCACACTAACGAGCGCGCCAAGGGGTCAGAAATAGCCTGAAGATTCTTGATGGCAAAGGCCAGAGAGTCTGGGTCGAGTCGAATCTTGGCGTAGGCCAAATCCTCATCGTTGATGATGATGAGGTCCCCACGAGGCACCCCCACCAGTTCCGGGACCTCGGTGGATTCGCCATCAATGTCCAATTCGATGCGGTGTGTTCTGACTACCGCACCGGTGCCATCGGCGGTGTAGATTCCCACGCCCAGGCGATGGGGTCGCAAGGTGGGCCATTGTTCAGGAGCGCTTTGCCGGATGCTTAGGTGCGTGATGAGACCTTGTTCATCTACCATGAGCTCTGGCCACAAGGTGTTGACCCCGGCGGTTTCCAGCCACAGTGCGCTCCAGTCGGAGAGGTCGCGCCCGCTGGTGTCTTCGAGTTCCGTGAGGAGATCGGCCAACACCGCGTTACCCCACTGGTGTTTCTCAAAGTACTGGTGCACTCCAGCAAAGAAGGCATCTTCGCCGACCCACGCGACGAGTTGTTTGAGAACAGAGCCACCCTTGGCGTAGGTGATCCCATCGAAATTGACCTGAACATCTTCAATGTCATTGATCGTTGCGACGATGGGGTGCGTGGACGGTAACTGGTCTTGGCGGTAGGCCCATGATTTTTCCATGGCTTGGAACGTGGTCCAGGCGCCTGTCCACTCAGTGGCCTGCGCAGTAGCAATGGTAGAAGCCCATTCGGCAAAAGATTCATTGAGCCAGAGATCATTCCACCAGCGCATGGTGACCAAATCCCCAAACCACATATGAGCGAGCTCATGGAGGATGGTGACGACCCGGCGTTCCCGCACCGCGTCGGTGACATGCGAGCGGAAGATATAGCTTTCGGTGAATGTCACGGCGCCGGCATTTTCCATCGCTCCGGCATTGAACTCGGGGACAAAAAGCTGATCGTATTTCTCAAACGGGTAGGCAACGCCAAACTTCTCTTCGAAGAAAGCGAAACCCTTGGCGGTGATGTCAAAGATGTAATCGCTATCGAGATAGTCAAAAAGAGACGCCCTCGCAAAAATCCCCAACGGGATCACTCGTCCGCTGGAACTGGTGAGTTCGCTGCGCACCTGGCGATAAGGCCCAGCAATCAGCGCGGTGATGTAGGAAGAAATGCGCGGGGTAGGAGAAAAGTCCCAGGTGTGCCCCTGCTTTATGGCCACCGGTGTGGGAGTGGGTTGGTTGCTGATGACTTGCCAATTCTCAGGCGCGTGAATAGTGAAATGGAAGGTCGCTTTGAGGTCAGGCTGTTCAAATACAGCGAACACCCGGCGAGAATCAGGGACCTCGAATTGAGAGTAAAGATAAATCTCGTCGTCCACAGGATCCACAAAACGATGAAGACCTTCACCGCTGTTGGTATACGAGAAATCTGCCACCACCTCGAGGGTGTTGGAAGAAGCGAGGGAGGGCAGCGTAATACGAGAATCGGCGAATACCGTGCTGGGATCCAAAGATTCTCCATTGAGGCTCACGCTGTGAACCTGGGAGGCAATCGCGTCGATGAACGTTGATTCCCCGGCTTCGGCCAGGAATGTCACGATGGTGGTGGTTCTAAAGGTGTCCGAGGTGGCCACCTCGCGCAGGTCGATCTCAATGTCGTAGTTCTTGATCGTCAGCTGCGCCGAGCGGGTAAGGGCTTCGACTCG
This sequence comes from Pontimonas sp., assembly GCA_017852615.1. Taxonomy (GTDB): domain Bacteria; phylum Actinomycetota; class Actinomycetes; order Actinomycetales; family Microbacteriaceae; genus Pontimonas. Next base: position 36,022 of record JAFMKX010000005.1, on the reverse strand, counting down.
GGTTAGGTTCTCACCGGGCACGTCATTCTCCTTGAGGAATCAGGCACTGCGTCATCACGTTGCCCAGCACTGTCTCGGCACCAATCCACAGCCGGAGAGTAAATCTGGGAGCTACTTAGTCTTTCGAAGTCTCCGCGTCAATAGTGACGGGCACTTCCTGCGCTTCCAAGATTTCCTCGGCCGCAGGGTCACCACTGGTCAGGGGCTTCGAATCTCCGGTGAGCTTGGGAGGCTGGATGCTGGTGATTTCCATATCCACTTCGGTGGCCGCTTGACGCATGCGCTGGAGGTATTCGTTCAGGTAGCCCTGCTGGCGACGAATGTCACTGAGCTGGCTTTCGGTGTCACTGAGCATCGTGCTGACGAGCTCTTCGGTGTCACGGGCAATCGAGCGCGAGCGCTGCACTGTTTCGGAAATCAGACGCTCGGCATACGTGCGAGCTTCCTTGGTGAGTTCCTCCGAGCGACGCTGTGCGGTTTCCAACACGGTGTCTGCTTCTTGCCCGAGGTCTTGTGCGCGCTTAGCAGCGTTTTGCACGTGCTCATCGGCCTGCTGGTAGGCCTTTTGTGCGTAGTTGTCGGCTTCTTCGTGGATCGAAGCGCGGGCGCGTTCTGCTTCATCAATTTGCTGACGAATACTGGCATCGGTTGCCACGGCGCGTTCCTGGGCAGCGTGAAGAAGTTCAGACGCTTCGCGCTTGACCTGCTCAACCTGGCGAGATGCTTCGGCTTTGATTTCGGAAACTTGCTTCTCAGCCTGGCTGATCATCGTGGCGGCAGCACGTTCGGCACGGGTCCGGGTGTTCGTCGCCTTAGCGATTTCATCCGCAGCTTGCTGGCGCAGTTGAGCTGCTTCCCGTTCGCTATCGAGGCGGAGGTCTTCGGCTTGACGTTGCGCATCCGAGAGAATCTTGCGCGACTCTTTAGCGGCACTTTCTCGAACTCGAGTGGCTTCGCTTCGGGCGTTACCTAAAACTTCTGTTGCTTCGCCAGCTGCCTCTTGGGTGATTTTTTTGGACTGTTCTTCCGCGAGGCGGAGGGTTTCCTCAAACGCGGAACCCAGCTCGGCAAAACTTGGCTTGGCACGTGAGGCGCGGTCGTTGGCATCGGTGACATCGCGGGTGAGACGTTGGATAGTGCGAGCATTCTCAGCTCGTTCGTTTTCGAGCCGTTCTAGGCGCTCAGAAAGCTCGCGGACATACCGAGAAACGTCCTCAGTATCGAATCCGCGAACGGCGCGGCGAAAATCAGGCATGCTCACAACGGTCTCCTTGTAAAGGTTGACTTCAAGAATAGGGTAAAACCTCAGAAAATGCAGGCCCCCATCGAGAACCCTCGATGTATTGGGGTGAATTAGACTGGTCGCTATGCGCATCCATATCGCCACCGATCACGCCGGGCTCGAATTTAGTCAGGATTTGGCGGAGCATTTGGGCCTAGAAGGCCATGAGGTCGTTGACCATGGCCCGCTGGAATATGACCCACTTGATGACTATCCAAGCTTTTGCATTCGAGCTGCCAAAGCAGTGGTGAGCGATGAGAATGCTGGTGTTGACTCTCTCGGCGTGGTCTTTGGCGGGTCGGGAAATGGCGAACAAATGGCGGCCAACAAGGTCACGGGTGCCCGCGCGGCGTTGGTGTGGAGCGTGAACACGGCAGTGTTGGCTCGCGAACACAACAACGCGAATGTCTGTGCCATCGGTGCGCGTCAGCACAGCATTGATGAGGCGCTTCTTTTTATCGACACCTTCATTCGAACTCCGTTCCCCGGGGAGGAGCGACACCAACGCCGGATTGCCCAGTTGGGTGAATTCGAAACAACCGGCCAGATTGCTGGTTTCGAGACCTCGGACTAGACCGTGCCCGAGGGCCACAGTGTTCACCGCATTGCCAACCTTCTCCGTGAGCTATTTCTCGACCATGAGGTCTCGGCGTCCTCTCCGCAGGGGCGTTTTCGTGAAGGAGCTGCTTTAGTCTCCGGGTCCACAATTCTCGGCATTGAGGCCATCGGAAAGCAGCTTTTCATTCAGTGGGAGAAAGAGCGTTGGTTGCGCGTGCACCTGGGCATCTATGGGGCCTGGGATATCGCGACAAGAGATTCACTGCGCGGACTCTCCGGTGTGTCATCGAGGCGATCGCTTGGTGCACCTCGGGTCAGAAAAATGGGGAAGCATGACGCTCCGCGCGAGGCTCTCGAGGTGTTTCCCCCGGAACCCGTGGGCCAGGTGCGGTTGCGGCTACAGACCGATGATGCGCTTGCCGATCTTCGAGGGCCCACGGTGTGTGAGGTGCTTTCTCCCGACGAGGTTGACTCGGTGCGCGCGCGCCTGGGCCCAGACCCCGTGTATGACAAGGGCACGAAAGGCGCCGACGTCTTTGCCTCTCGTGTGGGCAAGACAACCAGACCCATTGGCATTGTCCTGATGGATCAGAGTGTCGTCAGCGGTATTGGAAATGTCTACCGAGCAGAGCTCTTGTTTCGGCACCGGATGGACCCCTTTCGCCGGGCGCATACCCTCGATCGCAGTGAAATCGATGCCTTGTGGCGCGATTGGAGTGCTTTGCTCGCGGACGGAATCGCCACGGGCGTCATGATGACCAGGAATGATCTCACCAAGTCTCAGCGCGTGGTGGCCCTGGAAAACACGCAAGAGAGATATTTTGTCTATCGACGCCACGGGCAACCCTGTCGGGTGTGTGGCACCCCGATTGTGATGGCAGAGATGGCGGCACGGAAACTGTATCTGTGCCCGAATTGTCAGAAATCAACGGGGAGTGTTTCATGATTGTGACTCGCGCACGACGCCTAGGTGATGCCTCCGGCCAGAGTGTGGATATTGTCCTCAGGGATGGCCTGATCGAAGCGATTGTTCCTGCCGGAAGTGCGCTCACCGAAGGCCACGAGGTCATCGATGTTGATGATCGCGTCGTGATGCCAGGGCTTTGGGATGAGCATGTTCACTTTTCGCTCTGGGCCCAGCATCGTCGGCAAGTGAGCCTCCATCACGCCGACTCAGCAGCGCAGGCCGCCCACATCATGGCCGATGCGGTTGAGGCCAATGCCAGCAGCGAGCACCCGGATCCGGTGGTGATTGGCGCTGGATATCGAGACGGATTGTGGAAGGAAGCCAAAACCACGCAGGTCCTTGATGCCCTCACAGGGGATACCGCAGTGGTTCTCATTTCTGTTGATGTTCATTCCTGTTGGGCCAATACCGCTGCTCTGGATCGTTTTGGTGTCGTCGGACATCGAGACGATGGTGTCATCACGGAACGGGAATGGTTTGCGCTCTCCCAGCGGCTGAGCGATGTTGATGCGACCACCATTGATGGGTGGGTCCTCGATGCTGCTCATCACGCAGCGTCTCGTGGGGTCGTCGGCATCGTGGACCTCGAGATGACTCTGAGCGCTCCGGATTGGATTCGTCGAGTCGCCAGCTATGGCGCACGGTATCCCCTCACGGTGGAATGCGGTGTCTACCCAGAAGATCTCGAGACCGCTATCGCGCAGGGACTCCGAAGCGGCCTGGAATTGGCGCCCGGTGTCACCGTTGGACCGTTCAAAATCATCACGGATGGTTCGTTGAATACTCGCACCGCCCAGTGCGTGGAGCCCTACCTGGGTGTGGAGGGTGAGCACTACGGTGCTTTGAATTGGCCGCCTGAGGATATCGAAGCAATGTTGGTCGCGGCGGATAAAGCTGGTTTTTGGCTTGCTGTCCATGCCATTGGCGATAAGGCTAATCAGACCGTGCTCGACATCTTCGAAAAAAATGACCTCCATGGCCGGATTGAACATGCTCAGCTTGTCCGCGCGGAGGACTTTGAACGTTTTGCGCGCTTGGGCGTCACCGCCAGCGTTCAACCAGATCACGCCATTGATGATCGCGATGTCACCGATGTGTACTGGGCAGATCGCGCAGAGCGAGCCTTTGCGCTTCGAAGCTTGGTGGAGCATGGAGCCCAGGTGGTGTTGGGCTCCGATGCGCCCGTCTCACCACTCGATCCCTGGATCACCATTGCCTCAGCGGTCACCCGCACGAGGGAAGGCCGCGCACCCTGGCACCTGGAACAAGGCCTCACCATTTCTGAAGCGCTGTCTTTCTCGACGCGCAGCACCCTCGAGGTGGGGCAGCCCGCAGACCTCATCGCCTTAGATGCTGATCCACTGTGGTTGGTCGATGCGTTGGGCTCGGATCTTGCCAAAGCCAGTGACGCACTGCGAGAGCTTCCTGTGGCGCTGACCGTGGCAGCGGGTGCCATCACGCATCGTCACAACGTGTGATTTTTTGGAGGGGATGACGGGAATCGAACCCGCGCCATCAGTTTGGAAAACTGAGGCTCTACCATTGAGCTACATCCCCAAAAAGAAATGCCTTCGCACGATGTTACTGCATTCCACCGGTGGGGGTCGTTTTCCCCCTGTGACACCCAGTAGACTCCTAAGCGTTGTTTCACCGGGGTCTGACATGCGACTTGTTACACGATGGTGATGCGCTAGGAACCATCGGGGCGTAGCTCAGCTTGGTAGAGCGCCCGCTTTGGGAGCGGGAGGTCGCAGGTTCGAATCCTGTCGCCCCGACGTAGTACCCCCACAGATAGCCAGTTGGAGAAAAAAAGACGTGCCCATCACCACTAAAGAAATCCTGAGCCCGACCCGCGTTCGTTTGAACATCACGGTGAGCCCCGAAGAACTTAAGCCCAGCGTTGCCCACGCTTATGAGCACATTGCGCAGCAGGTTCAGATTCCTGGGTTCCGTAAGGGCAAAGTGCCACCCCCCATCCTTGACCAGCGCGTCGGTCGCGCCGAGGTTCTCAACCACGCCGTGAACGATGGTTTGGACAAGTTCTTCCAAGCTGCCGTGACCGAAGAAAAATTGCGCACACTGGGTCGCCCCGAAGTGGACGTCACCCAGTGGCCAGAAGAAAAAGACTTTTCCGGCGACTTAATCGTGGTGATTGAGGTCGATGTGCGACCTGAGATCACGCTGCCTAAGTTTGATAAGTACACCCTCGAGGTGGAACCGATCATGGTCACCAAGGGCAACGTCGAGGACGAACTAGATTCGCTTCGCTCGCGCTTTGGGAACTTAGTCACCGTGGATCGCCCCATCGCCAAGGGGGACTTCGTTCAAGTTGACCTGATTGCCAAGATTGGTGACAACACCATCGATAGCGCCAATTCGATCAGCTATGAAGTCGGATCGGGTCAGCTGATTGACGGTATTGATGAGGCTCTCGACACCTTGACCGCTGGGGAAACCACCACCTTTGAGTCCAAGCTTCTGGGCGGGGACCACGAGGGCGAGATGGCTCAGATCGAGATCACGGTACTCAGCGTGAAGGAGCGTGAGCTGCCTGAGGCAGATGACGACTTCGCTCAAATTGCGAGCCAATTTGACACCATTGCCGAGCTCAAGGATGACCTGAAAGCTCAGCTGGAGCGCCAAGGCGTCTTCACTCAGGCCCAGCAGGCTCGCGACAAGCTCGTGGAGAAGCTCCTGAGCGATACCGAGATTGCGTTACCCGAGTCCGTGGTGGATGCCGAAGTGCACCGCCACCTCGAAGGTGAGAACCGTTTGGAAGATGACGCGCACCGCGCCGAAGTTATCGAGTCCACGAGTAAGTCTTTGAAGACTCAGCTCTTGCTCGATGTCTTGGTGGAGCACTTGGAAATCCAGGTCTCGCAAGAAGAGCTGACCCAGTACATGGTGCAATCAGCCAGCCAGTACGGCATGGACCCTCAGGAATACATTCAGACCCTGGATAGCAATAACCAGATTCCTGCCATGGTCGGCGAAGTTGCTCGTTCGAAGTCACTGTCTGTGGCGTTGACCAACGTGACGGTGAAAGACACCAAGGGTAAGACCGTTGACTTGAGTGAATTCACCAAGAGCGCATCAGATCCTGTCGAAGCTGCGATTGCGCAAGCGGTAGCAGATAACTCGTCTGAGGACGAGCACGATCACGACCACTAAGCGTTTCTCTGCCGAGGGCGAACAGTAGCAATATCGTGAGCCTGGGCAGGTAATCTCGAAGAATCAAGCCTGGATGCTCTTAGAGGAGAACAACACTGTGACGATGGCAGAACCGATGATGCAACCCAATGTCTTTGACCGGTTGCTTCGAGACCGCATTATTTGGTTGGGATCCGAAGTCCGCGATGACAACGCGAATGAGATCGCGGCCAAGCTCTTGCTCCTCGCAGCAGAAGACCCCGAAAAGGACATCTACCTCTACATCAATTCCCCCGGAGGTTCGATCACCGCGGGCATGGCCATTTACGACACGATGCAGTTTGTTCCTAACGACATCGTCACCGTGGGTATCGGAATGGCAGCCTCGATGGGCCAATTACTTCTCACCGCCGGCACTAAAGGTAAGCGCTACATCACCCCCAATGCGCGAGTCCTGTTGCACCAGCCCCACGGCGGTTTCGGTGGAACGGCCAGTGATATCCAAACCCAGGCCCACCTGATTAACGACATGAAGAAGCGCCTGGCTCAGATTAC
>JAFMKX010000005.1:0-29252 GCA_017852615.1 Pontimonas sp. | reverse complement strand
AGTTACGGATTCAAGCGCCAGGACCCCTACGCGAAGCTTTTCGAAGACCGCATTGTGTTTCTTGGCGTTCAAGTCGATGACGCCTCCGCTGATGATGTGATGGCTCAGCTGCTCGTGCTCGAGAGCCAAGACCCTGATCGTGACATCGTGATGTATATCAATTCACCCGGTGGATCCTTCACCGCTATGACAGCGATTTACGACACGATGCAGTATGTCCGCCCCCAGATTCAAACGGTGGTGTTGGGCCAAGCGGCATCGGCTGCGGCCGTTATTCTCGCCGGAGGTGAGCCAGGAAAGCGTTTGGCGCTGCCCAACGCTCGGATCTTGATCCACCAGCCCATGATGGGTGAAGCGGGCCGTGGTCAGGCCTCAGATATTGAGATTCAGGCCAAAGAGATTGCTCGCCTGCGCGAGTGGTTGGAAGAGACCCTGTCGAAGCACTCCAAGAAGAGCATCGAGGAAGTGCACCGCGATATCGATCGAGACAAGATCCTCACTGCTAGTGAAGCTTTGGACTATGGACTCATTGACCAGGTTCTGAGCTCACGTAAAACGGCGCCCACTGCAAGTCCTGCTAAGGGCCCCGAGGCTGTGACCGCAGGCTAATCGCGTCTTTTTCGCGATAGTGCGATAGCAATCGCGGTGGCCACCACGGTGGCAAGAATTCCGATTCCTACGGCGACACCGCTGGGTGCGCTCATGCCTTCGAGGGCGTCATCGGTGCTCGATGGCGATTCGATGGGCGCATCGCCATTGGTGAGCTCAGGAGACTCGGCAATGGCGGTGATGTCTTCAGGTGCTTCTCGATCTACTCCGCATTCGGGGGCGTCGGGGTAGCCCTGCGCTGGTATGTGGGAATTATCCGGCTGGAAGTCAACGTCATAGCTTTCTGAGACCAGATGGCCATCAGCGGACACGAATTGATAGACGATGGAGTACCTGCCGGCTGGCCCGAGATCCACGAGGGCTTCCATGCGGCGTTCGTTAAGAAGGACGCACCCGTCCCCGTAGTAGAGCCCGTTGTCGTCCATCATGACCAGGCCGAAACCGCCCGCTTCGCCACCGAGATCAAGAAACATGTCGTTGGTGGCAATCGAAATTTCCACAGGCGAGGTCGTGATAATCGAATCCGGTGAGGGAATGCGGTCTTCCACCACGTTGTGAGCGAGCGCTGGTGACGTCATGCCGATTAATCCCAGGGCCAAGCAGCCGCCTACCAACCCTCGAATCACCGCACGCTCTCCCTCTCTTGGCAAGCCCCAGTGTATTCCCGCCACGCCATGAGGTGCCTGTGGAAAATCCCCGTTCCTGCCAGGGTGGCGGGTAAGCTTTGGCGAAGTTGCCCATCGGTGTTCAGGGAGGTTTGGCCATGGCGCGAACCGGCGAATCTGGCGAACTACTGAAGTGTTCCTTTTGTGGCAAGAGTCAAAAGCAAGTACAGCAACTGATTGCTGGTCCTGGCGTCTACATTTGCGACGAGTGCGTGGAATTGTGCAATGAAATCATTGACGAACGCCAAATGGAGACCCAGAGCGAAGCGGTCGTGGACTTCGATCTGCCTAAGCCCAAAGAAATCTATGGTTTCTTGGAGGAATACGTTATTGGCCAAGAGGCCGCCAAGCGTTCCCTCTCGGTAGCGGTCTATAACCACTACAAAAGAGTTCGGGCGGGTAGCACCCCGCACGCTGTCGAAGAAGACACCGACGTTGACATTCAAAAAAGCAACATCCTGCTCATTGGGCCCACAGGCTGTGGAAAGACGTATCTTGCGCAAACACTGGCTAAGAGACTCAATGTTCCTTTTGCTGTAGCTGATGCAACGGCCTTGACCGAGGCCGGATATGTCGGCGAAGACGTAGAAAACATCCTGCTCAAGCTGATTCAGGCCGCCGATTACGACGTCAAGCGTGCGGAACAGGGCATCATCTATATCGATGAAGTGGACAAAATTGCTCGCAAGGCAGAAAACCCTTCGATCACCCGCGATGTCTCCGGCGAGGGTGTCCAACAGGCTTTGTTGAAGATTTTGGAAGGCACGGTGGCGGCTGTTCCACCGCAGGGTGGGCGTAAACATCCCCAGCAAGAATTCATCCAAATTGACACGACGAACGTTTTATTCATCGTGGCGGGTGCCTTTGCTGGCTTGGAAGAAATCATTTCCCAACGAGTGGGACGACACGGCATCGGCTTCGGCGCCCCACTCCACAGCAAGGGAAACCATGACGACCTCTTTAGCTCGGTGTTGCCCGAGGACCTTCACAAGTTCGGATTGATTCCTGAATTCATCGGCCGTCTTCCCGTGGTCACGACGGTCACCCCTCTGGATGAAACCGCCTTGATCGATATTTTGACCACTCCTAAGAACGCCTTAATCAAGCAATACCAACGCATGTTCGAACTAGACGGTGTGACGTTGGAGTTTGAAGAAGAAGCGCTGCACGAGATCGCGGCGTTGGCGTCACTTCGTCAAACGGGAGCGCGCGGACTCCGTGCCATTTTGGAAGAGGTCCTGGGGCCCGTGATGTTTGATGTGCCCTCCAACGACACCATCGAGCGCGTCATCATTACCCGCGACTGTGTCACCAGCGGGACTATGCCCACCATTGTGAACAAGACGCCGCTCAAGCGTGAGAAGTCTGCCTAAACGCTTATCCGCGTACCAGCGTTCCGTTATCTAATTCACACACGGGACGACCTTCTAACCACGTGAGGGTCCAGCGCAGTGTGGCCTGATCTTGGGCACTAAGTTTGGCTTCTACCTGGCGCAGTGCGGCCTCCAGTTCTGGGGATACACCTCGGGGAGTTTCTCCGACCGAAAACCGTGAACCCAGTTGCATTAGCTGCTCTCGTCAATTTCTTGCTCGTACATCACCCAGGAAGTCCTTGTGGCCAAGGAATCATAAAGACTTTGTGCAGTGGTGTTTTCGGCTCCGGTAATCCAGCGCAGAGTCCCGCCACCGTGGCGAGCGGCATGGTCTTGGAGAGCGGTGATTAACGCTGTGGCGACACCCTTGCCTCGGGCTTGCGGTGATGTGAAGAGGTCATCGAGAAACCACGCCGGTCCGGCAGTGAAGGTGTCGTCGTGAAATCGTAGGTGGGCAAAACCCAACAGTCCATGATCCCCGGAGGCCACCCATGCTTTGATCGGATGCGAGGGATTCATCAGCCACTTCCACACGCCATCCAATACGTCGGGCGAGAAATCAGTCTCATAGAACACCCCGTAGGCCAGGAAGAGTATTTCCCACTGCTCACGATCACCCTGGGCAATGGGGCGAATCTGAAAATCTGGCGAAGAATTATTCATCGAGTGGTTCCATGTCAATCGAGACTAACTCGACAGTGTCAGATTCGACCAGGCTAAGCTCAGCGATTTTGCCCACGCCGGCTAAGTCCTCACTCGCGAGGGAGAGAAGTGCTGGCGCTTTCAACGTGGCCTTCGTTGCCGCAGTCTTCTGCGCAATTTTGAGGTCTGTCTTGGCTCGGCGAATGGTAATCAAGGCCTCACTGGCTAGGTTGAGGAGCCCGGCGTGTGAGTCTGAATCGGCATCAGCGGGGATTTCGTCTGCTGTGGGCCACGGTGCTAGGTGAACACTTCCCTCGTGTGTCCACGACCATACTTCTTCGGTGGCAAAGGGAATCACGGGTGCAAAGAGACGCAAGAGGGTGTCCAGTGCGATTCGTAATGCGGTGATGGCACTCGTGCGGGGTGCTCCCTCGCCGGTATAAGCGCGTTCTTTGACCAATTCAAGGTAATCATCGGTGAACGTCCAGAAGAAGGTTTCTGCTAATTCGAGAGCTCTGGCGTGGTCATAGGCCTCATAGGCGGCGCCAGCGTGCTCCACAACACCTCGCAGGGTGTTGAGCATGTCCCAATCCAGTGCTTGCGTTACCTCGCCCGTTTCGCCCTCGAAGCTATACACAAACTTCGCGGCGTTGAGAACTTTGATGGCTAGGCGTCGCCCGATCTTTATCTGCTTCGGGTTTTGTGGGTCGAAAGCGGCATCGGTTCCTAACCGGGAAGAAGCAGCCCAGTACCGCACCGCATCTGATCCGTGTTCATCCAGCATGCCCTGGGGGGTCACCACGTTGCCTTTAGATTTCGACATCTTTTTGCGGTCGGGATCCACGATGAAGCCAGAAATTCCGGCGTTTTTCCAGGGAATGGTGCCGTGCTCTAGTTCAGCACGCAACATCGAGCTAAAGAGCCAGGTTCGAATGATGTCCTGTCCCTGGCTGCGCAGGTCATAGGGGAAGACCACACCAAATAACTCAGGGTCTTCTTCCCAACGACCGGCAAGCTGCGGAGTCAAACTACTGGTGGCCCAGGTGTCCATAATGTCGAGCTCGCCGACAAAGCCGCCTGGCACACCGCGTTGGTCTTCGCTAAAGCCCTGGGGAGTATCGGTGGACGGGTCCACGGGCAAGGCTGATTCTTCGGGCACCAGAACTTCGCCCTCCACAGGGTTTCCCTCGGTATCCAGGGGATACCACACGGGAATGGGGACTCCGAAGAATCTTTGGCGGGAAATGAGCCAATCACCGGATAACCCATTGACCCAGTTTTCGTAGCGCACCCTCATGAAATCGGGGTGGAAGGCGACTTGTTGCCCGCGCTCGAGAAGTCGGTTCTTCAGATCGCTGTCCTTAGCTCCATTGGAGATGTACCACTGTCTGGTGGTCACAATTTCCAGGGGCTTGTCGCCTTTTTCGAAGAATTTCACCGGGTGGGTGATGTTTTCGGGAGTGTCGACCAAGTCTCCTGATTCGCCCAACATGTCGACCATCGCTGCTTTGGCGCTGAACACGGTTTTGCCGGCTAGTTCTGCATAGCTTGCCATGGCTTTCTCGCTAGTAAGCCATGCGGGACTTTCCGCCAAAATCCGTCCGTCTTTGCCCAAGATGGGCCTGGTGTCAAGAGATAGTTCCCGCCACCAGATGACGTCGGTGACATCACCAAACGTACAGACCATGGCAATTCCTGTGCCTTTGTCTTGTTGCGCCAAAGGATGGGCCAAGACGGGAACTTCAACCCCAAATAGGGGAGAGGTTACGCTCGAGCCAAAAAGTCCTTGATAACGCTCATCGTCGGGGTGGGCCACCAGGGCGACACAGGCGGCAATGAGTTCTGGGCGGGTGGTAACGATGATGACATCGTCGCTCTCGCCACCATGAAAACGAACCTTGTGATAAGCCGCGGGTTGGTCTCGATCCTCGAGTTCCGCCTGCGCTACCGCTGTTCTAAAGGTGATATCCCACAGGGTGGGGGCATCAGCGCGATAGGCCTCACCGCGGGAAAGATTGCGCAGAAAAGCCCGCTGCGCGACGCGTTGAGATTGATCGTCAATCGTGCGGTAGGTGAGATTCCAGTCGACGCTCAGCCCCAAGGTTCGCCAGAGGTCTTCAAATTGTTCTTCATCTTCGAGCGTGAGCTTTTCGCATAGTTCGATGAAATTTCGGCGACTAATCGGGAGCGCATCACCAGGCTTTGAGCCATCGACGCTCGCGCCGGCTTCTAGGGGCGGGGTGAACCCCTCGGTATAGGGCAATGAAGGGTCGCATCTCACGCCGTAGTAATTTTGCACCCGGCGTTCGGTGGGAAGCCCGTTGTCATCCCAGCCCATCGGATAGAAAATCTCTTTGCCTCGCATGCGCTGGTAACGCGCTTGGAGATCCATGTGGGTGTAGCTAAAAACATGGCCGATATGAAGACTGCCCGAGGCGGTGGGAGGGGGAGTGTCAATCGCGAAGACATTGTCTTTACCGCGCTCTAGAGCTTGATCCCGCCGAAAGTGGTAGGTGCCCTGGTCTTCCCAGTTCTTGCCCCAGGTTGCTTCAAGACCTTCCAGGGCGGGTTTTTCCGGAATTGTGCCCGTCATGGAGGACCACCTTCGCTATATGCGGCACCGTGTCGAAGGTGCCTGAGTGTGTTGACTACTCCATGCTACAAAACAAAACCCCGGTGAAATCCCTTAGGGGGACATCACCGGGGTTTTGCCGTGGTGAGCTTTCGCCGCCGAAATTACGCCTGAGAGCTAAAGACGCTCTTTCTCCTCATGGCCGCGTATGCGGCAACGAGAGTGATGGCAGACAATCCGGCCAAGACGATTCCTGGATGCCACCATGCGTTATCCGTCTGGACTCGCATGAGGGTGAGGAAAAACGGAAGCGTCGCGGCGAGAGCGGCGGCAATGTTGTACGAGACTGCCAGCGCCGTATACCGAGCCTTCTCATCGAAGAGATCGCCCATCATGCCGCCCAGAGCTGCCCACGAGGCGGTAGGCAAGATTCCTCCGACCACCATGATCAGCACCAGGGTCAGGAAGGTTGCGTCGAGAATGAACCAGTAGAGCGGGAACGCTGCCAGGAGGGTTCCCAGCGCGCCCCATCCAACGACACGGGCGGACCCGAAACGGTTAGCCAAAGCACCGAAGGCGGGAATCGTGATCAGTTGCAACAAGCTTCCAATCGTCAACGCCATGGTGAATTCCATAGCCGCGTATCCCAGAACCTCCACGCCATAGTTCGTTGTGTAGGTATTCATCAACGTGTAGGAACCGTGGCCGAGTACACCACCACCGACGGCGATGAGAATCGCTAAGGGCGCTTTCTTGAAAATTTCGATGAAGGGGTACTTCACGCGCTGATTGGTAGCGACCAATTCTTTGAACACGGGTGTCTCATCGATGCTCCAACGCAGATACAGAGCAATCAACAGGAGGGGGAAAGCGCTCAACAGCGGAATACGCCAAGCCCAGGCCATGATCTCTTCAAACGGAAGGGTTAGGAAAAGAACGAGCCAAATCGCGTTGGAGAGAATCGACCCCACGGGCGAGCCCAACTGAACCAGTGAAGCGAAGAAGGGTCGGTTCTTTTCTGTGGCGTGCTCGGTGGTCAAAGCCACAGCGCCACCCCATTCGCCACCGAGAGAGAGGCCCTGTGCCAGACGGAGAATGACCAGTGCGATAGCTCCGAACCATCCCATTTGTTCATACGTCGGCAGCACGCCGATAAGTCCGGTGGCAACACCCATCAAAATGATCGTGATGATCAAGGTGCTGCGACGGCCAATGCGATCACCTAAGTGACCAAAAAAGACTGCACCCAAGGGTCGCACCACGAATGTCACTGCGAAGGTGGCGAAGGACGCGAGAACTCCTCCGACAGGCCCTAGGGGTTCAAAAAATAGTGTGCCGGCAAAAAGTGCGGCAAGCCAGGCGAAAACGTATTGGTCATAAGACTCCAAAGCAGTTCCCACGAAAGAAGCAACAGCAACTTTTCGGGATTGTTTGGCGCTTAGGGGGGTGTGCGCAGAGGTAGACAAGGCGGCCCTTTCCATGAGTTAGCCTAATATTTAGACGCAGTATAATAAATAGTGCCTTTCAACTATAGGGGAAGTCATGACCAGTGAGAAACGCGGACGGCCTCGCCGTTCCTCCACGCGCGCTTTGGAAGAGGCCGCTGCAGAACTTTTTCTCGAGCAGGGGTACTCCCACACCACAGTCGATGACATCGCTTCCCGTGCAGGAGTCAGCAGAGCTACTTTTTTCAATTACTTCCACAACAAGTCAGATGTCTTGTGGGTTGACGTGGATCGCGCACTTGTCTATCTCTCGCAGTCGGTTATGGAGGCATCGCACCTGGGCAGGGCACTGGAACTTCTCGCTCACGATGTCGCGCCCCAGGCCGTGCCTCTGATCGCTAGTCAATTCGAGGCGATGGAAGCCGATCTTGATCTGCGCGGTGACGGTGGTCAGCGGGTCATCCAGCTTGCCGCGATTGTCGCCCAAGCGGGGGTCTCGCCTCGAGATGTCTGGATGGTCACAGGAGCCCTGGTCTCCGCTGCCCTGGAATGGTCGGGGGCAGGGGTTTCCCGAGCCGCTCTCGGAAACTATCTTGGGGAACACCTGGAGCGAATTCGAAGCGTTGTCGATGCTGGGAGCGCTGCGTCACTGTTCTAGACTGTAGGAGCTACGAACCGGCAATCACCGGGGAGCTATCGGAAGAAAACAGCGGATGCACGGTGTCCTCTGCCAGTAGAACCGATCGGGTGGGCCCGACATCGCCTGACATGAAGTGGCTCCAGTTAGTTCTGGGGCAAGCGGGGTGGTACCGCGTAAGGGAAACCGAGCGTCCTCGCATGGCCATGAACCACCCTTAGTGTCAGGAAACCCCTTATGACTTTTCCCCGTCACCGTCCGGGAACACGCATTGAGCCCAGCCCTTCCTTCCCAGCCTTGGAGCACCAAGTTCTCGCGGACTGGAAAAGTGGTGACACCTTTCGTAAATCTGTGCAGCAGCGAGAAGGGTGCGACGAATGGGTCTTCTATGACGGCCCTCCTTTCGCCAACGGTTTGCCGCACTATGGCCATTTACTCACCGGGTATGCCAAGGATGTCTTTCCGAGGTTTCACACCATGCGTGGCAAACAGGTCCACCGCCGTTTTGGCTGGGACACCCACGGATTACCCGCTGAATTGGAGGCGGAGCGACAGCTAGGTATTACGGATAAAAGCCAGATCGAAGAGATGGGAATCGCTGCCTTTAACCAAGCAGCCAAGGAGTCCGTCCTTCGATACACGAAGGAATGGCAGGAATATGTCACCCGCCAAGCGCGCTGGGTTGACTTCGACAACGATTACAAAACTCTCGACATCACCTTCATGGAAAGTGTTATTTGGGCTTTCAAGCAACTCCATGACAAGGGGCTTGCCTATGAGGGATATCGCGTTCTTCCCTATTGCTGGCGGGATCAAACACCGCTGAGTAATCACGAACTACGCATGGACGACGATGTCTACAAGCCCAGGCAAGACCAATCAGTCACCGTGACCTTCCCGCTGGTAGGCGAAGCAGCCCAGAAGGCTGGGCTTGAGGGTGTTTTGGCTCTGGCCTGGACGACTACTCCGTGGACTTTGCCCACTAACGCAGCGCTTGCCGTGGGTCCCGAGATCACCTATGCCCTTGTGCCAGCAGGCCCCAGTGGGATGCACCCGGGTGAGACCTACCTCTTGGCCGAAGACACGATGGCTCACTATCTCAGCGAGCTGGGTTACGCCGAGGTGGCCCAAGCAAAGGAACAAGTTCTCAGGCGCCTCAGCGGACGAGAGCTAGACGGAATCTCCTACACCCGCGTTTTTGATTACTACGCGGATGTCAAAACATGGGGCATGGACAACGCCTGGCGCATTGTGGTGGCTGACTATGTTGCCACCGGCGAAGGAACAGGAATTGTCCACCAGGCACCGGCCTATGGTGAGGACGACCAAATAACCTGCCAGGAAGCCGGGATTCCGGTGATTATTTCTATCGACGATGCGGGACGGTTCCTCGAGCAGGTCAGCGACGTCGCGGGTATGCAGGTCTTTGAGGCTAATAAGCCTTTGACCAAGTTGCTCAAGGAGTCTGGCCGGCTCTTCGCCGAGCGTTCCTATGACCACTCCTATCCGCATTGCTGGCGGTGTCGAACCCCGTTGATTTATAAAGCTGTGTCGAGCTGGTTTATCCGGGTTACCGAAATCCGTGACCGCATGGTGGAGCTCAATCAGGACATTAACTGGGTTCCCGCCAACGTCAAAGACGGCCAATTTGGAACCTGGCTTTCCAACGCACGCGACTGGTCGATTTCGAGAAATCGCTACTGGGGATCCCCGATTCCCGTGTGGAAGAGTGACAACCCCGATTTCCCCCGTGTGGATGTGTATGGCTCTCTCGATGAACTAGAGGCCGATTTCGGGGTGCGTCCCGATGATCTGCATCGCCCGAAAATTGATGATTTGGTCCGCCCCAACCCGGATGACCCCAGTGGGGTATCCATGATGCGCCGCATTCCCGATGTCTTAGATGTGTGGTTTGACTCGGGCTCTATGCCTTTTGCCCAAGTGCATTACCCCTTTGACAACCAGGAATGGTTTGACTCGCATAACCCCGCAGATTTCATTGTGGAGTACATCGGTCAGACCCGTGGCTGGTTTTACACGATGCATATTCTCTCCACAGCGCTGTTTGACCGACCGGCCTTTTCTAACGTCATTTCTCACGGCATTGTCTTGGGGTCTGATGGCGCCAAGATGTCCAAGAGCTTGCGCAATTACCCCGATGTCTCGGAGGTGTTTGAGCGCGATGGCGCAGACGCCATGCGGTGGTTCTTGCTCTCGAGTTCGGTCATTCGCGGGGGAAACCTGGTCGTGACGGAAGAAGGAATTCGAGAAGGTGTGCGCCAATTCCTCTTGCCCTACTGGAGTACCTACTATTTCCTCAGCCTCTATATGGGCGATCACGAACCCGTGTGGCGCACGAACTCGCAGCATGTCCTCGATCGATACATCCTGGCGAAAACCCATGAATTAGTTCTCGAGACGACGGCTCAATTCGAAGCAATGGACTCGCCGATGGCGGCGTTGGCGATTCGAGATTTTGCTGATGTGCTCACCAACTGGTTTGTTCGCCGAAGCCGCGATCGATTCTGGGAAGGTGAGGACACCGATGCGCTCGACACCCTCTATTCGGTCCTAGAAACTCTCTCCCGTGTGGCAGCGCCCTTGGCGCCACTGATCACGGAGGAAGTATGGCGGGGGATCACCGGGGGCGAAAGTGTGCACCTCACGAATTGGCCCAAGCCTGAAGACTTTCCTGAAGATGCCGCTTTGGTCGGGGCAATGGATAGCGTGCGAGGGGTTGCCTCTGCTGGGCTTGCCTTGCGAAAAGCCCACGGCGCTAGGGTCCGTTTGCCTTTGGGCTTGGTCACCGTGGTCACTCAGGAGGCTTCCGCGCTGGAGCCCTATTCAGAGATCTTGGCTGAGGAATTAAACGTCAAGGCGGTGCGCTGTGAAGAGTTAGATGATTCCGTTGAGCAACGCTGGGGAATCGGGAAAAAACTCACACCGCTATCTCGAGTGCTGGGACCACGAGTAGGTAAACAGGTTCAAGAAATTATTGCCGGGGCCAAAGCTGGCAACTGGGATATCACGGGAGGTGTTGTCACGGTTGCGGGTATTGAACTGCTCGAGGGAGAGTACGAACTTGAACTGAGTTTGGACGATTCCGACCTGGCTGTTCAATTCCTTCCCACGGGAGGTTTCGTTGTCCTCGACACCACCATTACCCCGGAGCTAGCCAGCGAAGGATTGGCTCGAGACGTGATTCGATGGATTCAGCAAGAGCGTAAGAACGCTGGGCTGGATGTGTCAGACCGCATTGCCGTCACGCTGGGAGGCGATCAGGTCGCGGTGGCGGCAATTTCCCAGCACCAGGAACTCATCCAGCACGAAACGTTGAGCCTGGAGATGACTCTGGGTGAGCTCGAAGCAGGTGCTGACGTGTTGTCGGTAGGGGAGAGTTCTCAGATTTCCGTGAAAGTGTCCAAACATGGCGCATGAGAGTTCCCCCGACGATCGGGCTGAATCTTCGGACTTAGCGCGCGGAGTTGTCGAGGCACTGATGGCGCGAACGGGAGAAGCTTCGCCTAAGCCGCGCCTGCACGCGACACGTCGAGTAGTCGAGTTACTCGGTGATCCTCAGCGGATGTTTGGCGTGATTCACCTCGCTGGCACCAATGGGAAAACGTCCACTGCGCGCATGATTGATTCGCTACTGCGCGCCCACGGGCTTCGGGTGGGTCTGATGACCTCGCCTCATCTGCACGTGCTCAACGAACGCATCGTGATCGATGGTCAACCCATTAGCGATCAGGCTCTCGCGGATAACTGGGCCGATGTGGAGCCGTTTATTACGATGGTCGATGCTGAATTGGTGGCCAACGCAGAGCCTCCGCTTACCTATTTTGAAGCCCTCACAGTCCTGACTCTGGCGGCGTTTGCTGATGCACCGGTGGATATCGCCGTGATCGAAGCGGGGATGGGTGGCGAATGGGACTCCACGAACGTGGTGGACGCCGATGTGGCCGTGCTCACACCGATTGCGATGGATCATGCCGAACATCTCGGCGACACCATCGCGGAAATCGCCCGCACCAAAGCGGGAATCATCAAGCCCGCAACCCGGGTGGTGTGTGCACCACAATCCGATGAAGCCTGGGCAGAAATTGTGGTTGCCTGCGAGCGCGACGAAGCTCCGCTTCGAGTCTTGGGTAGGGATTTCCACCTCACTAGTGTTCAACCCGCTGTGGGAGGCCAAGTTATCGGTGTCGAGGGTATTGCGGGGGAGTATCAAAATCTGATCTTGCCGCTGCTGGGAGACCATCAGGCGATGAATGCGGCGGTGGCTATTGCAGCGGTGGAGTCGTTCCTGGGTAATGGAGAGAATCCGCTCGATCGCGACCTCGTCGAGGAGGCAATGGCATTGTCGACCTCGCCCGGCAGATTACAGATTCTTGGCGCTCGCCCAACGGTCATCGCTGATGCTGCCCACAACCCACATGGAGCGGAGGCTCTGACCAGGGCGCTGATGACGTCGTTTAGTTTTGATCGACTGATTTGTGTGGTGGGGATCTTGCAAGAAAAAGATGTCGTGGGCATTATCGAGGCCCTGGACCCCGTGGTGGACCACTTTGTGGTGACACAGTCTCAGTCCGATCGCGCCATCTCAGTGCCCTATTTGGCCGATATTGTGGCCTCTATCGCTGGTCCCGACCGAGTAGATTCCCGCGCCAACGCCCTCGAGGCGTTGGATAGAGCACACGAGTTGGCACAGGAGGAAGGTGGCATCGTGATTACCGGTTCTATCACTCTGGTTGCTGAGCTAAGCCGAGGGGCCGGGCGATAATGGCACGGTCGAAACGGGTCAAGAGCGCGACAGAGTCGTTGTTGGGCATCGCCATTATTTTGGATATCGGTGTGGTGTTCTTTGGTGCGCTGGCTCTCAATGGTCTGGGGTTCTATTCTCCCGGGGTTATTGCCCTCGGGGCTTTTCTTGCCGTCGTGGTATTCGTAGCGCTCTATCGAGTACTGCGCTTTCGAGCAGGTCAGTGGGCTGGACACCTCATTCACCTGGCCATGCTGGCCGCCTTTTTCTGGGATGTGGTGATGGGGCTCTCTGCCGCGGTGGCGGTGGGTTTCTGGGTCTTTGGCGCGATTCGAGGACCAGCATTGGATCGTGGTTCCTCCCCAGCAGCCGACTAGGCTCCATAGAAACAGTTCACCAAAGGAGACACTCGATATGCCCCAGTTGGAAGAAACCCTCGTCATTATCAAGCCCGACGGGGTGGCACGGAACCTCACAGGGGAAATCCTCGCCCGCATTGAATCCAAGGGGTATCAATTAGTCGACATCAGGATGGTTCAGCCCAACCGGGATCTCCTGAGCGAACACTACGCGGAGCATGAAGGCAAGCCCTTCTACGAGCCCTTGGTTAACTTCATGGAATCTGGACCCGTTGTGGCTATTAGGGTTGCGGGGCATCGCGTCATTGAGGGTATTCGCTCGCTGTGTGGTGCCACGGATTCGACGGCGGCAGCACCAGGAACTATCCGAGGAGACCTTGGACGCGACTGGGGCTTACCCGTGCAGCAAAACTTGATCCACGCCAGTGATTCCGTGGAATCTGCTCAGCGTGAGATGGCGTTGTGGTTTAGTTCCTAGCTCACAAAGAGAACAGCAACGGGAACTGAATCAGAATGGAAATCGTAATCACGGCGTAGTTGATGACGATCATGACCCAGCTGTAAGGCAGCCACAGTGCTCCCGCTTTCTTAACGGCTGGTGAGGAGCTCAGCATTCCCTGCTTCATGGCCCACGGCAAGAAAATCCACCACAGCGGTATGTGGATTGCCCACACCACCATGCAGTAGAGACATAAGAAGCCGATGACAAAAACTGCCTGGACAAACATCCACATCAGCCAGATGTAGGCGCTCAAGATTCCGAGGGTAAAAATAACCCAAAAAGTTCTTCTCAATGTTGCCCCCGAGAGCATTGCTGCTCCCACCATCGCCACCGCGATATAGCCCGCGACCCCGAAGAGTTGGTTGGGGGTGTCAAAAAACAGGGTTGCCTGAGGGCTTTGCATCACGCTGCCGCAGGAAAAAAATGGGTTGATGTTGCAACTGGGTGTTGTTCCATTGAGGGCTAACTGGTATCCCTCGCGGGCGAGCGTGAACGCTGCGAACCAGGCCCCAAGGCCGCTGACAAGAAAGTAGAGTGCCATCGCGCTAGAGCGCCTGGTGGGGTAATTCATGTGCTGATTATGACACCTCAACCGATGAAATAAAGGCGAGTGTGCGATACTGGGGTGTGCGCAACGGCCTTCGGGTAGGAAACGCACACACAAGATTTCTCGGATGACCATCCGAATACGGGGATAACCCCACAAACCCAAGTTTTTTCAATGTGCATTTTGATGTCGCATTGCCAAAGCGTGATGTAGTCCCGGCGGAATGATGCCTGGGGCAACGTAAGGAGTACACCAGAAATGGTGACCAAGAAAAAATCTGAAGAAACAGAAACCTCTACTAAGCCAGTAAAGAAGAAGGCCCCGGTCAAGGCACCCAAGGACTCGAAGCCTGGGGCTTCGAAGCGAGGGTCACAGTCCAGCGAAGCCCAAGACACTAAGGCCTCCAGCACCGCTAAAGCCAAAGCTCCGTCTGCCAAGAAAACTGCGGCAGCGCCGGATGCTCCCAAAGCCGTTTCCACGAAGTCTTTGGTCTTTCACGCCCCTGATCCCGCACTGTTTCCCGCATGGAAGCCAGGGAACGAGAGCGAACCCGGCGAAAAAATAGTGAGGCGTCGCACCCGTGCTGATAGAGCAGCGAAGGTCGAAGAAGCGAAAGCCTCCTCCAAGTCCAGCGACTCTACCGTTCAAAAAGTTCGAGGATCCACCCGGTTAGAAGCCAAACGGCAGCGCCGTCGTGACGGTCGTGAAGGTACGCGTCGTCGTCAAAGCGTGACGGAATCAGAATTCCTGGCTCGTCGCGAAAGTGTTGACCGCGTTATGGCGGTTCGGGAAACACCCGAGCGAACTCAAATAGCCGTAATCGAAGACAGCGTGGTGGTCGAGCACTACGTTGCTCGCTCCGAGGAATCTAGTTTGATCGGCAATGTTTACCTGGGTCGAGTGCAAAACGTGTTGCCCAGCATGGAAGCCGCATTCGTCGATATTGGTCGTGGCCGAAACGCTGTGTTGTATTCCGGTGAAGTCGACTGGGAAGCAGCGAGCGAGGCTGGCGTCACGGGTCCTCGCAGGATCGAAGCAGCTCTGAAGACCGGCGATAGCGTCTTGGTTCAGGTAACCAAGGATCCCATCGGCCACAAGGGTGCGCGTCTGACAAGCCAAATTAGTTTGCCCGGTCGCTACCTCGTCTACGTTCCCGGCGGAGCGATGAATGGGATTTCTCGTAAACTCCCCGACACGGAACGCTCCCGCCTCAAGGGCATCCTCAAGAAGGTCTTGCCTGAATCCGCTGGCGTTATTGTCCGTACCGCCGCGGAGGGCGCTACCGAAGAGCAACTCACCACTGATGTCGAGCGTTTGCAAAATCAGTGGGCAACCCTTCAAAAAGAATCCGAGGGTGCCGAGGCGCCAGCGCTTTTGCACTCGGAGCCCGATCTGTTGGTCAAAATTGTTCGCGATGTGTTCAACGAAGATTTCGACAAGCTCGTCATTTCTGGCGCTTCTGCCAAGCAAACGATTGAGGGCTACCTCTCGCAGGTGGCGCCCGATTTGATTGCTCGGATTGAGGATCACACCGGAGGCATTGACCCGTTTGTGGAGTACCGCGTCACCGAAGGGATCGCAAAGGCACTTGATCGTAAGGTGTGGTTGCCCAGCGGTGGCTCCCTCGTGATTGATCGCACCGAAGCGATGACGGTGGTGGATGTCAACACGGGCAAGTTTGTGGGCTCCGGGGGAAACCTCGAAGAGACGGTTACCAAAAACAATTTGGAAGCGGCAGAAGAAATTGTCCGCCAACTGCGTCTGCGTGATATCGGCGGCATCATCGTCATCGACTTCATCGACATGGTTCTCGAATCCAATCGAGACATGGTGTTGCAGCGTTTGATGGAATGTCTTGGTCGCGACCGCACCAAACACCAAGTTGCCGAAGTTACCAGCCTTGGCTTGGTCCAGATGACGAGGAAGAAATTGGGCTTGGGCCTTTTGGAAACCTTCAGCGAAGCGTGTGAAGCATGTCAAGGTCGGGGAGTGATCGTGTCCCATGAGCCTGTGTCCCGCTCAAAATCTTCGGAGGGTTCTTCTTCTCGACGCAAGAAACCAGCAGCAACCCCCACCGTGGAACCTCACCAAATCACTGATGGCGCCAGAAACGCTATTGCTCAGATAGCTAAGAGCACGGTCGGCGTTACCAACGCCTCTGAGGAAGGCGAGGCGAAAGCGGCCCCGAAGACCCGCGGAAGTAAGAAGCCCAAGGCTTCTCAACCCGACATACTGGACTCTGTTTTGGCTGCACTTCCTGAGGCGCCAGCCCCGGGAACATCCAAGCGACGTCGACGCGCCTCGAGCGCCGGTGCGTCGGCAGATCCAGCGGTGAAGGACGCTAGCTCAGCTTCTGACTAACGTGGTTGCCGGGGGGCTCTGGATAGTCTATTCTTGACCCTTGGTGCGGTTTTCGAGTACTTCTCTCAGGCATCATCATTTTCTAGGTAACAAGGCAGGTTTTCATCGTGGTCTATGCGGTTGTGCGAGCAGGCGGACGTCAAGAAAAGGTTGAGGTCGGTTCCATCATTACGGTGGACCGTCTTTCCGCCGAAGCAAAAAAGGCTGTAACACTGGCCCCGGTTCTCTTTGTCGATGGTGACACGGTCACCCACGACAAGAAGGAACTGGCCAAAGTGACGGTCACCGCCGAGGTCTTGGAAGACCTTCGCGGCCCCAAAATTGTTATCCAGAAGTTCAAGAACAAGAGTGGTTACAAGAAGCGCCAGGGTTTCCGCGCTGAATTGACCAAGCTCAAAGTCACCAACATCGCCAAGAAGTAAAAGGAAAAGTCATGGCTCATAAAAAGGGTGCGTCCTCGACCAGGAACGGTCGCGACTCCAATCCACAGTATCTCGGTGTTAAGCGTTTTGGCGGCCAAGTTGTCAAAGCCGGCGAAATCATTGTTCGTCAGCGCGGAACCCACTTTCACCCCGGTGACAATGTAGGTCGCGGCAACGATGACACTTTGTTTGCCCTTGCCGCTGGTGAAGTGAAGTTTGGCAACAAAGGCGGCCGTAAGGTGGTGGCAGTGGTTCACGCCACAGCCTGAGCACAGAGCGAAGTTTGTAGTAGCAAAGGGCGAGCTTCGGCTCGCCCTTTGTGCTTATCCAGGAAATCTAATCGCGAGTAGGGGAGGTGAGACATGACAACTTTTGTCGATCACGTAGTGCTGCATTTGATCGCCGGTCACGGCGGTAATGGTTGTGTCTCCGTTCGTCGCGAAAAGTTCAAGCCGCTGGGAGGCCCGGACGGCGGTAACGGGGGAAACGGTGGAGACATTGTTCTCTTGGCGGATCCCCAGGTCACCACGCTCTTGGATTATCACCACCGGCCTCACCGCTCGAGCGAGAATGGCTCCCCGGGGATGGGGGATTCCCGTCACGGGAAGACTGCCAGTGATGTTGTGTTGCCTGTTCCCGTGGGCACCGTGGTTACCTCGAGCTCCGGCGAGCTCATCGTGGACCTTGATCGCCCCGGTATGTCGGTGGTGGTGGCTCCCGGTGGTCAAGGCGGACTGGGCAATGAGGGTCTTGCGAATAATGCCCGCAAAGCGCCTGGTTTTTCTCTGCTGGGTACGCGAGGTTTTGAAGGTGATATTCACCTTGAGCTCAAGACTGTCGCGGACGTGGCCCTGGTGGGGTTCCCCTCAGCGGGCAAATCCTCGTTGATTGCCGCTGTCTCCCAAGCGACACCCAAAATTGCCGATTATCCCTTCACGACCCTTCATCCCAATCTGGGCGTGGTGTCGGCTCGAGACGTTCGCTTCACCATTGCTGACGTTCCGGGCCTGATTCCCGGTGCGAGCTTAGGTAAGGGCCTGGGACTCGAGTTTTTGCGCCATGTGGAGCGCTGTAGCGTTCTTGTTCACGTTCTGGACTGTGCCACTTTGGAGCCTGGGCGTGATCCCCAAGGTGATCTTGACGCATTGCTGGGGGAATTAAACAATTACCCGCTCGGGGAGGACCAAATTCCGCTCACCGAGCGTCCTCAGCTGGTTGTGCTGAATAAGGCTGATGTGCCCGATGCTTTGGACTTAGCGACCATGGTGGCCCCCGATCTTCGCGAGCGCGGGTACCAGGTCTTTATCATCAGTGCCATTAGTGGTGAAGGTCTTGATGACTTCCTCAATGCTGCTGCGGCTTTGGTGGCCGAGCATCGAGTTGGATTGGCGGAAGTGGCGGCAAACCCTCCCCGCATCGTGGTGCGCCCTCGGGCTGTCAACGAAGCCCTCTTTACTGTCAAAGCGGAGGGCCCGACGGAATCTCCTCTCTTTAGAATTCTGGGAGAGAAACCCGAGCGCTGGGTCCAACAGACCGATTTCGCCAATGATGAAGCAGTCGGATATCTCGCCGATCGTCTGATGAAAATTGGCATTGATGATGCTTTGTTCAACGCTGGTGCCACCCCCGGGTGTGCGGTCATGATTGGACCTGGGCATGGCCAAGTCTTTGACTGGGAACCCACGCTCTCCAGCGCCGCTGAATTGATGACGGCCCCTCGCGGTAGTGATCCCCGCCTCGATGAGCGCTCCAGGCCCACCCGGATGCAGCGCAAGCAGTCCTACCACGAGCGCATGGATGCAAAATCTAGAGCCAGGGAAGAGTTGCTGGAGGAAAAAGAAGCAGGGATGTATTCCGATGACGACTAGAGCGGCTCTCGATGCCGCATCCCGCATTGTCGTAAAAGTGGGATCGTCGTCGATCTCGGGTGAACGTGAACACCAGGTGCCAGGCCTAGTTGATGCCCTCGCGGCGTGGCGCACTGCCGGTACAGAGGTGGTCTTGGTGTCCTCGGGGGCCATCGCTATTGGGGCGCCATTTTTGAAACTTACCGATCGCCCTCAGGATTTGGCCACCCAACAAGCTGCTGCTGCGGTGGGGCAAAACCTTTTGATGTCGCGGTATCAAGAATTATTCTCTCGGCATTCGATTATCACCGGGCAGGTTCTGTTGACCGTGGGGGATATGGAAAACGAGACCCACCGCACCAATGCCTTGAGAACTATGGAGCGTCTCCTGGGTTTGGGCATGGTGCCTATCGTGAATGAAAATGACACGGTGGCGACCCAGGAAATTCGCTTTGGGGATAACGACCGTTTAGCCGCCTTAGTCAGTGAGCTTGTCTCTGCTGATCTCTTAGTGTTGCTCAGCGACGTGGATGCGCTTTATACGCATCCACCTCAGGATCCTCGGGCGAAACGCCTTGATGTCGTTGCCTATGGAGATGACCTTGCCTATGTCGAATTGGGCGAAGCCATGGTCAACAGCGTGGGAACCGGCGGGGCTGTGACGAAAGTAAGCGCTGCCCGCATGGCCACGGCGGCGGGAATCCCGACACTCTTGGCGGCAACGGATGCACTCTCCGATGTTGTCGCGGGAAAAACTGTCGGTACCTGGTTTGACCCCCAGGTTTTAGACTAATCAGCTATGACAGACCTTGCTCACACGCCGCAGGAGTTGCTCTCTCGTCTGGAGGACACTAAACAAGCGTCACGGCACCTCAATGCGGCATCGCCGGCCACACGAGATGCTGCCCTCGCTGCGCTAGCGGAGGGTCTTGCCGCCGATGCAGAGCAGATTGTGGCAGCCAATGTTCTCGACCTAGAGCGTGGCGTTCGCGACGGTATGACCCAGGGTCTGCAGGATCGCCTCCGCCTCACTCCCGAGCGGGTGGAAGGTCTTGTGGAGGCGGTCAAGGTGATTGCCTCACTTCCCGACCCGCTAGGTCATGTTGTTCGAGAAATGACGCTGGCCAATGGACTTGAGGTGAGCCAGGTCCGCGTGCCCTTTGGGGTAATCGGTGCGATTTATGAGGCGCGGCCCAATGTGACCGTGGACATCACGGCCCTTGCTCTCAAAAGCGGCAATGCGGTGGCGCTGCGGGGTGGCTCTGCTGCTTTGGAGACCAACAAAGCACTTGTCGAGATTATGCATCGCGCTCTGGAAAGCGTGGGGCTGCCGGCAGCGATAGTGGCCAGCGTTGATGACTATGGGAGGGTCGGAGCCAACGCCCTCATGACGGGGCGAGGTCTTATCGATGTCCTGATACCTCGGGGTTCGGCCGCTTTGATTGAGACAGTGGTAACCCAATCAACGGTTCCCGTTATTGAGACCGGGGCGGGTGTCGTGCATATTTTTGTTGATGCCAGTGCAGACCCGGTAAGTACTGCAGAAATCGTGCACAATGCGAAGGTGCAGCGCCCCAGCGTGTGTAATTCGGTGGAAACCGTTCTGCTCCACCGAGAGGCGCTGGAGGGGGTCCTGCCGGGTATGGTGGCGAAGCTTCTCGAGTCGGGAGTGACGATTCACGCCGATGACACGGTGTGTGCTCTGGTTCCCGACGCGGTTGCAGCAACACCGGAGGTGTGGGGCCGCGAAGCACTGTCGTTGGATATTTCCCTGAAGGTGGTGGACTCACTGGACGAAGCACTCGAGCACATCCACACCTATTCCACTGGCCACACCGAGTCGATTCTGACCAGCGATAGTGACAATGCGGAGCGTTTTGTTCAAGAAGTGGATTCTGCAGCTGTGATGGTTAACGCCTCCACCCGATTTACCGATGGGGGTGAGTTTGGCTTCGGTGCCGAAGTGGGCATTTCGACCCAGAAACTTCACGCCCGAGGCCCGATGGGTCTTCCAGAGCTCACCAGCACGAAGTGGATTGTGCGAGGAAACGGCCAAGTCCGGGCCTGACGTGGCTAGTTCTAAGCCGCACGCGCTAGATTAGTGTCAGACCCACACAGAAAGGGAGCCTCATGAAGCTCGTGAACGACGTAGTGATTGCCTCAGGAGAGGTAGTCAATGAGCTGATGTGGCCCCCACTTGTTTTTGGTTTGGTGTTTTTTGGCGGGTTTGTATTCCTGGGTCTCGTGACTTTTAGCTACCGTAATGTGGCCAATCGCCACCGGAGCAAGACGTCGTCTTCTGCGCACGCCCCGGGCCACCACTAGGCCTTGATGACGTCGTCACGCCGTCCCAAAATTGGGATTATGGGTGGCACGTTCGACCCTATTCACCACGGCCACTTGGTGGCAGCGAGTGAAGCCCAAATGTCCTTGGACCTGGACGAAGTGGTTTTTGTTCCCACGGGCGCTCCGGCGGATAAGCCCGATGTCTCTGATTCGGAACATCGCTATTTGATGGCGGTTATCGCCACCGCATCCAATCCACGCTTCCGGGTGTCACGGGTCGATATTGATCGACCAGGCACTACCTACACCGTGGATACGTTGATGGATTTGAGTCGCGAATTTCCTGATGCTGATTTGTTCTTCATTACCGGGGCGGATGCGATTGCTGCCTTCTTCTCCTGGAAAGATTCTGAAAGTCTCACCTCCCTCGCACATTTTGTGGGTGTTTCACGCCCGGGTCACGAACTCAGTGTCGGATCCTTGCCCGCTGACAAGGTGACTGTGTTGGAAGTGCCTGCTCTGGCCATATCGTCCACCGATTGCCGCATGCGAGTAAGTCAGGGCCAACCGGTGTGGTACCTGGTGCCTGATGGCGTGGTGCAGTACATTGCAAAGCATCGTTTGTACCGGGATGGACAATGACTAATCCATTGACAGGGCAACCCCTGACTAGGCGCCAGCTGCGTGCTCTGGCTGAAGGGAACCCAGCTTCACTTCCGGTGACCCCCGAGGTTGTCGCCCCTCCACCTCAGCCGCCACAAGCCTACGTCGCACCTCCAGCCCCCCCAGCACCTGAGCCAGCTCCCACTGGGGCCCTCACTCGACGCGAGGCTCGACTCAGGGAAGGTCTCTCGGATCAGCCCCCCACAGCCGTTCCCCCCACCAGCGTGAGCCAGCAGCCTCCTCTGGATGCTCCGGTTGCTCCTATTGCGGTGACGCCAGTGTCTCCTTTGGCGGATCTCGTTGCGCCCCAACCTGCCCCAATCCCGCAGCAGCCAGCCTCCGCTGCCCTTCCACCGGTTTTCTCCCAGCCAACGACTGCGGAGTCTCCTCTGGATGGTCTGAGCGTCGCGGTGTCGCCCTCGCGTTCGGTGGGCACTGCGCCTGACACCACGAGTTCGCTCATTTTGCCAGTCAGCCCTAATGTCGACATGGCAGGCCCCTTGGGCACCACGGGTGAAATTATTGTGACTGGGCAAATTCGTTTGCCAGGCCAACTTGCCGAAATAGGAAGTTACCCCATTACGAATCCTGAGGACGCGGAGGATTCGTCTGACCCCTATGTCACGGGGGATATGGCGGCGGTGTCCCAGCCGATGCGAGCACTTCAAGCAGTGTCCTCCAAGGGTGATGACACCGACATTTTGCTGGTGAAGCGAACTCGCTGGGAAACCGGAGCCGTGGTGACTGCCTTGGTTACCTCGGTACTGGGTCTCGCTTCTGTGGCCTTGGTTGTTTTGGTGTTTATGACCGATGTGTTGGCCTGAGTGACGAAAGGCACAGGACTATGAGCCTGAGTGAGCGGGCCCACGAAGCGCTTCTGGATGCGGCCGAAGCCGCCCTGGATAAGTTAGCCACCGATCTGGTGGGCCTGGACGTCTCAGGCCAAACTCCGCTCACCGATGCTTTCTTACTCTGCAGTGGGCGCAATGAACGCATGGTGGGCGCCATCGCTGATGCGGTCGAGAAAAAACTCTACGAGCGGGGTTATTCCAAGGTCCGCCAAGAGGGCCGAGCTGATGGCCGCTGGATTCTTCTTGATTTTGGCGACCTCATCGTCCACGTATTCCACGAAGAGGAAAGACTGTTTTATCAACTAGAGCGCTTGTGGGCCGACTGTCCTGCAGTTGCCTTGCCCCAGCACACCGAGCGCTTAGAGCCCGAGTCGAGCCTGTAGTAGGCTTACCTAGCTTTCATCACGAGGGCCTGTGGCGCAGCTGGTAGCGCACCTGCATGGCATGCAGGGGGTCAGGGGTTCGAGTCCCCTCAGGTCCACTCAAAGAATGTCGGAGGTGTCTATGAGCGAATCACCGCTAGATCCGCTGACAAAGCGCCAGGACTACGGATCTCTCGCACTCGAAGAGGGCTCCTTGTTGCCCAATCCTCTCGAGCAGCTTAAGGTTTGGATCACCGAAGCTGACGAAGCGGGGGTCTACGAACCTAACGCCATGGTGTTATCCACTATTGACCCTGACGGAAACCCCTCGTCGCGCACCGTGTTGCTGCGGGGAGTAGACGAGACCGGTCTCTATTTCTATACCGACTACGGCTCGCGCAAAGGCTTGGCCCTCTTGGCCCATTCCGCAGTGTCGCTGGTGTTTCCCTGGTATCTGCAACATCGGCAGGTCAAGGTTTTTGGTCACGCAATGCCCACGGAAACGGAAGTATCTGATGCGTACTTCACCTCACGGCCGCGGGATTCCCAAATAGGGGCGTGGGCCAGCGATCAATCCCAACCCATCGATTCTCGCGAGTCCCTTGAGGCTAAAGTGCGCCAGATGGAAGCAAAGTTTGAGAATTCTGACACAGTCCCGCGACCTGAAAAATGGGGCGGTTTTCTTGTGGAGCCCGAGCGCATCGAATTTTGGGCCGGCCGCACTTCTCGTCTTCACGATCGCATTACCTTCACGAAAGCCTCGGATGGCTGGGATGTGCAGCGCCTGCAGCCCTAGGCCAGATCTGCCCTGCTGATCGGGAATAGAACGCCTCTGCTTGCGGTTGTTACAGGGGAACCCCTCAGAGTGTGGTGATACTTTCCTCACACTAGGAAGCAGGAACCGCATAGTGGATGTGCAATTAGGTCTCGATACCTTTGGTGATGTCACCAGTGACGCCCAGGGAACGCCTTTGGAGTATGCCGAGGTCATTCGTAACGTTGTCTCCGAGGCCGTGCTGGCCGATGAGGTGGGCGTGGACGCCATCACCCTAGGTGAGCATCACCGGGATGATTTTGCCGTGTCTGCGCCGGAAACTGTGTTGGCGGGGATTGCCACGAAGACGTCGCGCATCATTCTCAGCTCGGGCGTTACGGTCCTGAGCTCCGATGATCCCATTCGGGTGTTTCAGCGCTTTGCCACCCTCGATGCACTCTCGGAGGGTAGAGCCGAAATTATCGTAGGCCGCGGTTCGTTCACCGAGTCCTTCCCGCTCTTTGGCTATGCCCTCGAGGATTACCAGGTGTTGTTTGAAGAGAAACTCAACCTGTTTGCCGAATTGCTCAAGGAGACGCCGGTGACCTGGTCAGGGACAACCAGGCCTCCCCTGAACCATCAGCAGGTCTACCCCAAGTCCCACTCGGGGGCTATGCGCACCTGGGTGGGTGTGGGTGGAAGCCCCGAGTCGGTGGTCCGCGCGGCAACCTATGGCTTCCCGCTGATGCTGGCCATCATCGGAGGGGCGGCAGATCGCTTTGGTCCCTATATCGATTTGTATCACCGGGCCTTAGATCAGTTAGGGAAACCCTCGCAACCGATCGGCGTTCACTCACCGGGCCATATTGCGGCCACCGACGAAGAAGCCATCGAGGGTATGTGGCCCCACTATGAAGCAATGTTTGGCCGGATTGGCCGCGAACGCGGGTGGGGTCCTCGCACCAAGGAGGATTACCTCACAGAGGTGCACCACGGCGCGCTGTATGTGGGCTCACCAGAAACTGTCGCTAAGAAAATTGCCTCCACCATTGCGACCCTGGGCGTAGATCGTTTTGACCTGAAATACTCCACGGGTCCCATGCCTCATCAGGTGTTGATGGAGAGCATCAACATGTATGGCACGACAGTAATACCGATGGTGCGCGATATTTTGTCGAGCGCTCGCTAGGAACGCTGGATCACTAGTTGATCACGATGGGGATGCCGCTATCGGAGCTAGCTTCGGCGACCCCACCACCGTTGGTCATGTTGCTAAAGCCCATATTCGACATTTGGGAAATGGCTTGTCCGGAGCGATTGCCGGATCGACAATAGATGTAATAGCTAGCCTCAGGGTCCAATTGATTGACCTGGGCGGCAAAGTCGGGGGACTGCACGTTGATGTTCAGAGCGCCTTCAAGGTGTCCCGTGGCGAACTCCTCGGGGGTTCGTACGTCAATAATCACAGTGCCCTCCGCAAGGTCTGTGGGTTCGCCAGCTGCGCATCCCGCAACTCCCGCCGTTATTCCCAAGATGACAAGAAGTGTAGTGAGGATTTTTTTCACGGCGTGACCTTTCAGAGGGGGTAGTTCCACAGAGCACCATACCATATACCCCAGGGGGTATATCAAGCACCCGCTACTGCTTGAGCGCCCAGTTCTTGAACCAGGTTGTTTCGGGAATGCGCGCCACCAGCGGCCCGATCATTACGGTGAGCAAAACATAGGCCGTGGCCAGGGGAGCGAGCAGGGGTTGCGCTCCGGCACCCACCGCTAAACCCGCAATGACGATGGAGAATTCACCGCGAGCGGTGAGAGTCAGTCCGCTGCGCCAGCGACCCAATACTCCAATGCCAGCCCATTTCGCCGCTAAGTATCCCGACCAGACTTTGGTACCCATACTCACCAGAGCCAAGGCGAGAGCGGGCAGAATCATGGGCACGATATCGGGCGCATGCGTGGAGAGGCCAAAAAAGAGGAAGAAGGCCGCCGCAAACAAATCTCGCAGTGGTGACAGAAGTTTTTCGGCTCGAGCAGCGACTTGGCCCGACAGAGCAATACCCACTAGGAACGCACCCACTGCAGAGGACACGTTCACCTGTTGCGCGATACCCGCAACGAGCAGGGTCAGACCCAACACACCCAGTAGCAGGGATTCGGGATGTTCTGCACTGAAGAGCTTGGAAATGTGATCTCCAAAGCGCAACGCCATGATCAAAATGGCGACCACGGCAAGCAGTGAAATTCCCAGGGTAATTCCCCCCTGAACTAACCCTGCCCCCAGAAGTAGGACAGATAAGACGGGGAGGTAAAACGCCATCACCAGGTCTTCGATTACCAAAATCGAAAGGATGGTCGGAGTCTCACGGTTTCCCAGGCGCCCCAAATCTCTCAAGACTTTCGCGATGACCCCGGAGGAGGACACATAGGTGATCCCTGCCAGAGCGACCGAGGCCACGACCCCCCAGCCCAGCAGCATGCCGAAGGCAAACCCTGGCGCGCCGTTGGCGACAAGATCAACGATTCCGGCGGCCCGGGAACTTTTGAGGTTAGTGACCAGTTCCGAGGCGGAGTATTCCAAGCCCAACATCACCAGGAGCAAGATAACCCCCAGCTCACTGCCTATTTCGAGAAATTCAGTACTTTCTCCTTCGACCAAAATTCCTGACCCGCCCACGACAAGCCCCAAGACTAAATACAGGGGGATGGCAGAGACGCCCACTTTTGTGGCCAGACGGGAAAGGAATCCCAAGAGAACCAACAGCGCCCCTACTTCGATTAGCAGGATGGCTAGCGAATGCATGGGTTATGGCTTGTCGTCACAGAGTAAGGAGCTCAGCGCTTCTAAGCCCTGTTTTGTGCCCACGGCCACAATGATGTCACCGGCTTCTAAGCCGTCCTGGGGTGCAGGGGAGGGCACCACTTCGGATCCACGCAGTATTGCCACAATGGATGACTTGGTGCGCGTGCGAGCCTTGGTGTCACCGAGAGTTTTACCCGCAAAGGGGGAGTTGGCCGGCAGAATAATTTGCTCGGTGAAAAGCCCCGTGGTTTTATCCCCCAGGTGAGAAAACTGGCCCAGCATCAAGGACGTGCCAAGGACTTCGGAGAGAGCGATAGCTTCGTCGTCGCTGAGGTGGATTGAGTCACTGCACGAGTCAGGGTCGGCCTGATCGAACATCGCGATTTCGCGATCTCCGCTGCGGTGAGAAATTACTCCGAGGCGTCTGCCTTCGGTGGTGATGACGTCGTGCCGGGTTCCGATGCCTGGCAGATCCACTTTTTCAATGCGAACACTCATGGCCTCAGGCTACCAGCGTGCTGTGGGCTAAAAACGGTGCGCAGAATCCTGGGAGATGATTCCCAGTTTTCTCAGTTGGGTTGCCAAACCCGAGCCGTTGGGAGCTGATACCCAGGGAATTTTTGAGGGGTTTTGCGTGCGATCAAGGTGTCGTCGCCCACCCGCGAGAAGAGCCTCCGGTGCGAGAAGCTCCCTGATGGCCACGGCTCTCACGTGATCAGGATGTGAGGCGGCAAATTCCCCATAGAGCGCTTCATCGTGTTGACCATCATCACCAATGAGGATCCAGGTGATGTGGGGAAATTCCTCGGCCAGCCGAGCCAGGTTCTCTCTCTTGTGTTCGCGCCCGCTGCGGAACCACCGATCAACTGTGGGGCCCCAATCAGTGAGCAGGAAAGTTCCCATGGGGTAGAGATGGCGGGAGACAAAACGATGAAGGGTGGGAGCGACGTTCCACGCGCCGGTAGAGAGATAAATGACGGGCGCCAAAGGGTTTTCCCGAGTGAGTCTCTCCAGCAGGACCGCCATCCCCGGAACTGGGCGCCGCGCATTTTCATCCCGAACGAAAGAGTTCCACGCGGCAAGAAAAGGCCGGGGAAGCGCTGTGACCATGATCGTGTCATCCACGTCGCAGATGATGCCGATCTCCGCCGCCGGATCCACAATCCACACCGCAGCGGTAACGGCAGGGTTATCGCCGCTGTGGAGGGTCACGGTGTGCCACCCGGGGCTCAAGGTGACCGGGAGCACCTGGTCAATAACCCCACCGCGGTCTGTTTGGACAACAAAGCTCGAGCCACTCACGCTCACGGTGACGGGGGCACCGGCTAAGGGGGTGGCCAGGAAACTACGCCATCCTCGGATTTTTTTGAGACGCCCCGTTTTCGTGGTGCGTGGCTTGAGCAGAACGACGCGGGAGAGGACTCTCATCCATGTAGTTGAGCCATACCCGGTATACGGAATGACGTGGGGAGTGTGGCCTCGCCGCACAGACCAGGCGGCCCGAGCAGATTGAATCCAGTCTTCGATTCTGGCGAAACGGTTCCGGTGCTCAGCCAATTCAGCGGGAGTTGGAGGCAAATACTTATCCACAACACCAGTGTTTCAGACCTCAGAGCATTGCGTGAACGCTAAACTCTTAATATCCGACGAACGCTGAGTGGCTAATGGTGAACTTCTGTCCGCTCTTCAGCCTCGCCGGTATTCCCACACAGAAGAGGATTCGCTCGGGTGAATCGAGAGGTAGGTGTCATGACGAACATGACAGACAATCACGCAACCATGACCATTTCTTCTCCCATTAGGGTCGAGCCGGTCCAAGCCAGAAGTACCGCACGGGTCAACGCACTTCTCGACGCCGCCTGCGAAACCATGCATCAACTGGGCTACGAACAATTGACTACCGCCATGGTGGCGGAACGCGCAGGAGCCTCTATTGGAACTGTCTACCGCTACTTCCCTGACCGGATTGCTGTCCTCCAGGCGGTAGCGGCACGTAACCTGGACAAACTTCTCCTCTCGCTCAAAGACAACCAGGCGCTGGATACTCCCAAGGATCTTTCGGCAGCGATGACCGTGGCCGTGGACACTCTGGTGGAGATGTTTAGGACCGAAAAGGGCTTCCGCTCGCTGCGAGTGGGGGACGTCCTCGACATTCGTCCGATTCCTGCGGGACGCCGGGGAAACGCAGACATTGCTCAGGCCATTCGTGAAGACCTTCAGGAACGAGCCAACGTCCGTTTAGATTCAGCCGGTCGTTTGGCTGTGGAAACAGCTATCGACGTCGTCGATGCCCTACTCGGCAGAGCTTTTATGGTCTCAGAGCGTGGAGACGCCACCTTGATCGATGAAGCGCACCGGGTTGCTCAGTTGACTGTGAAGGCAGTGAGCTCCTAGCAAAGAGAGCCACGGGATACCTGTGCGTGTGTGCAGAGTCCTCAGGGGTAGTTGAATAGGGTGACCCTTACTCGCTGAATACGGAGACCCTGTCATGATCCGGTTTGACTCAGTGACCAAGCACTATCCCGGTGGTGCTCGGGCCATCGAGGATTTCACCTTGACTGTCCCCACAGGGTCAATCACTGTTTTGGTGGGGTCGAGTGGTTGTGGGAAGACCACTTTGCTGCGCATGGTGAACCGAATGGTGGAGCCGACCAGTGGTGCCATTTTCATTGACGACACCAATGTGGCCGAGCGTGATCCGGTTGAGCTGCGTCGCTCCATTGGCTACGTGATGCAAAGCGGCGGGCTGCTGCCTCATAAAACGGTGGGGGAGAACATCGCCACCGTGGCA
>JAFMKX010000039.1 GCA_017852615.1 Pontimonas sp. | reverse complement strand
ACAGAAACCTGGGATATCGAATTTGCTCAGCTTGTTGGCGCTATCTACCCAACGCACCGTGGAGGACGTTGTCGGCGAATTCGCTGGCGGTGGTTACGGGACGCTGAAAACCGCGGTAGCGGATGCCGTAGTGGAGCGTTTAGATCCGATTAGGCAACGCACACAGGAGTTGCTCAAAGATCCCGGTGAATTGGATCGCATTCTTGGAGCCGGTGCCGAAAAAGCTGAAGCCAGGGCAAACGCGACTTTGGCCAGAGTTCAGCACGCTCTTGGCCTGTTGCCCCGCCATCACTGAGCCTCGCGTAAGGTTGAGCTCGTGAAAATTTCGGTTATTGGTTGTGGGTACTTAGGAGCTGTTCATGCAGCGTCCATGGCGGAGCTTGGGCACGAAGTAATCGGAATAGACGTTGACCAGGCAAAAGTCGCCTCACTCTCCAGCGGTGTTGCCCCCTTCCACGAGCCTGGTTTCGATGACCTTCTGGTCAAGAATTCCCAGCGCCTGAGCTTCACCACCGACATGTCCCATGCCGTAAACGCGAGCGTGCATTTCATTGCTGTGGGAACACCGCAATCCAGCGATGGCTCTGCCGACATGACCTATGTCAACCAGGCAATTGACGCTCTCATCCCTCATCTATCCCCCGGCGATCTCGTCGTGGGCAAATCGACAGTGCCCGTGGGTACAGCACAGAGGCTCTCGGCGCAGGTCGCCCCGAGCGGAGCAACCTTGATGTGGAATCCAGAATTCTTGCGTGAAGGATTCGCCGTGGAAGACACCCTCTCGCCCGACCGGTTGGTCTATGGACTCCCTGAGGGAGACACTGCCGATTCGGCCCAGGAGATCCTAGATGAGGTGTATGCAACTATCCTCGCCACCGGAACACCTCGGTTGATCATGAACTTTGCCACTGCTGAATTAGTGAAGGTTGCCGCAAATTCATTCTTGGCCACGAAGATTTCGTTCATTAACGCCATGGCAGAAATTTCTGAAGTCACCGGCGCGAACGTGACCCAGCTGGCCGATGCTATCGGTCATGACAATCGGATTGGCCGTAGGTTCCTCAACGCCGGTATCGGCTTTGGCGGTGGCTGTTTACCCAAAGACATCCGAGGTTTTGTGGCACGTGCGGATGAACTCGGCGTGGGATCATCGCTTGATTTTCTCAAGAACATTGACGAAATCAACCTCCGCCGTCGTGGCCGTGTTCTTGACGTGGCTACAGATGAATTAGGTGAGCTGGCAGGAAAACGCATAGCTGTGTGGGGTTTGGCGTTCAAGCCAGACTCTGATGACATTAGAGACTCACCCGCTCTAGATATCGTGGAATCTCTTGCAAGAGCGGGAGCCCAGGTTGTTGCTGCTGATCCTCAAGCTTCGATTCCTGCCGCGAAGCGCATCGACGCTGCCGGGCTCTCTGGACAGGTTTCGGTGAGCGATGACTACCTTGGCGCAGCAGCCGGAGTGGATGCCATTGTGGTCGCGACCGAGTGGAAAGCTTTCCAAGAGGTTGACCCGAAAGCCATGGCTAGCGTCGTGGCTAACAAACTTGTCATCGATGGCCGTAATTGCTTGGATGCGGATGCCTGGAAGGCTGCCGGTTTCACCTATCGTGGGATGGGCCGGTCCTAGGTTTTTACTCCTGTTATTCGACACCGGGGCTGTATTTTTCAGGCGCAAACCGTATAGTGATAGCTAGTAACGTGCTCCGGGGTCAGTGAAAATCTGAGCCGGCGGTTAAAGTCCGCGACCCGACTGCAGCGAAAGCTGTTGGCGGTTGACGAGGTGAAATTCCTTGACCGACGGTTAAAGTCCGGATGGTAGGAGGCGTAACTCTAGGGCTAGGAATTTTCTAGCCCTTGCTGGCGTTGCCTTTCCCGGAGCTAACCACACGATGGAGCTAACCGGATGTCGCCAACACCAAGCGTTGCCAGTGCCTTAGAGCACGAGGCGATGCTTCGCGCATTGGATATTGCTTCACAGGGCCCAAGCACAGGAGCAAATCCGCAAGTCGGATGCGTGTTGATCAATGCCGACGGGGTCATCGTTTCCGAGGGTTTTCACCTGGGATCCGGAACACCTCATGCTGAAGTCGTGGCGCTGGGTAGTCTCCGTAGCGCGGGTATTGACCCTAAAGGCCTCACTGCGGTGGTCACACTGGAGCCCTGTTCCCACACCGGGAAAACGGGCCCCTGCTGCCAGGCACTCATCGAAGCAGGCATCGAGCGTGTGGTGTATTGCGTCAGCGATCCTGGCCCAGACTCTGCGGGAGGAGCGAAGGTGCTGTCTCAGGCAGGAGTGTCTGTTGTGGGCGGGGTTGAGCAGGAAGCCGGGGAGAAGCTGATTGAACGGTGGTTGGTCTCGACCAGGCTTCAACGGCCCTGGGTGAGCCTGAAATGGGCCATGTCGCTTGATGGGCGCTCTGCCGCGACTGATGGCACCAGCCAATGGATTACGGGGGAGAAGACACGAGCCAGGGTTCATCTGCAGCGCTCGGACCATGACGCCATTGCTGTGGGGACAAATACCGCGCTGGTCGATAACCCCTCTCTCACTGCGCGGCAACCAGATGGCACACTGTATGAGCACCAACCCTTAGCTGTCGTTGTGGGGCAACGGGATATTGCTGGTGATGCCCTCATCCGAAGCCACCCCGGAGGATTCCTGCAGCACCACGGCCACGACCTGAGGGAACTTGCTAGTGAGCTGTTTGGCCGGGGAATACGAAGCCTCTACATCGAGGGGGGACCCACCTTGGCTAGTGCTTTTGTGGCAGAGAACCTGGTCGATGAATTTCACATCACCATGGGGTCGATGCTTCTGGGAGGCCCCACGATGGCTCTAGGAGACATTGGCGTTTCCACCATGGACGAGGCGATACACCTTGATATCCGCAGTGTTGAACACAGTGATGGCGATGTGTGGGTCATCGCCCGCCCACGAAATCGAGAGGTCTAACCATGTTTACTGGCTTAGTAGAAGAAATAGGCACCATCAGTGCTCTGGAACCAAGCGGTGATGGCGCCCGGGTAACGATTGAGGCCCAGGTGGTACTCGAGGACGTATCCCACGGTGATTCGATTAGCGTCAGTGGTGTGTGTCTCACCGTTATCGAAAGCTCCGAGGCGACGTTTAGTGCCGATGTGATGAAAGAAACAATCGATCACTCCGCTGCAGCAAGGTGGGCAGTGGGGACGAAGGTCAACCTGGAGCGAGCAGCCCAAGTCGGCTCGAGACTGGGCGGTCATATTGTCCAGGGCCATGTCGATGGTGTCGCTACGGTCGTGAGCATCACCCCCGGGGAGAAGTGGAGTGTCATTCGATTCTCCCTCACACCCGATGTTGCTCCCCTGGTGGCCCACAAAGGCTCGCTCACACTCAGCGGAGTATCTCTGACAGTCTCAGCAGTGGGCCTTGATTGGGCGGAAGTATCCCTGATTCCAGAAACTCTTCGCGCGACCACACTGGGTCACCTAGCGGTGGGAGATTTCCTTAACCTCGAGACCGACATGGTGGCCAGACATGTCCTTCGTCTGCAAGAGTTCACCGTATCCGGGGAGGCCTCATGAGTATCGGCAGCGTTGATCAAGCGCTAGAACACCTCCGCCTGGGCCGACCCGTCATCGTTGTCGATGATGAGGCTCGGGAAAATGAGGGTGACATTGTGCTCAGTGCCCAACTAGCCACTCCGGAATGGGTTGGCTGGACGATTCGTCACTCCTCGGGCTACTTATGTGCACCCATGCCCGCACAGCGGGCAGAGGCTTTGGAGCTGCCGCCCATGGTGGCTCATAACGAAGACCCTCGAAAGACCGCCTACACGGTCAGCGTTGATGCAAGCAGCGGCATCACGACAGGTATTAGTGCTTCAGACCGCACCCGAACACTTCGAGCCTTGGCTGATCCACTCTCCACGCCCGATTCCCTCATTCGCCCGGGACACATCGTTCCCCTCAAGGGAGCTGCCGGGGGTGTCAGGGAGCGAGCAGGTCACACCGAAGCATCGATCGAGCTGATGATCATGGCGGGTCTGGAACCTGTTGCCGTCATCGGTGAAGTTGTGGGAGATGATGGTGAATTACTGCGTCTTCCCCAGCTCCTAGAGTTTGGCGCGCGCGAAAATATTCCGGTCATCACCATCAAGAGTTTGATTGAAGAGCTCGACGCTGAACCCGTCGGGGGTCGACCAAGTCCACGCCACCAAGTCGTGGATGACCAACGAGTAATTTTTGAGGTGGAAACCAGAGTCCCCACTCAGCATGGAGTCTTCGACCTGCGCGCCTATCGTGATCGAGCCACGGGAGCTGATCACATCGCGATTGTCTCGGGAACTCCTCACGATGGCATGCTGGTGCGCCTGCACTCCGAGTGCCTCACTGGCGAAGCAATGGGATCGCTCAAGTGTGAATGTGGCCCCCAATTACAAGCAGCCATGGAACGCATTGATGCAGAAGGCGGAGTGGTTATTTATTTGCGAGGCCACGAGGGCCGAGGAATCGGCCTGGTCAATAAACTCCGCGCTTATCGACTGCAGGAAATGGGTTTGGACACACTCGATGCCAATTTGGCGCTTGGTTTGCCGGCCGATGCGCGTGATTACGGTGCAGCAGCAGCCATCTTGAGCGACATGGGTATCTCGAGTGTTCGATTGCTCAGCAACAACCCTGAAAAGCGTCGCCAACTCCAAGAACACAACATTGAAGTGACGGAACTAGCACCCCTCGTGGTGGGGGTCGGCGAAGTCAACACAGCCTATTTAGAAGCCAAACGGGACCGGATGGGCCACCATCTCCCCGGTGAACTCACCACCGGAGCCATCGTGCTCCCCCAGGAAGGAAAAACACCATGAGCGGTGCTGGATCACCTCAGTTAGAACTACTCGATGCCTCTCATCTCAAGATCACCGTGGTAGCAGGGCTTTGGCATACAGACATCGCCGAAGGGTTGCTGGCTGGCGCCCTGGCGTTACTGGAGCGCTCGGGTGCTCAGGTAACGGTGTTGCGAGTGCCTGGCTCTTTTGAATTGCCCGTCGTGGCCAAGCAAGCGTTGCTCGCTGGTGCTGACGCGGTCGTGGCATTGGGAGTCATTGTGCGCGGTGGAACGCCGCATTTTGAATATGTCTCCTCTGCTGCCACCGATGGCCTCACCCAGGTGGCTTTAGAAACCGGTAAAGCCGTGGGCTTTGGCGTTCTCACCGTGGACACCGAACAACAAGGGCTTGACCGTGCAGGCTTGGAAGGCTCTAGCGAAGATAAAGGCGCCGAGGCAGCGGAGGCCGCGATTCACACCGCGCTCGTGCTCCACTCTCTTTAGAAAGAACCGAACTCTCGAACAAAAAAGGTCATCCCGCTGTGCTTGATATCGCGAAGCAAGCGGCGATCTGGGGGTAAATCGGATCCCACAATGCACACCACCCTGGAAGCGTCTATTCCAGCCTCCAACAAACGCGCCACTAACTCTTGATTACCGTCGTAGTTTCCGATCACAATGCGATCAAAGTCTGAGGCTTGGGTGAGAACTTCGGCAACATCGTGGCTAGGTGAAGGCCGAAGTGTGGAGGGAAGGCTCAGACTGTAGCCAAAACCTTTGCCATAGAGCTTGTGGGTATCGCCCGCGTAATCATCAAAGAGGTATTCGGGAACAAAAGCCGGAATGACGGCGGATCCACGAAGCTGCATGAGCCCAATGAGGGTAAACGCGCTGAGGTAATCAGCGCGGGTTGGTAAGTTCTGATCGAGAAAGTAAATCGATTCATTGCGGATTCCCGCAGCGTCCAGAAAAAACTGCCCCATGGCCTCGGTGGTGAGATGGGACTGGGCATAGTGAGCGAAGAATTCCCTGGTTTCCGCATCAGGAATTGCAGGTCCGTCATGCACCAAGCTGTCATACACACTGACCAGTGCTTTCCTGGGGTAGTGAGCCAGAGCAAAGGGATGCGCCTGGGCAAGGCCGGGCATAAGAGGGATGGTGCCAGAGAAGAGAATTTCTAGGTGGCGAAACGTATCCCACCCGCCTTTTTTGGTTGAGAGCGCTGCGTACGAACTTTGGTACTCAGCTAGGTAGGCATCCCAATCACTAAACGAGAAGGGTTCACCGGGAATGGTGGACGAGAGAAAATGTGGTCGATCCGATTGTGAGGTGGGCATCAGCGCAGGTCGTGGAAAAGAAAAATTGAGCGGGTAGACCCCGTGTTTTTGGTGACAGGCCCGTGCCACATCCATCACCTGGGGTTCTTGATGATTGCTGGGGATAAACGAACGCACCGGCAAATTCTCGGAACTTCGGATGAGAAGAGTCGGGGCTAACTCGCGCTTGTAATAATCGGGCTGACCCACGGGCGCTGGATGCGAACTACCTCGCCGCCATTGACCATATTTCATTCGCAGAATGCGCCATGCACCAACCCATTTGGACCGCCGGGGCAATCGAGGTGGTGGTTTCAGGAGGGACACATAGTGAGTTTATCGGGGAGCGAACATGGCCTTGATTCTTAGGCCAGTAGGGCACACTCTTAGCAGGAGCTTCAAGGAGATAACAGATGAGCATGGGTTTTGGATCGCGCAGGCGCGGAGCCAACTATCGCGATAGCGATGACGGGTCCCCACGAGCGACCATGCGCCAATTACTGCCCTTCCTCCTGGAACACAAAAAGGTATTGAGTGTGGTCATTGCGCTGAGCATGGCTGGTGCGCTCACCACACTTGCCCAGCCCTTCATCGTTGGTGAAGTTATTACTGTGGTCGAGGCTGCCCAACCACTGGGTTACCTCGTGTGGGCTCTCGTGGCATTGGTGGTGGTCTCGGCCGGTCTCTCAGGTTTTCGGCACTACCTCTTGCAAAAGACCGGAGAGGGCGTCGTCCTTTCCAGTCGTAAAGCTCTCGTTGCTCGGATGCTCAATCTTCCTGTGGCGGAATTTGATCAACGTCGAACAGGAGATTTAGTTTCCAGGGTGGGAAGTGACACCACTCTTTTGCGCGCGGTACTCACCCAGGGATTGGTCGAAGCCGTCGGTGGCGCTTTGACCTTTGTCGGCGCTGTGGCCGCGATGATTTATCTCGACCCCGTCCTATTTCTTCTGACAGCGCTGGTGGTGAGCATCGCTGTCACAGCGGTGGTGACACTATCTCGCCGTATACGAGTGGCTAGTCGAAAAGCTCAAGACAAGGTGGGGGACCTCACCGCCAGTGTGGAGCGAGCCATTAGTTCTGTTCGAACTGTCCGGGCAGCTAATGCCACGGCGCGAGAGATTTCCACAGTGGAGAAGGATGCTGAAGGAGCGTGGCGCCTAGGCCTTGCCGTGGCCAAGATTTCTGCTTTGGTGGTGCCGGTGTCAGGAATTGCCCTGCAAGTGGCCTTTCTCGTGGTGCTGGGTGTAGGAGGGTTTCGAGTAGCAAGCGGTGCTTTGGCCATAGCTGACTTAGTGGCCTTTATTTTGTTCCTGTTCATGATGATCATGCCGCTCGGACAAGCTTTCGGGGCAATTAGCTCGGTCAACCAAGCACTCGGAGCTCTCGGGCGTATTCAAGAAATCATCTCGTTGCCGAGCGAAACGGAGCACGATGCGGTGCAGGACCCTTCCGCACTCGTGGCAGCTGATCACACCCACCCTGCGGTCGTTTTCGACAACGTCACCTTCCGCTATCCCGAATCAGCACACAAGACTGAGGCAGAAAAACTCATTGCCCAAGAATTGGGTGCCTCTGCAGTGGAATCTCTCTCCACCGGGGAAATCAAAGCGATCCCGGATGCTCATCGAGCCGTATTGAATTCCGTATCGTTCACTATCGCCTCAGGCAGCAAAACGGCCATTGTGGGACCCAGTGGGGCCGGTAAAAGCAGCATTTTGTCCTTGATGGAGCGCTTCTATGACCCGCAGCGAGGAACCATTCGCGTATTTGGTCATGACAGCACCCAAATTGATCGTCAGGCTTTGCGAAACTTCTTCGGCTACGTGGAACAAGATGCCCCCATACTGGCTGGCAGTATCCGAGACAATCTGCTGATTGGCTCCCCCGCAGCTAGTGATGCCGAGTTGGAAGCGGTGCTTGGTGAAGTCAATCTCCTCGATATTCTGGCCAGGGATCCAGAAGGTCTTGATGCCCCAGTGGGAGAAGGAGGCGTCTTGCTCTCCGGTGGCGAGCGTCAACGCTTAGCTATTGCCCGAGCGCTGCTTCAAGCTCCCGACATCCTGTTACTCGATGAATCAACATCCTCGCTCGATGGGCCCAACGAACTTCTCATGAAAGAAGCCATCGACAAGGTCTCCGTCGACAGAACCCTGGTAGTAATTGCTCACCGACTTGCCACTGTGGTGGACAGCGACCAAATCGTGGTACTCAAGCAGGGAATGGTCGAGGCCATCGGCACTCACGAACAACTTCTCGAATCATCCACGCTCTATAAGAACCTCGCCGAGCACCAACTTCTGGTCTAGTAACAACCGTGACTACTGG
This sequence comes from Pontimonas sp., assembly GCA_017852615.1. Classification (GTDB taxonomy): domain Bacteria; phylum Actinomycetota; class Actinomycetes; order Actinomycetales; family Microbacteriaceae; genus Pontimonas. Next base: position 1,400 of record JAFMKX010000039.1, on the reverse strand, counting down.
GGCTTTGTGGAGGGCCCTCGGAGGACAAAACGGACACGATTGATCAGGCGCCTCCAGACATAGCGGATAAACAACCCAGCGATGTCGAGGGGAGTGAGGCTAAATCGGTGGTGAAGCACCCGCCTGCGATACAACTTCTCACTGGCTTGGGAGACAAAACCTTTGTATTGGTCGTGATCTCCTGCCATAAAAGAACCGTGACCGTGGTGGTAGTAGGCGCCGTCTAAATAAAACGATCCTCGATACCCGTTAAACGCTGCGGTGTGCTCCAACAGTGTGACGGGTTCCCCTGTGGCTGTGAGTTGTGCCCCCACGCGACGCCCGGTATCCGGGGCTCCTTTGCGCGTTGCGCGCTCTAGGTAGTCCTCGGAAAAATTAACCTTGGCCTTTAACCTGGTCGGAAACACCATCAAACACGGATGGGTAGCCCCTTTGCTGCCAGGCGTTAGAGCCAAACTGATGTCATCGAGTCTCTCAATCCAGTCATCAGATATCGGGAAAGCATCCGAATCCATCACGATGATGTGAGAGGTGGTGAATTCTGTTTCCTGGACGGCACGATCTAACGCCGAGGGGTGATCATGACCTTCCACCGCAATTTGGGCGGCATTGGGCTCGAAGGTCAGCACGTGGCTCACCAGAGGCAACTCTGCGAGGGCTTCGGCAGAATTCCTCGACTGATCGACAATGACGGCTTCTCGAACCTGGCCAGCAGAGTGCTTGTGAACCTGGTTGAGCATGTGCTCAATCCAGAAGAGATCACCGTAATGGCAGGACACCACGGTATAGGTGGGGTTAGTCAAAGACGACACCTGCTTTATTCATTTCCTCGCGGGCACTGGCCTCCGTGACGGGCGAGACAGCAGCCACCAAATTATTCAAGACCCGAACATTCAATCCAAGCTTCCGCGCATCAAGAGCGCTAGCTCTAACACAGTGATCGGTCGCGATCCCCACGATGTCCACGTCACTTACCCCAACATCCCTCATGATCTGCTCAACTGTTACCCCGGAATCGTCGTGGCCTTCGAACATCGAATAGGCAGGAATTCCCTGTCCCTTTTTCACATGATGTGCGATGGAATCGACGGGAATTTCAGGGTGGTACTGCGCTCCCGGTGTTCCAGAAACACAGTGAATAGGCCAGGTCGTGACAAAATCTGGTGCCTCACCCGGCGAGGCAAAGTGCCCACCGTTGTCGTTGTCTGGGTCGTGCCAATCCCGTGAGGCAATAATTGTGGCGTAATCAGAACTATGTGTGGCTAGAAATTGTGCAATACCTGCTGCCACAGCGTTACCGCCGTCCACGCCGAGAGCCCCACCTTCACAAAAGTCGTTTTGGACATCGACAATCAACAGGCCCCGCATTATCGCCACTCTCCCGCTACACACGTGTTCAT
>JAFMKX010000004.1:45530-48117 GCA_017852615.1 Pontimonas sp. | reverse complement strand
GTTGGTGGTTCCTAAGTCAATTCCTACTGCGCGTGCCATCTGGCCTGCTCCTTACGTTGTTGTGTTAACCAAATATGAGTTGGTTAGACTCAAGTTTGCGATATGAGTCACCCTTTGTCAAGTTAATTCTGACAAATCTGAGTGGTATCGGCTCACATTTCGCCCTGGGCGCACGACCAGAGCCGGATTTCGCGGTTAACGCGTGGTTTACCCAAAGTTGCGCGATGCGAGCTACGGTTTATCTATGGCCAATGACGGTTCACCTCAATCCCCCAGCCGCTTTACTGACACTGACGCTCTCCCGTTGGTCGGTCTCACCGCCAATGATGGGGCCACTATCCCGAAACGACGGGTGTGGTCGTGGGCGTTATGGGATTGGGCCACCCAGCCGTTCAACACAGTCCTCATCACGTTTGTGTGGGTGCCGAGCTACCTGACCAGCACTTTCTTTGTCGATCCCGCCGCCGTCGGGACTGCTGGCGAAGAGGCCGCTCTGGGTCAGCTGGCGAGCAACCTGGGATACGGAATCACCATCGCGGGATTGCTCATTGCCCTCCTGGCTCCGGTACTCGGCCAGCGCGCTGACCGAACCGGTCGACAAAAGTCCCAGCTGTTCCTCTTCACCGGTTTGCTCATTGCGGCTCAACTAGGCATGGCGTTTGTGCAGCCGGGGGCTGAGTGGTTCTGGATCGGAGTCGCCTTCATCGCCGTGGGAAGCGTCTTTGGCGAAATTGCGGGCGTGAATTACAACGCTCTGCTCATTTCTGTCTCCACCCCAAAAACTGTGGGCAAAGTATCGGGTTTGGGTTGGGGCTTTGGATACCTCGGGGGCATCATCGCGCTTGCCCTGGTGGTGGGGTTGATCCTGGGTGGCGTACTCGATGGCACCGTTGCCTCCACCTTCCAAATTATTGCCCTGGCCTCTTCGATATGGACCTTGATTTTCGTCATCCCCCTGTTCCTCTATGTCCCCGAGCCTCCCAAGCTCAGCGCTGCGCCCACAGTGGGTTTTTTCCGCAGTTACGTCGAGCTGTGGCGCAGCATCGTCAGGCTATGGAAAGAAAATCGATCCACGTTCTGGTTCCTTCTGGCTAGTGCCGTCTATCGCGACGGCCTCTCCGCGGTCTTCGTCTTTGGTGCGGTCATTGCGAGCATCGTCTTTGGTTTCACCTTCACCGACCTCGTGATCTTCGGCATCGCACTCAACATCGTTGCCGGCATTTCGACCATTTTCGCGGGCCGCTTAGATGATCGCTTTGGGCCCAAGAACGTCATCCTGGTGTCAGTCTTTGGGCTTGTCGCCTGCACGCTAACGGTGTTCTTCTTGGTTGATTTGGGAACCCCCATGTTCTGGGCGGCAGGTCTTGTATTAGCCCTCTTCACGGGTCCAGCCCAAGCAGCATCGCGTTCTTTTCTTGCCCGAGTCACTCCCGCGGGTCGAGAAGGGGAAGTCTTTGGCCTCTACGCCACCACTGGTCGTGCTGCGGGATGGATGGCTTCTCTGCTCTGGGGTGTACTAATCGCACTTGCTGCGAACCAAACCATCTATGGGCTTCTCGGTATTGCGCTGGTTCTGCTTGCCGGCGGCATTATGTTGCTCTTCGTCAAGGCGCCACCGCGTCTGACTACGAGTTAACCTGCCACCATTCAAAGAGCACTAAGACCACCACTGCTCCGGCGACGAAATTAAGCAGCAGGAACCACTTCCAGCCACGATTAGCCTCTTCCGCTGCCTCATCCGAGACATTCCACCAGGGTGAAATGGTGGCGAGATAGAGCAGGGCAACGGGGGCGATCAGGGGAAGCGGCCACGGGGTGAAAAGCAGCGCCCCACCGGCCAGCACATAAAGTACCGCAGCAAAACGCACTGTGCCCTTGGCTCCGACCACCGTGGCAATGGACCCCACGCCCGCGTGCCGATCAGCAACGACGTCTTGTACTGCGCCAAACGCGTGTGATGCCATCCCCCAGAAGAAGAAGGAGGTCAGGAGAAGAAGTTCCAGGCTGCTCACGCCTTCGCCCACGAAGACTATGGCGTACACCGCGGGCATGACAAAGTGCGCACTAGAGGTCATCGAATCCAGAAAAGGAATTTCTTTGAATCGCACACCCTTAGCTGAATAGGCGATGACAAAAAACAAACTGAGCGCTAACACCGCGCTCGCACTAAAAGAACCCCACATCACCAAAAGGACCAGGAAGGGCAGAGGAACGAGAACGCTGGTGATCAGGGTGATTCGATGCAGCGCCGGTGGAAGGAGGGCACCCTCCACCCCACCCTTTCGTGGGTTTCGAAGATCCGATTCGTAATCGAAGACGTCATTGATGCCATACATCAACAAGTTGTAGGGGATGAGGAAAAACACAAAGCCCACCACCAGCACCTGATCAACACGTTCGGTGAGGACGTAATACGCAAGGCCAAAAGGAAAAGCCGTATTAATCCAACTCAAGGGACGTGAGCTCAAGACCAGTGTGCCCAGAGTTCTCATGGCGAAGCCTCGCCGCGAGTGCCCCACAAATGCCACAGTGCTGGGATTATCAGCAACGCCGCCACCGTGTAGGCAAAATCTTCCACCGGCGCAAC
>JAFMKX010000004.1:34957-45286 GCA_017852615.1 Pontimonas sp. | reverse complement strand
AGAGGTAGGACAGGAGTGTCGAATAGCTCAACACCGCAAGGAAGAAGACTTCTTCAAGAGGAAGCTCCGGAGCGAGCAGAATTCCGGTCATCCACGGGCCCCCGCCGCGAAAAAACACACCGGAGGCTATGCCGAATACATCCCAGACAAGGAAAAAGGCCACCGAGGCGCCCACAATCACCAGCGTCTTGATTGCTGCGCCATTACCCACAGCAAGGCGGTGTCGGTAATCCAGCAGGCCTAATCCCGTCAGAGACAGTAGGAGGGCCGCCAGATACACAACAGACACAAGGAATCCCTAGTTCACCGGCATCAAAGGCTCAGGAAGGGGCCCGGTAGACACATCTCCCCGCAGTCTCTTGAGCAACACTTCAGCGCTAATCAAACACATCGGCAATCCAATGCCGGGAATTGTGGAGGAACCGGCGTAGTAAAGCCCCTCGACCTTCTTCGAGTAGTTACCCGCCCGGAAGAGAGCGCTCTGAGTCAGGGTGTGGGCCGGGCCAAGTGCTGTTCCCTTCCACGCACCCAAGTCCTGGGCAAAGTCAGCCGGTCCCACAGTTCGACGCAGCACAATGCGATCAGCGAAGTCAGAGGACCCGCTCCACTTCGCAATTTGTTCGATACCGCGATTAGCGATTTCCTCGACCATGGCATCGCCAGAACCATCGACGCCTCCGTGGCCTAGGGAAATATCTGCAGGCATCGGCATCAACACAAAAATATTGGTGTGGCCCTTAGGCGCTACTGAGGAGTCAGTCGCGCTGGGTTTGCAGACATAAATAGACGCAGGGTTCGGCACAGTGGGAGGGTTAGAAAAAATCCGGGTGAAATTGTCATCCCAGTCTTTAGTGAAGAACAAGCTGTGGTGCAACAACTCAGGAACGTCACCCTTAATACCCAAATACATCAACACCGCGCTGGGCCCAGCAATCTTCTTATCCCACCAGCTTTGTGGATACGTCTGTAGCTCTCGCGGCAACAGGGTGGTCTCACTGTGGTGCAGGTCTGCCGTGGACACGACAATGTCGGCGACCAGGTTGTGGCGATCGCCATGGGCATCAAGGAAGGTAATGCCGGTAGCACTAGCATTGCCGCCCGATTTCTGGGTGGTGATGGCACTCACGCGGGAGTTAGTGAGAACCGTAACTCCATGGTCTTCGATAATCTCACGCATCGAATCCATCACCCGAGTAAATCCACCCTCGGCATACAACACACCATCTTGCATATCCAGATGCGACATCAGGTGGAACATGCTGGGCGCAATGTAGGGACTAGAGCCAAGGAACACGGCCGGATATCCCAAGAGCTGCTGGATACGGGGGCTGCGAGTGTATTTCTTGGCAAACGTCATGATGGGCGTGGTCAATAAACGAACAAGGGTTCCCATGCGCTTGAGAACAGCGGGCACCAACAAGGGCCGTAAGTCTTGGAATGACGTGTAGAGAAAGTAGTCCTTGGCGATGGTGTAGGTTTCCTCGGCCGAATCGAGATACTTCTCCATAGAAGCTCTCGAACCTGGTTCCATTTCCTCTAGCAAAGCCAAGTTGTCTTCTCGGTTCGCTCGGACATCCACGAATTCTGACGACGCATTCCCCTCAGGCTCGAAATACACCCGGTAACCAGGGTCCAGCTTTGTCAGCGTCAGGTGTTCTTCGGCGGTGGTGCCCATCAAGCGATACCAGTGATCAAAAACCTCGGGCATCAAATACCACGAAGGGCCGGTGTCGAAGCGGAATCCATCCTTTTCCCACAACCCCGCACGACCACCAAGTCGGGCATGCGCTTCCACCAGGGTCACCTGGTATCCATCCTTGGCTAACAAGCCGGCCGTGGCCATCCCGCCAATTCCGCCACCAATGACCACAACAGACTTAGACATGGATTTCCTTTCGAGCGCTTCGCGGAGCGCGGGGGACATAACCAACAAGAACTCGCAGGGCCAGCAGAGCCTTGGAGAAACCCGAAACACTGATGCGCTGGGTTTGTAAAACCTGTGCCGGGGTGGAGCGAATGCGCTCACCTAACGCTGCAAACAAAGCATGCGCAAGAGATACAGCTCTTCTCGGACCCGGCGGAAGCAACGGAAGTGCCGCGGCCGATTGAGCTAGATCAGCATCGATGTCATCGAGCAAGCGGTGTTTCGTCTGTTCATCAAGGGAGGCAACGCTCACCCCGGGAAAATAGCTCCTGCCCAACGCCTGGACATCAGCGCCGAGGTCGCGCAAAAAATTGACCTTCTGAAAAGCGGCTCCCAGTGCTCTGGCTCCCGCCACCATGGTGGCTTTATCCTCACGCGATACTTCTGTGCCCTCGAGAAAAGCCTGCAGACACATCAAGCCCACCACCTCGGCAGATCCATAAACATAATCAGCAAAAGACTCGGGGGTGTGGGTGGTTTCGGTGAGATCCATCCGCATGGAATGAAAAAACGGGGTGACCAAGTCTTCGCCCACGCCAACGGCTCGGGCGGAATGAGCGAAGGCATGAACAATCAAATTCGTGCTGTATCCGGTCTTCATCGCTCGCTTGGTCTCAGCTTCCAACGCATCCAGAAGGCGACCGGCTTCTGTGAGTGAAACTCCCGCTTCCGTGGCTACGCCGTCGACTACCTCATCAGCTAAGCGAACCAGGGCATAGAAATTGGCGATGTGGGTGCGCATGGGGGAATCGAGCAATCTCGAAGCAAGCCCAAAGGAGGTGGAATAGCGCTGGATGACAGCGGCAGAGGTCTCCTCCGCAACACTGGTGTAGAGATCTATTCGGGTATCAAGCTCGAGTGCCACGATGCCCTTTCCCGAGAGTTTTCCCCGCCTGGTTGGCTAGGCTATCGACGACCGCCTGTTGGTGGTTCGTCCACAATTTCACCCTTGCAGAGTAGCGCGAGAACACGATGAAAACCTCCGAGCTTGTCATCTTGCTAGATGACCAAGGTGATGAAATAGGCACCGCCGACAAAGCAACCGTCCACACCACCGACACCCCCCTTCATTTGGCCTTTTCGTGTCACATTTTCAACCCCGAAGGCAAGGTGCTGATTACCCGTCGTGCTTTGGGGAAAAAGACGTGGCCCGGAGTCTGGACCAACTCTGCCTGCGGACACCCAGGACCGGGTGAATCGATGGAAGAGGCGATCCGCCGTCGCGCCCGGGAAGAATTGGGTTTGGAGCTATCGGATATCACGCAAGCGCTTCCCGATTTTCGCTACCGAGCTGTCGATGCCTCAGGCATTGTGGAAAACGAAGTATGTCCGGTGTTTGTCGCCCACACGCGCACTGATCCCCAGCCCGTTGCCGAGGAAGTATGCGAGTGGGAATGGGTCAATCCCCAGGATTTGGCGCAATCAGTGGGGACTACACCGTTTATCTTTAGCCCCTGGTTAGTCGACCAAATGGACCAGTGGGTAGGCAACTACGGCTGAGAAACGTCCGTTTTGTGAAAATTCTGGAAGGAACGCGACGCAGTCGGCCCTCGTTGGCCCTGATATCTGCTGCCGTACTTCTGCGATCCATACGGGTGCTCTGCCGGTGAAGAGAGCCGGAAGAAGCACAATTGGCCAATCTTCATCCCCGGCCACAACGTAATGGGCAGGGTGGCCACGTTGGAAAGCTCCAGGGTGACGTGGCCTGAAAAGCCAGGGTCGATAAACCCTGCGGTCGAATGCGTGAGCAGACCAAGACGACCCAACGAGCTCTTGCCTTCGAGGCGAGCAGCAACGTCATCGGGCAGGGTCACCACTTCATAGGTGGCGCCTAAAACAAACTCGCCTGGGTGCAAAACAAAAGGCTCGTGTGCTTCGACCTCCACCAGCCTGGTGAGATCTGGCTGGTCCAGAGACGGGTCAATGTGTTGATACTTGTGGTTATCAAACAGGCGGAAAAACCGGTCTAAACGAACGTCGATGCTGGAGGGCTGCACCATCGATAAATCCAACGGTTCCAGTCCAACACGACCAGACTCAAGCTCTTTGCGGATATCGCCATCTGAAAGCAGCACATCACCAGACTAGTAGACTGGGCAATCAACAATGAAGCACCCTGCCAGCGGGGTCTCGCGAGTGTAGTTCAATGGTAGAACTTCAGCTTCCCAAGCTGATGGCGCGGGTTCGATTCCCGTCACTCGCTCTGAAAAATCTCTCGTACCAGCGACGAAGCCTGGGTTAGATCAGTCGATTGCTCACTCGATCTTCGTTCATAAACCGCACCACGTGTTCGTCCACGATGATGTCGGCCGGGGTAAGCGGTCGCTTGAGATAGAGCCCCTCCAGGCTGGTGAGCCGACTAAAGGCCACATAGGTTTGGCCCGGAGCAAAGGCCCGGGAGCCCAAGTCAATGACGGCCGCATCGAGAGTTTTACCCTGGGCCTTATGAATCGTGACCGCCCAGGCTAAACGCAGGGGAAATTGGGTAAATTCTGCCACCACGTCCTGGCTCAGGACTTTGGTCGTCGGCGAATAGTCATACTTCACCTTTTCCCACGTCACGGGCTCCACCAGAATACTTTCGCCCTCCACATCAACAATCACGCTGTCGGTGATTTTGACGACGGTGCCGAGGGTGCCATTAACAAAGCGCGGCCCATCGGTTCCCTGGGTGTCATTGCGCAGGAACATGACTTTGGCCCCTGGTTTAAGCACGAGTTCATCATCTGCTGGGTAGGCCGCCGTGGAACCAAAGTCGCCTTCGATATCAGCATGCGCAATTTTGGCTTTACCCGGAAGTCCCTCGAGGGCGGCTGAATTAATCCGGGTCACCGCCTGATTGGTGGTGGCTAGCGTGATGAGCTCAGGATCTTCTGGTTGACGCAGGCCGTGTTCATTGAGCATCCGGCCCATCTCGGCTTCCATGCGCCCTTCACGAAGGGCGTTGAGTACCGCACGAAATTCTGAATCTGCCTGGCGATGGATGGTGTCGAGCTCCTGAACGCTCATCTCGGTCTCACGCCAGACTTTCGCGTCGAAAAACCAGGGCGATCGATAGTGGTCCTGGTAGTAAGCCTTTTCGGCTTGGCCCGAGACGACAGGAGCTAACTGATAGGGATCTCCGAACATGATGAGCTGGATTCCACCAAACGCGGTGTTTCTCTTTCGCTTGGCTTGGCGCAAACGACGATCCAGAGCATCCAAGACATCAGCGGAAACCATCGAGACCTCATCAATAACCAACGCATCAAGGTTGGCTAACACCGCGAGGGATTCTTTAGGGATAAAACCAAGCTCACGATTGCCAATAATCCCCAGCGGTAGGCGCAAGAGAGAGTGAATGGTTTGGCCGCCGACGGCGAGAGCCGCCACGCCCGTGGGGGCAGACACGGCAACAACCTTGGCGGTGTTTTCGACAAAAGCCTGCAGAAGAGTGGTTTTTCCCGTGCCAGCCCTACCGGTAATAAAAACGTGGTCTGACGAGTTCTCGATGCGCTCCAGCACCTCTGATTGCTGGGAACTCAGCGCAACATCACCCATAGCCGGCTTCCTTTCCCCGCACGATAATGACCCTGTCCAACACAGGCAACCAACCTAGGATGGCATCTATGTGGCCGATTGTTCGGAGGTTTGGGCTTCTTGCCCTCGGAGTGGTCGCTGCGTGGCTCGTGACTGTCCTGGTTCTCAACCTCACCGTCTTTTCCGCAGGCGGTCATGTGTTGTCCTATCTGCGCGCTATGGAGTCCGGTGATTACGCCATTGCTGCCACCAAAGCTGGTTTGGCCAAAGCCCCCCGGGTGCTCCCAGTGGACACCGCGAAGCTGTCTGAACCGACGATTCTGGGGACGCGCTCTCTTTCCTCCGGTGAGCTCGTAGTGGAAGCCAGCTATCAACTCGATAACGCCAGCCACACCACAGTGTTCATCGTCGAAGAAGACGAACCGGTCTTGTGGTTTTTTGATACCTGGCACTTCACTAAAACGCCGTTGTCGTCACTGCGCTTTGCGGTAATCGGGGATCACCGAGTGAGTGTCAATGAGGTCGAACTCAACACGTTGGCCATGGGGGTGCCTCCCACAGAAAAAGTGTTGGTCCCCGGTGTCTATGAATCAACCTGGGTAACCCCCTGGGTGGAGGCAACGCCTCAGCGCAGTGTGCTCAGCGACATAGGCGATACCACCTCGCTTCGGCTTCAGATCAGGCCCAGCCTTGCGCTGATTGACACCACCGTGGATGCGGTGGAGAGCTTCCTCAATGACTGCGTGGCCCAAGCCGTCTTGCAACCCGTGGGTTGTCCTTTTGGTGTGAGCATTGATGACCGCGTTATCGGCACACCCCAATGGCAAATTCTCGACTATCCCGTCGTAGAGCTCACCCTGGGTGCAGATCGTGCGGCGTGGTCAATGAGTGCACAAGGTGGGGTCGCCGAAGTGACGATTGAGGTTCAGTCCCTGTTTGATGGAACCCTGTCCACCAGTGTGGAAACCCTGGATTTCGATGTCTATGGCATCGTGCGGGGCACCACCGTGGACGAACCGGTGCTCAACCTTTTCTAGGGCGATCTGGCACCCCGGCTCGTGCACGCAACATCTCGTTATAGGCATCAAGCTCGGTATCGCCCACCGCATCAACTCGTCGGTCCCGGCGTTTATTAGCTCTCTCATCACTGCGTGACCAACTCCAGGCCACCAGTATGGCGAGAGCCAACGTGGGGAACTCTCCCAAACCCCACGCAATTTCTCCTCCGTTTTGCTGGTCCAACAGGGGGTTGGGTCCCCACTCGCGGCCCATTGCTCCGTACCATTCGGGAACCAACAACCCAGTTCCATAGATCAAGCTAAGACCAAAGAAGGCGTGGAACCCCATGGTGGCGAGCACAATAATCAGGCGCAGGGGATACGGGGGATTGTGCGGAGTAGGGTCAATGCCCACCAGGGACTGTGCGAAAAGATACCCCGAAGCCAGGAAATGGACAATCATCCATTGGTGACCCAGGTGATCCTCCAGGGCCCAGGAAAACAGTGGCGAGTAATAAAACACGATGAGAGACAAACCAAAAATAACTGCCGCCACCAAGGGATGCCCCAGAAACCCGAGGTAGCGAGAGTGAACGGCGGCAAGAATCCATTCTCTAGGCCCACGTGACCCGTCTTTTCTGCCAGCGATAGCCCGCGACGCCAGGGTAACGGGGGCGCCTAGGACCAACAGGAGCGGGATCGCCATGCTCAAAATCATGTGGGCCACCATATGAACACTAAAAAGGTAGGTCCCATACACGCCAAGGCCTGCGTTGGTAGTGATTCCCAGCACCACCATTCCACTGACCCAGGCAATAGTGCGCCCCACTGGCCAGGAATCCCCCCGCTTGGCCAGACGAAGGTGTCCCCATACGTAATACACGATGGCAAAAATCACGATCAGCGCCCACAACAGGTCTAACTGCCAGGTGGTAATCACCATCGACCATTCAAATTCCGGTGGTAGCAGCTCCCCGGTCAAAATTTCAGACGGTGTTGCCACAGCGAGTTCAGTGGCAGGAATCTCAGGAACAGGCGTTGCCGTCCTGGCCAGAGCACTCGCCAAACCTGACGCCACTCCCATCAACGCTAACTCAGCAGCCACCACCCTCATGGTGACAGCGGTGCTGCCGCGAACACCCGAGGCTAAGGAAGCCAAAAGGCGGGTGCGATACAGCGCACCCGCACCCCCCAAGAGCAGAAGCGCCACCACCTTGGCCGCTACCAAGGCACCGTAGGCCGAGAACATCGCCGAGGCCTCTCCGACCCGCAACCACGCATTAGTGACGCCCGAGGCTGCTACGACAAGAAAACTGACTAAGGCAATCGTGGAATAGCGAGACAGCACGGTGTGAAACTTCTGTGCCGGGGGTTTGTGGCTCCAGGCGATAACGGCCACCATGGCAAGCCCACCAATCCACATCGCAGCAAACACGCTGTGGGTGAAAGAAGCGCTGACCGCTGCTTCGTGATTGGCCGTGCCCGCAGCATGTCCCTGCTCAGCCAGCGGCCACAAGGAGGCCACCGCGAGCAATCCCGCGACAAAGACGCCGACGAAACTGCGGACCATCACCACCAACACCGTCACCAGGGCAGAAAGCGCGATAGTGACTAACCAGGCTCGGCCCACTTCCGTGCCCCCGAGATACAGCCAAAGCACCTCGCCAAAGCGTTGATCGAAGCTCACCGGTTCGACATAAATAATCGCAAACGTGAAGAAGGCAGAAAACACGGACGCCACAGTAGTCAGGCCTGCCCCAATAGCCGCCACGACCAACGACGAGTTAAAGGCCGCATCTTTTGAGCTGATGACCAGTGCCGCCATCATCAGGCTCCCGATCGACAACGCGGCACCCAGATGAACCAGGGCCGTGGCACTAGGAAGCCCATAGCGCGCTATCGCGCCGGGATCAGCTAACAACAGGGGTTGGGCTCCACCACCGGTGGCAAGGCCTGCCAGTAACGCAGCGCTGAGCCCGATGAGCAACAGAAAGAAAACGCTCGTCAGTGCGGGGAGCAAGCGGGTGTTCACACCGAAAGCCTAGGCGAGAGACCCTGGGTCACAGCCAGACGCCGTTAAACGAATGAGGGATGGCCATCAGTGGCCATCCCTCATCTCGAGTGTGTCTGTTACTACTTGACAGCAGCCTTCAGCTTGCTACCAGCAGAAACCTTGACGCTCTTGGATGCAGCGATCTGAATCGTTGCACCGGTCTGGGGGTTACGGCCCTGACGAGCTGCACGGTGAGTGCGGTCGAAGGAGACCCAACCTGGAATGGTGACCTTGTTGCCAGCGGCAACTTCTTTGGACACCACGGTGAAAATAGCGTCAACAACGCCGTTTACTGCTGCCTGGCTGTGGCCAGTGTGTTCCGCTACTGCGGCAACAAGTTCTGAGCGATTCATATTTGTGTCCTCCTAGGACTTGGATAGGTATTCCGGCTCGGCCCAAAATCGCTTCCGAGCCACCAAAAAACTACCAGCTGGACTTGGTAATGCCCGGTAATTCGCCCCGGTGTGCCATTTCGCGGAAACGGACACGAGAAACACCGTATTTGCTCAGGAAACCACGAGGGCGGCCATCGATAGAGTCGCGGCCACGCACGCGCACAGGCGAAGCATTACGAGGAAGCTTCTGGAGCCCCACGCGCGCTGCTTCACGCGATTCATCGGTGCCATTGGGGTCAACCAAGGCCTTCTTCAGTTCCAATCGCTTCTCGGCGTACCGTGCGACGATTACTTTGCGCTGTTCATTGCGCGCAATCTTGCTTTTCTTTGCCATGCTTTAGCGCTCCTCGCGGAATTCAACGTGCTTGCGCACTACGGGGTCATACTTCTTCAGTACCAAACGGTCTGGGTCGTTACGACGGTTCTTGCGGGTTACGTAGGTGTATCCCGTGCCAGCGGTGGAGCGCATCTTGATGATGGGCCTCACGTCCTGTGCTTTTGCCATTAGATTTTCTCCCCACGAGCAAGAAGCTCACTCACGACAGACTCAATGCCACGAGCATCAATAGTCTTGATGCCCTTGGCCGACAGGGTCAGGGTTACGTTGCGCTTCAAGGAAGGCACGTAATAGGTCTTCTTCTGGATATTGGGATCGAACCGGCGCTTCGTGCGGCGGTGCGAGTGCGAAATTGCATGTCCGAAACCAGGTGTGGCTCCGGTCACTTGGCAGACTGCTGCCATGTTTCCTCCTGTTATGGCTACCGTAGGGCTATTGCCCTACCCAAGGTCACTTGTCGGCACGCGAACAATGGTGTTCTTCGATACGAAGAGACGCCACCGTGCGTACAGAGAAAAGCGGAATTCCGCTTAACCAAGGACTAACCTTACGCGTTCGAGCCCGTGGGAGCAACCCCTGATTGGCACTCAGGGCACAGGCCAAAAATGTCCACAATGTGCTGGGGCTGCGCATATCCGTGCTCGGCTGCCACGGACGCGGCCCACGATTCCACCGCACTAGCCTCAATCTCTTTCGTGGTGCCACATTCCCGGCAAATCACATGGTGATGGTGGCCCGGGGAACATGCCCGATACAGATTCTCGCCCTCCAGGGAGAGGGAGTCTGCATTCCCCTCGTCGGAAAGTGCGTTAAGGCTGCGATAAACGGTAGCTAGTCCAATGCTGGAGCCTGCCTCGCGCAAGGTTTGATGAAGATTCTGTGCACTCACGAACCCTGGAGCAGCCTCTAGCGCTTCCCACACTTCTTCGCGCTGTTTCGTATTGCGTTTCACTGCTCTATCCCTCGAGGTCATGGTGGTGGTCGGTTTCATAAGCATCATCGAGCGGACCTGATGGGTCCATGTTCTCGGGGTGTAAACGGCCCAAACCATAGGCGGTGGCAAGATTCTCCGGCGTGAGAACAGTTTCCGGGGGGCCGTTGGC
>JAFMKX010000004.1:13535-34686 GCA_017852615.1 Pontimonas sp. | reverse complement strand
AATGCCATGGCTTCGTTGACACTGGCGCGATCGTGCGCGCTAGGGCGACGCAGTAACCCTAGGCCTGGGTAGCGGCCCATCATCACTACTTCGCGCACCGTCATGGGGATACCGGGGTGGACGTTCATGTGTTGCAACACATAAGCCACCTTGGTGCGCGCGGCCTGAGGTGTCTTTCCCAGTACCGAAAGCGTGCCAGCGTCAATATCTAATAGTCCGGTCATGGCATGGAGCAGCGTCGATTTGCCGCTGCCATTCGGGCCAATAATGGCGGTGATTTTTGCGGTAGGAATCGTGAAATCAGATGCCTGGAGCGCGGTGACCCCATCGCGCATCACCACCACACCCGAGCCCTTCACCACAGTGGTCATGAGACCACCTTGGCTCTCAGGCCTGAGATCACCTGTTGAGTGGTGAGCACTAGGAAAAACAACACGATCGGAACCAGGGCCATCGTTGCCGAGGCTGCGGTTCCCAGGTAGTAACTCAGCGTCAAGCCAATCCACACGGAGAAAACGCCCACACCTGCAGCAATGAGCATCATGCGCGAAATAGTGCGGGAAAGAAGACTTGCAGTGGCAGGGGGGCCCACCAGTAAGCCAAAGACCAACAACGTTCCCACCGATTGGTAGCTGCCGATCACGGCAAGCGCAATCAGAACGAGTAAGGCTGCGTGAGCCAACCCTGGTCGCATACCCAGTAACTCAGCTTTATCTCGGTTCAAGCTCAGTGCCACTAAGGGTCGATACAACACCAGGGAAATGACGAGCACGGCGGCAAGAACAACGAGTTGCGAGACGATATCGGCATTACTGACACCCAGAGCATCACCAAAGAGAATGCTGGTCAAACTTCCGGCATAAGAATCGAGTTGGGAAATGATCACCACACCCAGGGCCAACATTCCCACAAACAACAGGCCTATAGAGGTGTCCTCACCCAGAATTGTCTTGCGTTGAACGAGCTCAATCGCGGCAACCATGACGGCTGCAGCCACAGCGGCTCCCAGCAGGGGGTTGATATCGAGCACTACGGCAGCAGCAACGCCAGGAATCACACCGTGGACGAAAGCATCACCAAAGAAGCTCATGCCCCGCAACACCAGCCAGGTTCCGACGGTGGAAGCCATCAAGGCGGCAAGAATGCCGCCTAAGAGAGCTCGCTGTTGAAAAGCAAGCTCAAACGGGGCACTCCACCACTCCATAGAAATAGTCTTCCAGGTTTCGCTAGCTCAGGCCCTGCGCGATGAGAGCTGCGTTGATCAGCATCATCTCTTGATACGTTTCAGCACCTGAGCCCGGGCCGCCGAGGCTTCCGACATAAAGCTGGATGACACTCACGTCGCTATCTAACTCACTGGCGAGGACATCCAAGAGTTCACTATTGGTTGCGGTGTCGCCAAAGATCGCGGCGACATTCTCTGTTGTCATCGTGGCAACCAGAGCAGCGAGTTCCTGCGAGTTTGTTTCACCCAACGTGGAACCACCGGGAATAACAACACCCACAATGCGGAAGTCGTAGCGGGTGGCAAAGTAGCCCAGGGAATCATGGTCGGTGACCAAAATACGGTCGCGTTCCGGAATCTCCTCAAGGGTGGTGATGACATCTAGTTCCGTGGCGCGAATGTCGGCGGCAACGCTCACACCGCAGGTTTCGTATGCTTCGCCACCGGTCAGGGCAAGTTCAGCGCCAATAAGTTCTGCCGCCTGTGCCATACGTTCCATGTCGAACCAGAAGTGTGGATCAAAGTCGCCGTGGTCATGCGCCTCTTCCTCTGCGGCAGGGTCTTCTAGCTCCTGGTCGTCCTCGGCGTGGTCGTCATGATCATCTTCCACATGCCCGTCTAAGTTACCCAGAGGAAGCGGGTCGAGAAGCGAGGCGATCTCCATCACCACTCCACCATCGGCTTCGATGTTCTCGAGGGCATCGAGCATGCCCTCTTCAAGACCCAGGCCGTTGGCCACAATCAGATCAGCCTTAGCCATCTGGGCCACTTGCGCTGAGGATGCTTGAAAATCATGTGGATCTGCTCCCAGTGGCATCAACACGGCGACACGGGAGTCATCGCCCACCGCACAGGTCGCAATATCACTAACCACACTGCCCAGAATGGTCGTGGTCACCACCACGCTCGGCGCAAAGTCATTCTCTGCAGAGTCGGTCAGTACAGAGCCTGCCTGGACAATCTCCCCGCCGGCTGCGCTACATCCAGCAACCGTGAGCATTGCGGCGAGTGAGACCATAGCCCCCCACTGGCGTCCATTTCTCGTGAGCTTCATGCCACAGAGCATAACCCTTATTGATAATGATTGTCAAAATCAATCAAGCAGGAGAGCGGGTTCCTCCATAACACTGGCCACATCAGCGACAAAGCGGGACGCCACATCGCCATCCACCACTCGGTGATCAAAGCTCGCTGCCACCGTGGTCACCATCCGGGAGCGCACTTCGCCCTCGACAATCCAGGGTTTGGGCTTAATGGTGCCCAGCGCCACGATCGTGACCTCGCCAGGATTCAAAATCGGTGTGCCGGTGTCCACCCCAAACGAACCCAGGTTGGTAATCGTGATGGTGCCACCCGACATTTCTTCCGGCGTCGTTTTGCCATCGCGCGCGGTGACGGTGAGTTTCTCCAAGGCCATGGCCAACTCTCGAAGACTCAACGTGTGAGCCTCCTTGACGTTGGGCACAATGAGACCCCTGGGTGTTGCGGCAGCAACCCCAAGGTTCACATAGTGGTGGACGAGGATTTCCTCGTCAGTCCAGGTTGAATTAACCGTGGGGTTTCGCTGAACCGCCCAAATCATCGCCTTGACCATCACCAGCAAGGGCGACACCTTGATTCCGGCAAAGTCAGGGGACGCTTTCAATCTCTTCACAAAATCCATCGTTCGTGTGGCGTCAACATCGACGAAGACAGAAACGTGCGGTGCTGAGAACATGCTCTTGACCATGGCGTTGGCGATGGCTTTGCGCACACCCTTGACGGGGATGCGGTCTTCCCGGTTTTCGGGCCACGCAGGGGTTTCGATGTTTTTGAACACGGTGGCTTGTTCGGCCTGGCGAACCACATCTTCGCGCAGGATTTCCCCGGCAACCCCCGTGGGTAAGACGCTGGCTAAATCAACGCCCAAGTCTTTCGCAAGCTTGCGAATAGGGGGTTTAGCAATAATCGGCATCGCTTGGGCAACAGGCGCGCTCACCGGTGCCGAAGGCGCCATTGCGGGAGCTTCCGCTGGTGTGGCCCGAGCGTATCGACGGCGTCGAGAAGTGGCGTGATCATCTCCTGCTCCATAGCCCACAAGGTTTGCCACCTTGCCTGAGTCGCCTTCACTAGAAACGCTCGCCGTGGTGTCGCTTACCGCCTCGGTGACTCCCGTATCGGGTGCAGCGGGCTCATCGGCCCCTTCGCCAGTAACAGAAATGATGGGGGACCCCACTTGGACCGTGTCGCCCTCAGCAACCAGGAGCTCTTTCACCACACCACTAAAGGGGGATGGCAGCTCGACCAAAGACTTAGCCGTTTCGATTTCGCATACGACTTGATTGACCGCGATGGGGTCGCCTGGCTTGACATGCCAGGACACAATTTCGGCTTCGGTGAGACCCTCACCGACATCGGGCAGAGGAAATGTGAAATCCGCCATGATTACTCCTTCTCCTGCAGCATCAGTAAGCCATGCTTCGATCCACGGCGTCCAATATGCGATCAGTATCGGGCAAGTAGATGCTTTCCAGCCCGGCTGGCGGGAACGGTGCGTTGAATCCGCTCACCCGAAGCACAGGAGCCTGCATGACATAAAACGCTTGTTCGGCCAGAGTGGCCGCCACTTCGCTACCAAGGCTTGCGTTGCCGGGGGCTTCCTGGACCACCACTGCCCGGGTCGTTTTGCGAACCGACTCCATCACCGTGTCCATGTCCAGGGGTGAAAGGGATCGAAGGTTTATCACTTCGATACTGATTCCTTCGCCTTCGGCAATATCGGCAGCCTGCTGCATCATCGCCACGGCGGCACCGTGGCCGATGAGGGTCACATCTCGACCCACACGAGCGATTTCTGCTTGATTCATCGCCAGGCCTGGAACCTCAACGTCAACTTGTCCCTTGTGCCAATAGCGGCTCTTGGGTTCTAAGAAGATCACCGGGTCAGAAGACGCAATCGCATCCTGAATCATCCAATAGGCGTCGTGGGGGGTGGCGGGCGAAATCACTCGCAACCCAGCGGTGTGAGCAAAATACGCTTCTGGGCTTTCTTGGTGGTGCTCAATAGCGCCAATGTGGCCGCCATAGGGAATGCGAATCACTACGGGAAAAGCCTGAGTGCCCTCGTGACGCGACGTCAGTTTGGCCAACTGGGTGACGATTTGATCAAAGGCTGGGTAGACAAAGCCATCGAACTGAATTTCACACACTGGCTTATACCCGCGCATCGCCAAACCAATGGCGGTTCCGACAATTCCGGCTTCCGCAAGAGGCGTATCCACCACGCGGCTGGGGCCAAACTGTTCCTGCAGCCCCTCGGTAACCCGGAACACACCGCCTAGCTGGGCAATGTCCTCGCCCATGAGCATCACGGAACTATCGGCGAGCATCGCAGCTCGCAGACCCTCATTGATGGCCTTTGCTAAGGGGAGCTCTCTCACGAAGATCCCTCCTCAAACGAGGCCAAATACTCTTCTAGCCACGCCGCTTCTGCCGTAATTCCTGCATGGTCATCGGTAAAGACATGGGCAAAGATCTCAGAAGCAGGTGGTGACTCGAGCGCCATGGTGCGGGCCCGAATATCAGAGGCGTGGTCTTCAGCCTCCACTTCGACCTGATCGAAAAACGCCTGCTCCACACCGAGGCTGGTGAGATAGGTGCGGAAGCGATCGATGGGATCGCGTGCCTGCCAAAACGCCAATTCATCTTCATCGCGATACTTGGTGGGGTCATCACTGGTCGTGTGGGCGCCGATCCGATAGGTCAGGGCCTCAATGAAATGCGGGCCTTGCCCAGAGCGAGCGGCGTCCATGCTCAGGCGAGTAGCGGCGTAACTCATCAGCACGTCATTGCCATCGATTTGAATACTGGGTAACCCAAAGCCAGCTGCTCGCTCAAAGAGCGGAGTTCGTGACTGGACACGCACCGGCACGGAAATTGCCCAGTGGTTGTTCTGCAAGAAGAAAACCTGCGGTGTTTGGTAGCTCTGCGCAAACACCATGGCTTCATTGGTATCCCCCTGGCTCGTGGCGCCATCGCCGAAGTAGACCAACACTGCCTGGTCTTCCTCGAGTGCGCCCGTGGAGCAGGCTCCATCAAAACCAATCCCCATCGCGTACCCGGTGGCATGCAGGGTGTGGGATCCAATTACCAGGGTGTAGAGGTGGAAGTTATTGGTTTCCTTGGGATTCCAGCCGCCGTGGGTAACACCGCGGAGCATCCGAATGATGTTGATGAGGTCTAGGCCTCGGATATATCCCACGGCATGTTCGCGGTAGGCGGGGAAAATGTGGTCTTGCGATCGCGTAGCAAACGCCGAACCCACCTGAGCGCCCTCTTGGCCAATGCTGGGGACCCACAGTGCCATCTGACCCTGGCGCTGAAGATTGCCTGCTTCAATATCGAATCGGCGAACCACCCGCATGACTCGGTAGAACTCTCGGAAGTCCGCTTCGCTCAGGTGCGAGATTGCCTGGTGATACATCTCGTTGCGGTCATTGGTGACCAGAGTTCCATCCGGTGCCAACAGGCTCAGCGTGGCGTCCGTGTAAGGCATGCGTCTAATCTAGTAGCGCTCGCAGGGAGTGTGGGCCATTGGTTCCCCACAACGACTTCGGGTCTTTGCCGTGGGACTCCCACTACGCATTCGCGTTTGACCCCCGGGCAGGGCATAGTTAAAGCATGCTTCGTTTCTTAGTTCGGTTAGTAGTTAACTCCTGTGCACTGGCTATCGCTGTATGGATTGTGCCAGGCCTGAGCATGGTTCCCTACGCCGAAGGCGAGCCGGTAGTGGTGGGTGGGCCAAGCCTCGAATTAATTCTGAGCTACCTGCTGATTGCCCTTATTTTTGGTCTCATCAACGGCATTATCGGCAACGCGATTCGCATTGTTGCCTTCCCTATCTACATTTTGACCCTGGGCTTAATTTCCCTCGTGGTCAACGCAGTGCTCTTACTGCTGGTCACCGTGGTGTCCGAATGGCTGGGTTTTGGTCTCTTTGTTCAAGACTTCTACTGGGGCATTATCGGAGCCCTTGTTCTGAGCCTCGCAGGGTGGATCATCGGGATGCTTCTGCGACCACTGGTCAAAACCCGCCGCTAGCGTCCCCCTGCTCGATGAGCAGAAAAGAACTCGGGTGTCGCGGTGCCCGGCGACGTCGGCATCGCGGGCAAGTGTTGTGAAGCGGGGGAGTCGTCTACCGCCCTCGCGGTTTCGAGATAGGAGTCCTTGGCGTGAGCTGCGACCACATCTCCCGGAAATGCACCGCTATCGCTGTGCACGGTGGTGATACGACTCTCCTGCTGGTGGCCACCGAGCTCAGGCACAAGGTCATCCCTGTGCTCCAGGGCAAGAGAGGGGTAGTCACCACGAATGGGCGCTGTTCCTAGAGGCGCGCCCACGGTGAGCAAACCCGAAGTCTGGTACCGACCCGATTCCGCCAATCGAGCAGCGATAAGACCACCTTGGGAATGCCCCACAAAGCTCACCCGATCACCCTGGCGAACCCCGGCGTGTTTCATAGCTAATTCCACGGCCACCAACGAGGCGGCTGAGACTCCCGCGATCAGCGCAATATTGCTCTCCATGTCAAAGGGGTTGGCGCTCGTGCCCACGCTCCATTCCTGAGTTCCAGCGATATACACATCCACCTCTGTGGTGCCATTGCTCTGGCGGTATTTCTCAATACGAATCGGATGTTCCCCCGGCGGTATTCGCCCTATTCGATCCTCCACCGTGATCGCGCGCGACACTGGCGCAGGAGAACTCGCACTAACTCGGGTGATTTTGATCTCGCCAGGCGGCACGTCGCCGTGGAGTGCCGATAAGGCCGCTTCTTGCACACCCCATGACGAGGGCAAGGTTTTAGGAAAATACCGCGTTGCCGAAACCACCATCAGCGCCAGCACACTCTCTCGCGGAATGTCAAATGTGGCGACGCGGGCACGTTCGGTGCTGGCCACCTGCGCTGCGTAGGCCATCAACGCAGTGTGTAGCCACTTTGCATCTTCGGCGAGCATGTGGATTCGCGCCCGTAGTGGATTAAGGTCTTCGGCCCTCACCGAAGCCCAGACCTGGTGCAACTCGGCCACGGAGCGTGTGGTGTCGATGCTGGCCAGGCGCGCAGCGGAGTGCTCCAAGGTGAGACTCCAGCGCCTGGCTGCCTCTGCCAACGCTAAGACGTCATCTTCACAGACCCACAGGGAACCGGGTCCATAGATCCATAAATCCTGACTCATATCCCCGGCAAGCCCACGGAGGCACTATCCGCGTGCTGGGCCCATATTTCTAAATCACGGGCGCAGGCAAGCACAGAGAATTCAAGCTCCTCACCACGGGCTTGCGCGCGGTCACGAGCGGGGGAGCGCCATCTCTGCCCCATCAGGTGGGTTGCTACTTCACTGGCTACGCTGCGCAGAACGCTCGCCTCTTCCTGAGCAATCCAGCGAGCACTTTCTTCCACGAGTTCTCCCTTCGTTACCTCTTTCTCGCGCATCCTGGACTGTTCACCCCAGGCGCAGTGCCTTCCAGGCTCGGGCGAAGTGAGTCACCGTGGGGTGGCACCTCGTGGACAACACAGAATTAGGGAAGAATAGGGAGTGGGAGTTCTCCCAGAAGGAAGGTGACCATGTCACATCTCGGCCACCAACCATTGAGCCCACTCGATGGCCGATATAGAGAAGCCACCCAAGAATTAGGGGAATTTTTCTCTGAAGCTGCGCTCAACCGCGCACGAGTTCGCGTTGAAATTGAATGGCTCATCACGTTGTGCCACGAAGGCGTCGCAGGAACGACCCCCCTTCCCGCTGACACCATTACG
Organism: Pontimonas sp.; assembly: GCA_017852615.1. Classification (GTDB taxonomy): domain Bacteria; phylum Actinomycetota; class Actinomycetes; order Actinomycetales; family Microbacteriaceae; genus Pontimonas. The sequence continues at coordinate 26,665 of JAFMKX010000004.1, read as the reverse complement.
GCACTGCGGGGCGTTGTCGAACACTTTGGGCCTAGCCACCTCGAGATCATCGCCGGGTATGAAGCCACGACCCGCCACGACGTCAAAGCAGTGGAGTATTTCGTCCGTGATGTGCTCTCCGAACAGGGCCTCGATTCCCTGGCCGAATTAGTCCACTTTGGCTGCACCAGCGAGGACATCAACAACGTTTCCTATGCTCTTGTCACCCAAGGTGCCATGAGCGAGGTCTTTACCCCCGCTTTTTCTCAGGTTCAGCAATCCCTGAAGAACCTTGCCCAGCAGTGGCGCGATGAGCCGATGCTCTCGCGCACCCACGGGCAACCCGCTACCCCCACCACCATGGGTAAGGAAATTGCCGTCTTTGCCCATCGGCTCACCGGTATCGCAGGGCGCCTCGAGGCAATCCCTTATCTGGCTAAATTTAGTGGCGCCACCGGAACCTTCTCCGCCCACGTCGTGGCCGAACCCGCTGTGAATTGGCCCGTGGTGAGCAAGACATTCGTTGAGGGTCTGGGCTTGAGCTGGAACCCGCTGACCACCCAAATAGAGTCACACGATGCTCTGGCAGAGCTTCTCACTACTCTCGCGCACGGCAATCGAATACTTCACAATCTCTGCACCGATATCTGGACCTATATTTCTCTGGGATATCTGACCCAAATCCCCGAACCCGGTGCCACGGGTTCATCCACCATGCCCCACAAGATCAATCCCATTCGCTTCGAAAACGCGGAAGCCAATCTGGAAATATCGAGCGCTCTTCTCGATAGCCTCGCCTCCACCTTGGTGACCACCAGGCTGCAACGTGATCTCACGGATTCCTCCACCCTGCGCAACTTAGGTGTGGCATTCGGGCATTCACTATTGGCTCTGACCAATATCCACAAAGGCCTCGGAGATATCGCTCTCAACTCCGCAGCACTTGCTGCAGACCTCGCTGCCAACGAGGAAGTGCTGGCAGAAGCTATCCAAATGGTGATTCGTGCCGAAATTGTCCGAGGATCCTCCTCGCTTCAAGACCCCTATGCCGTGGTGAAAGAACTCACCCGCGGTCACAAAGTAGGGGCCGAGGAGCTCAGTGCTTTTATTGCCAAGCTGGATATTTCTGAGACCGCCAAGAAGAGCTTGCGAGACCTAAGCCCACAGACCTATGTCGGGCTAGCTAGCTCACTGGTCGACTATCTCGACTAGAACTTAGTCGTTACCTGTTCCAGGAGCTTCACGCTCACCCTCGGGGGTGGCATTGGGCGAAATGGCCAAGACGAGCATGGCAATCCCGATGGTGACCACAACAAACACCAGTCCGGCGACGATGACGCTGATGCCAACATCCCGAGTGACCATTAACACAACCAGGCCTGCAAATAAGGCGGCGAGGCCAGCGAGCATCACATATTCCAGTGGCCGCAGCATTTCTCGCTTACTCGGTGTGTTGGTCATGACGCCCCTTCGTGTTCAGCGCTTCTCTGACTGATGCCAGCAATACTGAGGTAGACACCCTGGACGATAGCCCAGGAACCTAAGAAACCGACCACGGCCACACTGTCGCTTGCTTGGGGGATAACCACCAGGGCTAGCAAAGTCGTGAGGCTGCCCTGGACTAACCAGTCGCGTCGAAGCGGAGTGTGGCGAAGAGCCCGCCATCCGGTGAAGATCTCTCCCACCCCGGTAAGAAGTGCCCAAAACACGATGGCCCAGAGCAAGAGCATGATGCCCGCATCAGCCAAAGCCAGAGCCAGAACACCCACCGCGAGGGACACAAGCGCCTGCCATTGATGCAGTCCTTTAGCTCCATGACGAGCGGGGAGTCCCCACCCCAGAATTCCTAGCGCAACCCCGGTGACGGTAGCCATAATCCCCAGGGAGACCAGGCCAAACAATGCCCCGTGGTCCTGAGTGAAAGTAATCACGGCCCCGGTAATCAGCAGAATTCCTGCCCGAGTCAGGGAGACCACAAAATAGGGAAGTGGGCTTGATTTCAGCCTGGATGCGTCGCTCACGCCACCAGCGTATCTGGCGTCGACACCTGGAGGCGACGGCTAGGTCTTGGGCATATCCGCAAAGCGCGAATACTGGCCCTGGAAACCCACAAGAATCGTGTCGGTGGGGCCGTTTCTGTGCTTAGCAACAATCAAATCTGCTTCACCAGCTCGCGGGTTATCCCGCTCGTATGCGCTCTCGCGGTGCAACAGGATGACTAAGTCAGCATCCTGCTCCAGCGACCCTGATTCCCGCAGGTCAGAAAGCTGTGGTTTTTTATCGGAGCGCTGCTCTGGGCCACGGTTGAGCTGGGATAGCGCCACGACGGGAACTTGGAGCTCTTTGGAGAGCAACTTGAGAGCCCGAGAGAATTCGCTGACTTCTTGTTGGCGCGATTCCACTCGCTTACCCGAGGTCATCAGCTGTAGATAATCGATCACGATCAACTGCAAACCCACCCGCTGTTTGAGCCTGCGACACTTGGCCCGAATTTCCACCAACGTCATATTGGGGGAGTCATCGATATACAACGGCGCGGATTCGATCCGTCCTCGCGTAGCAGCGATCGACTTCCAGTCATTGGCTTCAACATTTCCTTTGCGCATTTTCTGCAAAGGAATCGTGGTTTCTGCCGAGAGCAATCGCATGGCGATCTCTGCTTTACCCATTTCCAGGGAAAAGAAGATGGTGGGCATTTTGTGTCGGATAGCAGCAGATCGAGCTAGGTCAAGCGCGAGAGTCGACTTACCCAACGCGGGACGAGCCGCGATCAATATCAGTTGGCCTTTGTGTAACCCGTTGGTCAACGAATCTAGGTCGGCAAATCCCGTGGGAACTCCCACCATTTGTCCGTCCCGACCTCGAGCCGCCTCAATCTCATCTACTGCCGAGGTCACCGCATCAGTCAGGGGAACATAATCCTCGGCTTCCACACCTCCAGCCACCTGGTAAATCTCAGTCTGAGCGTGGTTGACCAAATCAGTCACTTCACCCTCGCTGGCGTAGCCCATATTCGCGATACGTGTTCCCGCATCCACGAGCCTGCGCAACACCGCCTTATCCGCAACGATGGACGCGTAGTGCCCCGCACTTGCCGCCGTAGGCACACCAGAGACGATGGTGTGCAAGTAATCCACTCCACCAGCACGCGAGAGCATGCCGGTCTTGGTGAGCTCTTCGGTCACGGTGATGACATCCGTGGGCTCACCGTGGGAATACAGATTCAACACGGCGTCATAAATGATTTCGTGCTTGGGCTGGTAAAAGTCTTTCCCGCGCAAAACTTCAATAACGTCAGCCACAGCGTCCTTGCTCAGAAGCATTCCACCCAGGGTGCTTTGCTCCGCCAGGAGGTCGTGCGGTGGGGTTCGATCCCCGCCATAGGTGCGCTCCGAGGCGGGTTCTGGAACAATTCCCAGCTGCGCTATCGACATGTCACCCTCCTCCGTTTTCGGCACACCACAAGTACCGCTATTTCATGCTCACTTACTTAGGTCTATCAGCATCGACCGACACTCAGTAAGACTCGACTGGACCCCTGCGGGGGCTTTGCTGCAAGCTCTCTTCACACCTTAGGTTCCCCGGCCCAACACCACAATTAGGCCTGTGGACTCAACTGGGGATAACTTGCCGGAAACGCCGAAGGGCCTGTGGACAAACTGGGGATTATGAGGAGGCGAAACGGCCAATTTTTGGTCATAAATATTGATTTACCTAAGTTTAATTTTCACATTGAGACCAGAGATAATCTGTATAAAGTACCGCTTTAGAGTTAAGCGCATGCCGGGGTGTTATGTGGAAAAACCCCCCTACAACGAAAAGAGGCCCTCCGCGTAGGAGGGCCTCTTAAGCGTGGGTAAAGGTCTACTTTTCGGCAACCACCGCTAGTGTGACCTTGGCCACCACACCTGCGTGCAGGGCAATGACTGCTTCTGCTTCACCGGTGGACTTGATCGGCGCTGGGATATCAATGGAGCGCTTGTCAACACCCTTGATTCCCGCAGCTTCGATTGCTGCCACCACGTCGTTACGGGTAACGGAACCGAAAAGGCGTCCCTCTTTACCCGCGCGCACCATAATCTTGATTGGCGCTTTCTCCAGTGAGGCTTTCAGGGCATCAGCTTCTTCCTGCGTAGCCAATACTTTGGCTGCACGGGCGTTCTTAATCTGATCAACCTGCTTCTGTCCACCGTTGCTCCACGCAACAGCGAACCCCTGGGGGATCAAGAAGTTACGGGCATAGCCGTTCTTCACGTCCACTACGTCACCGGGTGAACCCAGTCCCGCTACTTCATTAGTCAAAATGAGCTTTGCCATAATCTCGCTCCTTAGCGTCCCGCGCCGGCGTATGGCAACAAAGCCATTTCGCGCGCATTCTTGATTGCCTTAGCGAGCAAACGTTGCTCCTGAACCGAAACGCCCGTAATGCGGCGTGCGCGGATTTTTCCGCGCTCGGAAATGAATCGACGCAAAGTAGATACGTCTTTGTAGTCAATAACGCCTACGGTGATCGGCTTGACGGGCGCCTGAGGCTTTCCGCCCTTCACTCCGCGTGGTTTGCGGCGGTCGCCGCTGGATTTTCCTGCCATGGTGTCTGTTCTCTCTGTTTCCGGGCTCACTAGTGTGACTAGCCAGCCTCAAGGTCGTTGTTAGAAGGGTGCGTCCTCGATAGGCGCGGCTTCGGCTGGTGCAGCATTCGCCCAAGGATCTTGGGTTGCGCCACCTGCAGCAGGAGCGCTCCAGGAATCTTCGACGGCACCGCCCGTGCGTGCGCCGCTGGACTGGCGTTGCACCTGTGCGGTTGCGTAACGAAGGCTGGGGCCAATGTCATCAATCTCAAGTTCGATCGACGTGCGCTTTTCGCCCTCTTTGGTCTCATACGAGCGCTGACGCAGGCGGCCCGTGGCCACTACGCGAGAACCCTTAGTGAGTGACGATGCTACGTGCTCAGCGAATTCACGCCACACGCTAGCGCGCATGAACAATGCGTCGCCGTCTTTCCACTCACCTGATTGACGATCAAAGTTTCTGGGGGTGGAGGCAATGGTGAAGTTCGCCACGGCTACACCGTTTTGGGTGTAGCGAAGTTCCGGGTCGGCTGTGAGGTTGCCGACCACCGTGATGATGGTTTCGCCCGCCATGATTTACTCCGACTTGCGGCGCTTGTTGCCGCCAGAGAGGGATACACGCTGGGCAACCGGAGACTCTTCGGGTGCTCCCAGGCTGACGACGGCTTCTTCCTGGCGCATGACCTTGGTCCGCATGACAGCTTCGCTCAAGCGCAGCTGGCGATCCAATTCGGCGGTGGCGTCAGGAGAGGACGTGAAGTTAACCACGGCATAAATACCTTCGGTCTTCTTCTGGATTTCATAAGCCAAACGGCGCTTTCCCCAGATGTCCACGTTGTCGATTGAGCCGCCATCCTTACGGATGACCTCAAGAAACGCGTCCAGGCTGGGAGCAACGGTTCGCTCTTCGGTCTCTGGGTCGAGAATGACCATGAGTTCATAATTGTGCACGGCTACCCCACCTCCTTCGGACTAGCGGTTACAGAATTTCTGCAACAGGAGGGATTAGTGCTGGTGCCCGGTCGAAGACTAGGCAACCGCCACAGTCTAGAGGCAACCGCTGGACCATGGCAACAGCGCTATCGCTTAGCCCACCACTCCAGGAGTCGCTGCGTAGCCGCTTCTTCTCCGATTTCACCCTCGTCGAGGCGCACTTCCAGGAGGAATCGGTACGCCTCCCCCACCTCACGACCAGGACCGATGCCCAGAACCTTCATGATGGCTTCGCCATCCAAATCTGGTCGCATCGCCTGAAGCTCTTCTTGTTCGGCAAGCGCAGCGATGCGGGCCTCTAGATCGTCGTAGGCAAACGACAGTCGGTCTGCTTTTCTCTGGTTTCGGGTGGTCACATCAGCCCGCACCACAATATGGAGGCGATCGAGTTCGCTTCCGGCGTCTCGGACGTAACGGCGGACCGCTGAATCCGACCACGCTGAATCCGCATAGCCAAAGAACCTCAAGTGGAGTTCAATCAGAGTGGCCACCGAGTTGATGGTGTCTTTATCTAGGCGCAGGGCTTTAAGCCGCTTGGTGGCAAGTTTCGCTCCCACGACATCGTGGTGATAAAACGTGACCGTTCCCCCTGGCTCGAAACGCCGCGTGGCGGGCTTTCCAATGTCGTGCAGGAGTGCGGCAAGGCGCAGCGTGACATCCGGTGGCGCACCAGGATTACGGCGTTTTTCTTCCGAAATTGCCTGATCCACAACGGTCAGAGTGTGTTCATACACGTCTTTGTGGTGTGCATGTTCATCGCTTTCCAGGCGCAAAGCGGGCAATTCCGGCAGCACATGCTCCGCCAGTCCCGTGTCGACCAATATCTCCAAACCCTCTCGAGGACTATCCGAGCTCACCATGCGCAGCAGTTCATCGCGCACCCGCTCCGCAGAAATATCAAGAATCCGCGCAGACATGTCCCGCATGGCAGCCAGCGTTGCGGGATCGACCGTGGCGCCTAGTTGACTCACGAAACGGGCAGCACGCATCATGCGCAAGGGGTCGTCGTGAAAGGACTCCTCGGGCGCGATGGGGGTCTTCAGCACTCCCGCCAGGAGATCCGTGAGCCCCTCGCAGGGGTCCACCAGTTTGACCTCCGGCAGGGTGAGAGCCATCGCGTTCATCGTGAAGTCTCGCCGAAAGAGATCCGCCTCCAGGGTGTCCCCAAAGACCACCTCTGGTTTTCTACTCGTCCCGTCATAGGAGTCAGCGCGGTAGGTGGTGATTTCGACGCGAAATTCCCCTATTTGAGCGGCAATCGTGCCAAACTCTCGCCCCACATCCCAGGTGGCTTTGGCCAGGGGAGCGACTATTTTTTCAATCTGGTCTGGGCGCGCGGAGGTCGTGAAATCGAGATCATTGACCTCGCGCCCCAGAAAGGCATCCCGGACGGGTCCTCCCACGAGCGCTAATTCGTATCCTGCTCGAGAAAAGGCCTGTGCAAGGCCTGCGATCGGCTCTTTGCTGGTCACCAAACGCAGCGTTTCTACTGCATTGGCAACGCTGGTCATAGTGTTCAGAGTCTAGACTCTGAAGCATGCCAGCTTGGGGGAAGGTGAATCTAAGGCGTGGATAAGTTGCCTCCCCGCTCCCCCTGGCGCCCGCTGAGAAGGGGCGTTTTTGCCGCGCTAGTCCTAGCCGGAATTCTTACCCACGCCGGAATAAGTGCTCCTGCGGCACAGGCAGAGGAAAGTCGCTCCAGTGCCCGCATTGACATCATTGTCGGCGGTGGCGGAATCCTGGATCCTGCGCAAGGTGGCACCTACAGCATTCTTTTGCGAGCCGATGAGACGGGAAACCTGGGTGAAGGTAGCGTCACGGTGTCCCTGACCGAGGACCCATTCACTAGCGAAGACCAAATCAGGCGCTTTATTCGCGGAGAAAGCTCTCCGATCGCCACAGAAATAGCCACCTCCACCAGTCCCGAGGTTCCCCAGCTGGAATCTCGAGAACTTCCTTTTGATTTAGACCCCAGCGTGCTCGACGGGCTTCTTCCGGCCGGTGAGACACAACCGGTGGGAGAGGGGGAAGAAGCTGATATCGCGCGCTCCCCGGCGGGGATCTTCGGTATCGAAACGACCTATTCGGATAGCGCGAACTCTTCGGCGGCGCTGCGCAAACTCACCGGACGCCAAATCCTTGTGCTGCGACCACAGGGTGTGGATCTGGGCACCGCAGACATCGCACCTATTGTGACGCTGACCGCCGCCGCAACCGGAGGAGTGGCGCTTCGGCCAGAAGAACTCGAGGCGCTGACCATCGATGGTGGGGCTTTGGCCCAAGTCAGCGCTGCCGTGAAGCAATACCCGGCCACCGTGGCCATTGATTCTCGAATCACCACCTCTATCTCGGTGCTAGGTGAATTAGCGCCACCAGAATCTCTCGAGTGGGCCAGCACGTTGGGGTCACTGGGACTTGCCCAGTTTGGATTGCCCTGGGCTGATGCCGATCCGCTTGCTTCCCTGGCCATTGACACCCTCGTGTATGCGCGTTTGGGCGAATTCCCCTGGGTCCATGGCGAAGCCATTAGTAATGACCAGCTAGCTCAGCTTGCCACTCGATCCGCTTCTGCGGTGTTGCTCTCCAGCGATAGCTTGCCTTCAGACCGCGCGGTCGTCTCCGTTGGCGACGCACGCATTATCCGCGTGGACGCTCAGCTTTCTGAACTAGCGCGCAACGCGCTGCAAGCGCCGACTGTCTTGGAAGCCGAAGCTGACTTGCAACGCGCGCAAGGCATCATCGCGTATCGGGCACTCACCAACAATCCTGAAATTTTGACCTTTAGTACCGGGCGGCTTCCCGCCACCGCCATTGCTCCTCGATTGGCCAGTGTGTTATCCGGGTTTAGTGACATGGATGTTGCCACCACGGTGGCGGTTCCCCTGCAGGAATCCCCAACCGAAGAACTACCAGGGGTCACCACCATCCCTCAATCTCGCTCATGGCAGGACTTCGTGGGATCCATCAAAGCGCTGTGGGAAAGCGATGTGGCTTTCGCCACCATCGCCCAAGACCCAGAAAGCGCCGTTTTTGGCCGCTGGACGAGATATCAGGCCCTGCTCTCATCAACCTGGAGCGAGGACCCGAACGGGCTAGCGAGCGAATGGGCTCGCGCCCAAGACGATTCCCACGATTTCCACAATTCGGTGCGCATTGAGCAAGGTAGCGCCATCACCGTCCTTGCCGATCAGACCGCCTTACCCATTACCGTGCTCAATGATTTAGATTCCACCGTGGTGGTTGACCTCCTCGTTCGCCCCACGACGGGAATTCTGGCGGTCGAAAATCCCCGCATCACCCTGAGCATTCCAGCCCAAGGCTCCGCTCGAGCCCTAGTAGCGGTGCAATCACTGGCGAATGGAACGGTTCCCGTTGAGCTGCGGTTGGAATCAATGGGAGGCGAGCCAATCAGTGAGATGGTCGTGATACCGGTCACGATTCGCGCTGGGTGGGAAGGCCTCATCACCATTTCGCTGGCCATCGTGGTGGGGGGAACCTTCACCTTTGGTCTGGTGAGGGCTATTCAGCGCCGGCGGCGTGAATCCGAGGACGTAGCATGAGTGATATGCCGCGGCGTGAATCCTCCCTGGGCGGGGCAAGTCTTGTTTTAGCCTCTGGCACCGTGGTGTCCCGGGTGTTGGGGTTCCTCAGCGCCATCATTTTGGCGAGGACCTTGGGAACGGTCGGCGCAGGCGCCGACACCTTCGCTCTAGCCAATCAGCTGCCCAATAACATCTATGCCATCGTCGCCGGTGGCGTACTCAGTGCAGTTCTCGTTCCCCACATCGTTAAAGCCGGGCTCGATCACGACAACGGCCAAAGCTTCATTAACAAGATTGTGACTCTAGGCTTCGTCATTTTCTTGGCTGTGGCCGTAATAGCGACACTCCTAGCCCCCGCGCTCGTCGCGCTCTATGCGCAACAGTCGGGCGGGGATGGGCGCGGTTTTACGGCAGAAGAAATAGCTCTAGCCACGGCCTTTGCTTATTGGTGCCTTCCCCAGGTCCTTTTTTATGCGCTCTATAGCCTCCTGAGTGAGGTTCTGAATGCGCGCAAGGTTTTCGGTCCTTTCACCTGGGCTCCAGCACTGAACAACATCGTGGCCATGATGGGACTCGGTGCCTTCACCGTTCTTTTTCCCGGTGTCAACACCGGAAGGGCTTTGGAGTGGGATTCCACTATGGTCATGGTCCTGGCCGGGTCCGCGACCGCTGGAGTGGCAGCCCAGGCCACTATTCTTTTTGCCTTTTGGCGCCGCGCTGGATTGACATATCGTCCCGACTTTGCCTGGCGAGGAGTCGGGCTTAGCCGTGCGGGCAAGGCCGTGGGCTGGATGTTCGGGATGATCCTCGTTGCTCAGGTCGCCGGGGTTGTTCAAGCTAACGTCGCTTCGCTCGCGGCCGGTGGCGATGCCCCCAGTTTGGCAATCCTTCGGTTTTCGTGGCTGATCTTTATGTTGCCTCATTCGGTCGTGGCTGTATCGCTGGCCACCGCCTATTTCACACGCATGTCGACCCATGCGCGGGATGGCAACCTCAGTGCTGTGCGCGAAGACTTCCGTTCCTCGGTATCCGGTATTGGCCTGTTTATGGTGTTGGCCACGGTGGGTCTCATTGTCGTGTCCCTGCCCTTCGCCCGCCAATTTGGCGGCACCGCTAGCACGATGGAAGCGATGGCATGGGTCATTAGCTTCTATGCGCTGGGACTCACGGCCTTTAGTGTGCTCTTTATCGTGCAGAGGGTGTTTTATGCCCTCGAAGACACCAGAACACCCTTTTTCCTCCAGCTAGTCCAAGCCAGCATTTTTATTTCCCTTGCACTCTTCGTATCCACCCTGCCGGTGGGTCAGATTGCCTTTGGGCTGGCTCTCTCGGCCAGCGCCGCGGGAACGATTCAAACGCTAATCGCCATTGCGGTTCTGCGCACAAAACTCGGCGGTTTGTCTCTCAAGCCACTGCTGACAAGCTTCGTCACCTACGTCCTAGCGGCAATCCCTTCCTCGGGTGTCGGAGTGGCGATTGTGCGGGGCTTCAACGGCCCCGAGGGAACCGCGATTCTTGCTGGGTCTTCCCCCAACGCAGCCTTGATTATGGTGCTGATTACCCTCGCCATGGTCATCACCTACGCGCTCATGCTCTGGCTGCTGCGAAACCAAGAATTCCTTCAGATGGCCCGAAGCGTGGGCTCCCGCCTGGGTCGCAGCAAGTCTGGGAATACTTCGTCCTAGACTTGCGTTGCATCGGGTAGCAACGAATTGGAGAATCATGCGCGAGCTCGTCATTATTGGATCTGGCCCGGCCGGCTACACCGCTGCTATCTACGCCGCCCGAGCAAATCTTGCACCGCTGGTCATCGCGTCCTCTGTTGAATTCGGTGGCGACCTGATGAACACCACTGATGTGGATAATTTCCCCGGTTTTCCCGAAGGAATTATGGGACCGGAACTCATGATGCAGATGCAAAAGCAGGCGGAGCGTTTTGGTGCAGAGATCGTCTATGACGACGTTGCTTCCGTTTCTCTCGACGGGCCCACCAAGAGCCTGACGCTCGGTAATGGCGAGAATGTAGAAGCTCGCAGTGTCATTGTGGCAACGGGCTCGGCCTACCGGAAACTCGGCTTGGCAGATGAGGACCGACTCAGTGGATACGGGGTCTCCTGGTGTGCCACCTGTGATGGAGCTTTCTACCGCAACAAAGTCGTGGCGGTTGTCGGTGGCGGGGATTCCGCCATGGAAGAAGCTACGTTCCTCACCCGTTTTGCCGACAAGGTCTACATCATTCACCGCTCAGAAAATATCCGCGCTTCAGCAGTCATGAAAGAGCGTGCGGAACAAGACCCCAAAATCGAATTCATCCTCAACGCCACTGTCGCCCACGTCTATGGCGATGACCTCGTCTCGGGTGTGGGTCTCGTGGACACGATCACCGGTGACGAGAGAACGCTTGACATCTCTGGGCTGTTCATCGCTATTGGTTCTGACCCACGAACGCATGTCGTCCATGGCCAGCTAGAGCTCACCAGTGAGGGAACCATCAAGGTGGACGGGCGCAGCTCCCGAACCAACCTTGAAGGTGTCTTTGCCGCTGGGGATGTCATCGACCCTTCGTATCGCCAAGCAGTGACCGCTGCGGGTTCGGGATGTGTTGCAGCACTGGATGCTCAGCATTATCTGGAATCCTTGCCACAGGAATACCCCGTCACCACTCATCTAAGGAGAACACTATGAGCGCTACTCGCGATGTCACCGATCAAAACTTTGCCACCGAGGTTCTTGCCAGTGAAAAGCCCATCATGGTCGACTTTTGGGCAGAGTGGTGCGGTCCCTGCCGAGCCGTGTCGCCCATTCTTGACCAGATCGCCAGCGAGCATGCCGACAAGATTGATGTGGTCAAGCTCAACGTGGACGACAACCCGGAAACAGCCATGAAATACCAGGTCACCTCGATCCCCACTATGAAGATTTTCCGTGGCGGAGAGGTTGTCAAGACGGTTATCGGTGCGAAGCCCAAGCCCGCCTTGGAGGCCGATTTAGCCGAGTTCCTCAGCTAAACGCGTCAATAGCGCGTATTCTGAGGGCTTTAGCCCGCACAAACCTTAGGTGTTGCCATGATGTCTCCCGGCTCGGGGATTTCGCTGGACCCGTGGTTCGATAACTATGCCGACCGCGCAGAGGGTCTCAGCGCTAGCGAAGTGCGCGCGCTTTTTGCTGTGGCGAGCCGGCCTGAAGTGGTGTCACTAGCCGGTGGAATGCCGTTTGTCGCCGCCCTTCCCTTCGACAAAGTTCGATCCTCTGTCGATCGAGTCCTCAGCGAAGCGGGAGCTACTGCCTTGCAGTATGGGTCTGGTCAGGGCCTTCCCGCGCTGCGTGAGCGCATCCTAGAAATCATGGCCCTCGAAGGTATTCGCGCCGGCGTTGACGAGGTGGTCGTGACCACCGGGTCCCAGCAAGGCCTTGATCTCATCGCCAAACTCTTTATCAACCCTGGCGATGCCATTCTGGCTGAGTCACCCAGTTATGTCGGCGCCATGGGTGTGTTCCGCTCCTACCAAGCTCGGGTTGAACACGTGGCCATGGATCAGCACGGGATGGTTCCCGAAGCCCTAGTGGAGCGCATCGAGGCTCTCTCCGCTGCGTCCGTTTCGATGAAGTTTCTGTATCTGATTCCCAACTTCCACAACCCGGCAGGGGTGACTCTTTCGGCTCAGCGTCGTTTAGAGATACTCGATATAGCCAAAGCCCACAACATTCTGGTGGTGGAAGATAATCCCTACGGCCTGCTCTGGTTCGATACACCGCCTCCCCAGGCAATTCGCTCGGTCGACGACTCCGGTGTGATTTATCTGGGTTCGTTTTCGAAGACTTTCGCGCCTGGATTGCGCGTGGGCTGGGTAGTCGCCCCGCACGGTATTCGAGATAAGCTCGTGTTAGCTTCGGAGGCCGCCATCCTGTCTCCCAGCTCGTTTTCTCAAATGGTTCTCAGTGATTACTTCGAGCACCACGATTGGAAAGCGCAAATTGATACGTTCCGTGGCGTGTATCACGAGCGCCGAGACGCCATGGCACAAGCGTTAGCGGCGACATTGCCCAC
>JAFMKX010000004.1:4312-13254 GCA_017852615.1 Pontimonas sp. | reverse complement strand
TGGGTGCCAACCTCGATTCACCCCCACCGGAAGTGAGCTAGTCATGGCCGCACAACCCAGCGTGTTAGTTCTCTCGGGAGGTATTTCCCATGAGCGAGACATCTCGCTCAAATCCGGTCGGAAGGTGGCCGATGGTTTGGCGGCGCACGGGCTCACCGTGACGCTGCGCGATCCTGACGCTGGTCTGATTGCCTACCTGCACGAAGAGAAGCCGGACGTCGTGTGGCCAGTTCTCCATGGTGCCTCAGGAGAAGACGGGGCGCTGCGAGGCTTGTTGGACATGTTGGGCATTGCCTACGTGGGCTCCAACGCCGATGCCGCTCGGTTGGCCTGGAATAAGCCGGCGGCCAAAGCATTGGTGGAACGAGTAGGGGTCGCAACTCCCGATTCGATCACCCTGACGCGGGATGCGTTTAGGGAACTGGGTGCCGAGAGCGTGTTAGCCACCGTGAGCGAAAGCCTCGGTGTCGCCTTAGTGGTCAAACCCGCACAAGGGGGCTCAGCTCAGGGTGTGAGCTGGGTGGAGTCCACCGATGATCTTCGTAAGGCAATGGTTCACGCCTTCACCTATGCCGACAGTGTGGTGATAGAAAAACGCATTGTGGGCACAGAGGTCTGCGTTCCGATTATTGATACCGGTGATGGTCCCCGGGCTATTCCTCCTGTCGAAATCGAGCCCCTCTCTGGTCACTACGATTTCGAAGCTCGGTATACCGCTGGGGCAACCAGGTTTTATACCCCCGCTCGACTTGATGCCGCCGTTGTCGCCACGGTGACTGATCACGCTCTGCTCGCCTTTAGCGCTCTGGGCCTGCGCCACCTCGCACGGATTGACTTTATGGTCGATAGCGAAGGAACGCCTTGGTTCCTCGAGGCCAGCACCATGCCGGGTCTCACCGAAACTTCCAGCACCGCTCTCGCTCTGGATGCCGCCGGGTTTGACGTGGGCGGTGTGTATGCGGCCCTGGTCGAGAGCGCGAAAGCGTCGCCTAGCTAAAGCCCGGTTCGCCTAGCTCAGCAAGAATCCGGTTGAGGTCACCCACCGTCGCGAAATCGATAGAGACCGTGCCTTTGGTTTTCGCCAACTTGATACTCACCCGAGTGTTGAGTCGATCGCCCATGCGTTCGGCAATTTCGTCAAGCTGATCGTTTCGGCTTCCTCCACGAACTTTCTTGACACCGGGTTTCGCTGCCTTAGCCATACCGACTTCTTCTTCGGCTTGGCGAACACTGAGCGAATGGGTGACAATTTTCTTAGCCAAGCTGGACATGGCTGCTTCGTCAGGCAGTGACAATAATGCTCTGGCGTGACCGGCGCTCAATACGCCTGCCGCTACTTTGGTTTGCACATCGGTGGGAAGACGCAGCAGACGCAGCGTGTTGGTCACTTGCGGGCGCGAGCGTCCAATCCGCACAGCGAGCTCGTCCTGGGTGATGCCAAAGTCTGAGAGCAACTGTTGGTAGGCAGAGGCTTCTTCTAAGGGGTTGAGATTGGCCCGGTGGAGGTTTTCCAATAAGGCGTCTCGCAACATGGCATCGTCCGCTGTGTGTCGAACAACCGCGGGAATTGTTTCCAGGCCCGCAGCGGTGGCCGCGCGCAACCGGCGCTCACCCATGATCAGCTCAAAGGAGGCACCCCCCACTGCTGGGTCCAGGGGTCTGACCACGATGGGTTGCAAGACTCCAAATTCCTTGACCGAATGGATGAGCTCATCAAGTTCATCCGCGCGGAATTCGCGCCTGGGCTGCTGAGGATTAGGACGAATGGCATCGGGAGCTATTTCCGCCAGAGCGGCCCCAGGTACGGCGACTAGCTCGGTGTCTTGAGACACGGAGGGAAAGAAAACGTCGACCGGGCGCTCCCCTGAGGTGGGGGGTGCTGGAATGAGGGCACCGATTCCGCGGCCTAAACCAGTTCTTTTTTGTGCCATTAGTGGGGCGCTCCTCTACCTGCTATTTCTAGGGCTGCTTCTTGATACGACACTGCCCCGGGAGATGCCGGGTCATACGCGAGAACACTTTGTCCATAGCTAGGTGCCTCAGAGACTCGCACGGAACGGGGGATGACCGTATTCAGTGTGGCCTGGGCGAAATGTGTTTTGACGTCATCGACCACCTGCTGTGCAAGATTCGTTCGGCGATCAAACATGGTCAGGACAATCGTGGATAGAACCAAGTCTGGATTGAGGTGTGCTCTCACCAGGTCAATATTACGAACCAGCTGGCTCACACCCTCCAGGGCGTAGTACTCACATTGAATAGGAAGCAGCACTTCTTTAGCGGCCACAAAAGCATTAATCGTCAGCAGGCCTAACGAGGGCGGGCAATCAATGATCACGTAGTGAATTCCCGAGCCCGCCGGCGACGAAAGATAAGTATCCAGCGCTCGTTTCAATCGGTATTCTCGAGCCGCTAGCGACACCAGCTCGATTTCTGCGCCCGCTAAATCCAGAGTTGACGGAGCGCAAAAGAGTCGCTCGTTTTCTGGACTGGGTGCGACAACTTCCTCGAGGGGCGTTGTGCCCACCAACACATCGTAAATACTCTCGATCTCGCCGTGGTGGTCAATACCCAAAGCGGTGGAAGCGTTTCCCTGGGGGTCTAGGTCGATGACAAGAACCCGAGCTCCAAAGCGCGCTAACGACGACGCAATGTTGACGGCCGTGGTGGTCTTACCCACGCCGCCTTTCTGATTGGCCACGGTGAATATACGTGGTGTGCTTGGCAGAGGTGCTGTGACGTCTTTGAGCTGAGCCCGTCGCTGAGAGAGATCAGCTATTTCCGCAGCGAGTGGCGTCGACGCATCGAATTGCGGTTGGCTCACCAGTAGATTCCCTCCAATGTTTCACGTGAAACATATGACGTATTAGCCCACTGTAGCTCGAAAGATACGTGTCTCTTCCGTTTCGTACTCAGGGCCTGTGATTTCCACCCGTGGGGAAGAAAGATTCCATCTGACCATAGTGCTCGCGGCGTCTCTAATCTCTTGATCTACCCGCTGGCCCTTCATCAACAATAGTTCGCCACCAGGCTTCATCAACGGCACAGCAAGAGGAATCAAGGTCGTCAATGCACTGACCGCCCGGGCAGTGACCGCATCGGCCACAACATGTCCCGCTACTTCCTCAGCCCGTTGATTGAGAACACTCACGTTAGATAGGCCCAACCTTTGTGCCTCGTCGGTGAGCCAGGTGGCTCGACGTCCCAGGGGCTCAATCAGGGTGCAATGAATATCCGGGCGCAAAATCGCGACAACGAGGCCAGGGAAACCGGCCCCAGAACCAATATCCGCCAGGGTCCCGGCGGGCAATTTTTTAGCGAGCAACGCTGAATTGAGCAGGTGGCGGGTCCAGAGACGGTCTAGTTCGCGCGGGCCCACCAACCCAAGCTCTTCACCATAGGTATGGATGTCCTCGGCGAAGCGCCGCATCACAGCCAGGGCGTCGCCACACAGCGCAGCAGCCGCTGCCGGCTCGCTCTCCATCTCGGAATGTTTCACGTGAAACAATCCCTAGGCAGAAGGCGTGATCACAGTGTGACGGTCTTTACCTTCACCCTCTGACCCTGAAACAAAACCACGCTCGCTGACCATGTCGTGGACCAACTTGCGCTCGTAACTACTCATGGGAGGAAGTGCTGCGGACTTAGCTCCGCCTTCAATCTTCTCTACCGCGACCGTGACCAGCTTTTCTAGTTCTTTCACTCGCGCCTCACGGGAGCCAGCGACGTCCAGAACCAGGCGAGCGAACTCGCCGGTCTTCTGTTGCACCGCTAGACGGGTGAGGTCCTGGAGCGCTGCCACCACGTCAGGGGAGGAGAGTCCACCCAAATCGTTGGTGTCAGGCGAGCCCACCGTGACGTAGGTGCGTTCCTGACGCACCTCAATTTCGATGTCTCCATCCAAGTCTGCAATATCGAGAAGCGACTCGAGATAGTCAGCGGCGAGCTCCCCTTCATCGGGAACTACGATTTCTTTTTCGGTGCTGGCCATTACTTCCTCTTCTTCTTTTTCTTCTTGGCACGATCTTTACTCACCGGCTGCTGGCGCTGGCGTTTTTCTTCTTCGGGGTCCTTTTCGGGTTCGTCCTCGATGAGAACAATTCCTCGCCGTTCCCTCTTCTTGGCCAAGCGAGCATCACGAGCGATGGCCGCCTCACTTCCAGGGGTGGGCATATTGCGGATCACGATGAACTGCTGGCCCATGGTCCAGAAGTTAGACACCAACCAGTAGGTCATCACACCCAAGGAGAAGTACACACCAGAGAACAAGAACACGATGGGGAGCATGTAGAGCAACAGACGCTGCTGGCGATACATGGGGCTTTCTTTCATCGCCGGGGACTGGTTCTTCGACATGATCTGCAATTGAGTAATGAACTGAGAAGCAGACATCATGATCACCATGACCGCTGCGGTCACGATGACCGCGATGGTAGCGGAGGAGGTCAGAGTCGACTCTTCACTAAAGGCATACATCATCGTCGCCTTCAACGGCGCGAGTCCCCAGAGCGCTGCTTGACCAAACTGGTCAGCGAGCTCCTGGGTCATAAACGAAACACCGGGTCGACCCTCGGCCGCCGTGCTGAGCACGCGAAACAGACCAAAGAAGATGGGCATCTGCAACAGCAAAGGCAAGCACGAGGAGAAAGGGTTGGTTCCGGCCTTGCTATAGAGAGCCATCGTTTCGCGCGACAGTGCTTCACGCGAGAACTGGTCTTTCTTGCCCTTGTACTTATCCTGAATTTTCTTCAACTCTGGGGCGATTTCCATCATGCGTCGCTGGCTCTTGATCTGACGCACAAACACGGGGATAAGAGCAGAGCGGACAATCAAAACCAAGGTGGCGATCGCGAGGAACCAAGCAGCACCGGACTCGGGGTTCATACCCAGCCACTCAAGACTCGAGTGTGCTCCCGCTAGTACTGCCTCAATTACCCATCTAATAGGCCACAGGATCGTGTCGAAAATACCCAATGCTCTACCTTCCCTTTACCCGGACAAACCCTAGTCGTCCTACTTCGTAAGAAGCTCGCAGTCTCTCTGGCGGATCATCGATGCCACCTTTGGCCCACGGGTTACACCGCAGAATTCGCCATGCGCCCAAGCCTATGCCCCACAGTGCACCATGGTACTGAATTGCCCGGAGGGTATAGAGCGAACAGCTGGGGTAGTAACGACACACATTCCCATACAGCGGCGAGATGATCGCCCGGTAGACCAGCAGGAAACCTATCGCCACATTGCGCGGAATAAGAAGCACAAAAAGACCAAGCCTCTGAATCATCGCTGGCTTTTCTTGATGGCGATATCCCACAGAACCTTGAGGTCTTCAAAACTTGCGTGGGCGGCTGGGGGTAATGCCCGCACCACAACATCACGACCACTGTCCTGATCAACGAGGGACAACGCGGCCAAGGCACGCAGGCGCCGTTTGACTTTATTTCGCACCACTGCGCCGCCCACGCTTTTCGCCACGACAAACCCATAGCGGGCTGGGCTATCTGGTGTCGTCACCAGAGTGTTCATGACAAAACAAGGGTTGGCAAAGCGCACCCCTCGTCGCTGAACGAGACGAAGATGCGTGCCAGAAACAATACGATGATCCCGCGCTAACACGGGTTGCTCCTCGCTTTAGGCGGAGATTTTAGTGCGGCCCTTACGGCGACGCGCAGCAAGGATGGCTCGGCCAGCGCGAGTACGCATACGCAACCGGAAGCCGTGTACTTTAGATCGGCGGCGGTTGTTGGGTTGGAACGTGCGCTTACTCATGGCGAGTTACTCCTAGATGAAACCCGGTGATGACCGGAAAAACTGGGCCCCAATCGGGGACACCCTAGGATAAAGCCGAAATCTCTCAAGGTCAAACTAGATTTTTCAAATGGAGTTATCCACAGGTAATGTCTAGAGTATCCACGACCCCACCAGCGCCTCCTAGAGTGTGATTCTGGTTATCCACAACTTGCCAAGGAGCCCAGAGTGAGTGATATCGAAAGCGATGTGATCGAACTCTGGCACAACATCAAAAGCCACCTCTCCACAGACAATCGCATCACTCCACAACTGTGGGGCTTTCTAGATCTTGTCGAACCACGTGGCGTGATGGCCGGTGTCTTGTATTTAGAAGTACCCAACGAGCTCACGCGCGGAATGTTGGAACAACGGGTTCGCTTACCCCTGCTCAGCGCCATGGAGAGCATCGAAGATTCTGAAGTGAAAAGTTTCGCCATTGTGGTCAATCCGGAAATTGAAAGTGATGTCCTTCAGATTCCGGCCGAGGAAACCTCCCCACCACCATCCCTGGATTACGGCGAACCTCCCGCCAGCATGCCCGGTGGCCAGACGCCCTCTCACCTCAATCCCAAATATGGCTTTGATTCTTTTGTTATTGGATCGTCTAATCGATTCGCTCACGCGGCAGCCCTCGCAGTAGCAGAAGCACCCGCTAAGGCATACAACCCACTTTTTATTTATGGTGGTTCCGGACTGGGTAAAACACACCTTCTTCACGCCATTGGCCATTACGCACAAAGCCTGTTCAAGGGTCTGCGAGTTCGCTACGTAAGTTCTGAAGAATTCACCAACGACTTCATTAACGCCATCGCCAACAACCGAGCAGCCGAATTTCAAGTTCGTTATCGAGAAATTGACATCCTTCTCATCGACGACATTCAGTTTCTGCAGGGTAAAGACTCCACGCAAGAGGCTTTCTTCCACACCTTCAATACGCTGCATGACCATAACAAGCAAGTCGTGGTGACCAGTGATCTACCGCCTAAACAACTCACTGGGTTTGAAGACCGAATGCGTAGCCGCTTCGAATGGGGTTTGATTACGGATGTTCAGGCACCAGATTTAGAAACCCGTATTGCCATTTTGCGCAAGAAGGCTGCTAACGACGGCATTGATGTCAGTGATGACGTTATGGAATACATGGCCTCCAAAGTGTCTTCCAACATTAGAGAACTAGAAGGCGCGTTGATCCGAGTCACCGCGTTTGCAAATCTTAATAAAACCGTGGTCGATGTTCCCCTGGTCAAAACCGTTCTCAAGGATCTCGTTCTCACCGAAGACACCAACATTGTCGCGCCTTCGGACATCATCAGCATCACTGCCACTTTTTACCAACTAGGCGTCGAGGACCTCTACGGCTCTTCTCGATCTCAAACCACCGCTCTAGCTCGACAAGTGGCGATGTATTTGTGTCGGGAAATGACCAGTTTGTCTCTGCCTAAAATTGGGCAGCTTTTTGGCAACCGTGACCACACCACAGTGATGTATGCGAACAAAAAGATCAGCGAACTGATGAAAGAACGCCGATCTATTTATAACCAGGTGACGGAGATCACCAGCAAGGTAAAACAAACCACGAATTACTAACGTCAAATCAAGTTCTACTTGAGGGTTTCCCACACTGTGGATAACTTGTGAAGAACTCTGGCCGGCCTGGGGACGACACGCATGGGTTATCCACAAGGAAAAATATTTTCCCCACAACGGCCCTGTGGCACGGAGATTAGTCACAAGTTTTCCCACCCACTTCGCACATCTCACAACGATGTAGTTCCCATACGGTTTCTGAGGTTAATCAGAAGTTTCGCGTTATCCACAAGGGTTATGAATATTTCCGTTAATTAATTATTCTTCTGTGACCAATAACCCGAGCCCCCGCTTGGCAAGCTTTGTGCCACAATCAAGTACTCGTGTATGTAGTGAATAGGTCAGGTGTTTCGTGAAAGTTGAAGTCAACAAAGACGTCTTCAGTGAAGCAGTATCGTTCGCGGTGAAGTTGTTGCCTCAGCGCACCACACTTCCCATTCTTAGTGGCGTTTTGATCTCTGCCGAAGATAACGCTGTGACCATTTCTTCTTTTGATTATGAAGTGTCCGCTAAAACTCGAGTCGACGCAGCGGTAGATACCGCAGGTCAGGTTTTAGTCTCGGGACGCTTGTTGGCGGAAATCGCCTCTCGGCTACCTGATGATGTAGTGAACCTAGAACTTTCTGGTTCTTCCTTGAGTGTGAAGTCTGGATCAGCCAAATTCTCTCTTGCCACTATGCCCATCGAGGAATACCCGAACCTTCCTGAAGTAGAGGGTATTGCTGGTTCTATCGCCGGGGACGAATTCGCTAGTGCTGTCAGCCAGGTCGCCACTGCAGCTTCTCGGGACGACGTCACTCCTGTGATCACAGGTGTCCTGCTGGATATCACCGCGTCAAGTCTGACCATGATGGCCACGGATCGTTATCGAGTGGCTGCCAAAGAGTTGGCATGGAGTGCAGCAGGTGTTGCTGAAGAGGGCTTGCAAGCGTTGATTCCTGCTCGCACTTTGGCCGAAATTGGTAAGACGTTCTCTCATGCAGGTTCCTTGACCATCACGATAAATGTTGGTGGCGAACGCGAATTAGTGGCGTTTAGTTCCGCCGAGAGAACAGTAACCACACTGTTGATCAAGGGTTCTTTCCCACCGGTTCAGAAACTGTTCCCTGAGACAACCCCCGATTATGCCGTGGTGAGTACCTCAGATCTGATCGAGGCAACGAGACGAGTAGCCCTTGTTCTGGAACGAGAGGCACCGCTTCGCTTTACGTTTAACGCTGATGGAGTAGGACTTGAAGCTCTCGGGTCTGACCAAGCTCAGGCATCCGAACACATTGATGGTCACCTGGTGGGCAAAGAGTGTGTCGTGTCGCTCAAGCCACAGTTCTTGATTGATGGCCTTTCTGCGGCACATAGTGATTTTGTGCGAGTGGCCTTTACTCAGACAGATAACCCCAATAAGCCAGGGCCTGTGTTGATTACGGCGCAAACATCCAAAGATAGTGATGATTCCCACAACTACCGCTATTTATTGCAGCCCAATTTATTAATGCGATAGTCGGCTAGTTAGCCGTGTGGATTAGTGAGCTCACCCTTACTCGGTGGCGAAACCATGAGCAAACACA
>JAFMKX010000004.1:0-4074 GCA_017852615.1 Pontimonas sp. | reverse complement strand
TCGGGTAATAAAGCCAAAGTGTCGGAAGTTCCCCGGTGGGTGTCTGCTGTGTTATTTGCTCCTGAAGATGCCTCCATAATCCGGGGCGAGCCCGGCTTCCGCCGCGCCTTCGTGGATGAACTAGTAATCAGCACCTCCCCCTCTATGGCGGCGGTGTATCAGGATTTTGAGAGAGTACTCAAACAGCGCAACTCGTTACTCAAGTCGTTGCGCTCGAGCGGTGGGCGCGCCGATTTATCAACCCTTGAGGTATGGAACAGCAACTTTGTGGCGTTGGCCGCTGACATTGCGCAAGCTCGAATGAGCCACCTATCGTCGATTATGCCGATGGTTAATGACAATTACGGTCATCTCGCCGGAGGTCACAGTGTTAGCGCAAGCTATCTTCCCAAGGGCTATGCACTGGGAGAGGCCTCGCCCAGTCGTGGTGACATTGCCCTCCTGATTGACGAGGCATTGGTCCAACACC
Organism: Pontimonas sp.; assembly: GCA_017852615.1. Classification (GTDB taxonomy): domain Bacteria; phylum Actinomycetota; class Actinomycetes; order Actinomycetales; family Microbacteriaceae; genus Pontimonas. The sequence continues at coordinate 3,605 of JAFMKX010000004.1, read as the reverse complement.
GTAGTGAAGAACTCGATCGTGGCTTATCGCTGATTGGCCCCCAACGAGATGATGTTGAATTACTCATTGCCGGAAAACCAGCGCGATCTCATGCAAGCCAAGGAGAGACATGGTCCCTAGCATTGGCGTTGCGTTTGGCCACTGCCGCGTGGTTGAGACAAGAAAGGCCCAGTGGTGATCCCATCATCATGCTTGATGATGTCTTTGCGGAATTGGATGCTCAACGCCGAGCGCGGTTGGTAGAGATTATTCGTGATTATCAACAGATTGTGATTACCAGTGCGGTGGAAGAAGATGTCCCTAGTGAACTCACTGGCCAGATATTCGATGTGTCGCAGGGTGTGGTGAATCCACGATGAAACGATCCGAACCCGCACGCGTTTATCAACGCCTGAGACAAAAATTTGGCGGTTATTCCCGGCCTGTTGATCGTGTGCTCGCTGAGGGTGAATCCGTTCCCTATGGGAATAACCGCGATCCCGGCACTTTTGCTCACGCTGTGGAACTGTTGACAGATTCCATGGGGTGGAATGCCAATATCGCCCAAGCAGAATTGGTAGAACATTGGGCTGACATCGTGGGTGATGATGTGGCGGCACACACCTCGCCCACCGGGTGCAGCGACGCCGTTTTGGAAGTGCATTGTGACTCCAGTGCATGGGCGACCCAGCTGCGGTTAATGCGCTCAGATCTTGTGGCAGCTTTGTCAGAAAAATTTCCCGAAGCGGGCATTCAGGAAATTTCCGTGAAGGCCCCGGGTGCCCCCTCGTGGAAACATGGCCGCCGCTCGGTTCCAGGGCGCGGTCCGCGCGATACTTACGGGTAGAAAGACGTAATTGGTGGAGAAGAAAAGATTATCTCCCCAGAGACACCAAATCCCGGTTTTTCGCACCCCGCTTCGGTACACTTGAGTCAGGTCAAAATGGCACTTTCCCAGGCGGAAGTTACCGTGACCTTCGAGTAACTTCAGGAGATATCGAAAACATGACCACAGCGCCCAAAAAAAGTTCTCAAGACGACTCTTACGGCGCTAGCGATATCCAAGTTCTCGAAGGCCTGGAGGCCGTTCGTAAACGTCCCGGAATGTATATCGGCTCGACTGGGCCCCGGGGTTTGCATCACCTCGTGTATGAAATTGTCGATAACTCGGTGGATGAAGCACTCGCTGGGCACTGCGACCACATTGATGTGGTGATACTCGCTGATGGCGGTGTTCGAGTAGCCGACAACGGGCGAGGAATTCCGGTCGATGAACACCCAGTGGAGAAGCGATCCACTGTGGAGGTCGTGCTGACAACACTGCATGCGGGCGGAAAGTTCGGCGGCGGCGGATACGCCGTATCAGGTGGGCTCCATGGAGTCGGTAGCAGTGTGGTTAACGCACTGTCTCAAAAACTATTAGTTGAAGTTCACCGCCAAGGAAGCTCCTGGCACCAGGAATACGCCAACGGGGTCCCCGCGGCACCTCTCAAAGAGGGTTCCAGTGTCGAGGACACCGGAACAACAATCACTTTTTGGCCCAACTCCGACATTTTTGAAACAGTCGAGTTTGAATATGAAGTGCTGCGCACCAGATTTCAACAAATGGCCTTTCTTAACAAAGGGCTCTCGATTGATTTATCCGACGAGAGACCTTCTGCTGGTGGACGCAAAGATTCCTATAAGTATGAACAAGGCTTGGTGGACTATGTCGAATACCTCAACCGTGCGAAAAAGACAGAGGTAGTTCACCCCGACATCATTTCTTTTGAAGCTGAGGACACTACGCGGAAAATTGCCTTAGAAGTGGCGATGCAGTGGACAAATGCCTATTCCGAAAGCGTTCACACCTATGCCAACACGATTAACACGCATGAAGGTGGAACTCACGAGGAAGGTTTCCGTGCAGCACTGACCACACTGGTTAACCGCTTTGCTCGCGCATCGGGGTTACTCAAAGAAAAAGACGAAAACCTTACTGGAGATGACGTGCGTGAGGGTCTCACAGCCGTGGTCTCAGTCAAGCTTGGCGAACCACAGTTTGAAGGCCAAACCAAAACCAAGCTGGGTAATACCGAAGCCAAGTCCTTTGTGCAAAAAGTTGCTGGTGAGCACCTCAGCGATTGGTTTGAGCGAAACCCCGCCCAGGGCAAAGATGTGGTGCGGAAGTGTGTTCAGGCCTCTCAAGCACGGATTGCTGCCAGAAAAGCTCGGGAACAAACCAGACGAAAAGGTCTGCTGGAATCCGGTGGTATGCCGGGCAAGCTTAAAGATTGTCAGTCGAAAGACGCTGCGTTGAGTGAAATTTTCCTCGTCGAGGGTGACTCGGCCGGGGGAAGCGCAGTGTCAGGCCGCAACCCTGAAACCCAGGCAATCTTGCCCCTGCGCGGCAAGATCCTCAATGTGGAAAAAGCTCGTCTTGATCGAGCCTTGGGGAACACAGAAATCCAGGGCATGATTACCGCTTTTGGTGCTGGTATCGGGGAAGATTTTGATGTCGAGAAGGTTCGGTATCACAAGATTGTGTTAATGGCTGATGCCGATGTGGATGGACAACACATCACCACATTGCTTCTCACCTTGCTGTTTAGATACATGAGGCCCCTGATTGAAAAGGGTTATGTCTACCTTGCTCAGCCACCGCTGTATCGGATTAAGTGGTCCAACACTGATCACGAATACGTTTTTAGTGATCGAGAGCGCGATGCCTTGATGGAAGCGGGCAAAAAAGAGGGTAAAAAACTTCCTAAAGACAACTCGGTCCAGCGCTATAAGGGTCTTGGTGAAATGAACCACCAGGAACTGTGGGACACCACCATGAACCCAGACACCCGGACGTTGTTGCAGGTAACTCTGGAAGATGCAGCCGTGGCCGACACCGTTTTCAGCACTCTGATGGGCGAAGACGTTGAAGCACGACGAACATTTATCCAACAAAACGCTCGCGACGTTCGATTCTTAGATATTTAGGGCGGAACCATGGCAGAAGACACAGCAACACCAGGCCCCATCGATAAAATCGATCAAGTCGACCTCCAAGTCGAAATGCAACGGTCCTATTTGGACTACGCGATGAGTGTCATCGTGGGACGTGCCCTTCCGGATGTGCGTGATGGACTCAAGCCCGTTCACCGACGCGTCCTGTACGCGATGTATGACGGTGGTTACCGTCCAGACAAGGCTTTTTCTAAGTGTTCCCGCGTAGTCGGCGACGTCATGGGAAAGTTTCACCCCCACGGTGATAGTGCTATTTATGACGCCTTAGTCCGCCTAGTTCAACCCTGGAGCCTGAGATACCCACTGGCCACGGGACAGGGAAACTTTGGTAGCCCAGGAAATGATGGCGCAGCAGCACCTCGATATACCGAAACAAAGATGGCCCCATTGGCCATGGAAATGGTTCGGGATATTGAAGAAAATACGGTTGATTTTCAAGACAACTACGATGGGCGCACCCAAGAGCCCAGTATTTTGCCGGCTCGTTTTCCCAACCTTTTGGTCAATGGATCTGTCGGAATTGCCGTGGGAATGGCGACCAACATTCCACCCCATAATCTTCGTGAGGTAGCTCAGGCTGCACAGTGGCACCTGGCTCATCCCGACGCCAGTAGAGAAGAGCTTCTTGA
>JAFMKX010000038.1:7431-10411 GCA_017852615.1 Pontimonas sp. | reverse complement strand
AGGGCAGTGTGGTCTGTGCTTCTCTTACGCTCTGGGCTTGCCCTCCCACGAGAAAGAAGTCGACCCATGACCAGATACCACGTCGATAGCGAGGCAGTCCTCGCTGCTGCGACCACGGCGCGAGCCACTATTGGCCGCGTGAACACGGAAATTCACACACTCAACGCTCATTTACAGTCCTTGAGCTCCGCCTGGAGCGGTCCCGCAGCGTCCGCGTTTCTCGCTGTTCATGAGCAGTGGCGAGTGACCCAGATGCAGGTGGAGGAAAGCTTGGCTCATCTGACCACGTCTCTGACTCACGCAGGCACCCACTACACCGAGATGGAACTGGCTAATGCGCGGCTCTTTCAGCGATAAGTACCGGGGTTAACACAACTGCGGGGTGCCTTCATTTCTGAAGACACCCCGCAGTGAGGTTAGTTGCTCAGGCTTAGAAGCCCATTCCGTCCATACCACCGGAGGGGTCACCAGCTGGGCCAGCAGGAGCAGGCTCAGGCTTATCGGCAACGACAGCTTCGGTTGTGAGGAACAGACCCGCAATGGAGGCCGCGTTGAGCAGAGCTGAACGGGTCACCTTGACGGGGTCGGCAATGCCGGCAGCGAGCATGTCAACATACTCACCGGTCGCGGCGTTGAGGCCGTGACCCACCTTGAGGCCGCGCACGTGAGCGACAACAACACCGGGTTCGTGTCCAGCGTTGAGCGCAATCTGCTTCAGCGGAGCTTCGATAGCCACGCGAACGATGTTGAGGCCAGTAGCCTCATCACCCTCGAGCTTCATGCCATCAAGAGCCTTAGCGCCAGCCTGAATCAGGGCCACGCCACCACCGGCGACGATTCCCTCTTCGACAGCAGCCTTAGCGTTACGCACGGCGTCCTCGATACGGTGCTTGCGCTCCTTGAGCTCAACTTCCGTAGCGGCACCTGCCTTGATCACGGCAACACCACCGGCCAACTTGGCGAGGCGCTCTTGGAGCTTCTCGCGGTCGTAGTCGGAGTCGGTGTTTTCGATTTCCTGGCGGATCTGCTTGACGCGACCTGCGATGGCGTCGGACTCGCCGGCACCTTCCACAATGGTGGTCTCATCCTTGGTGACAACGACCTTGCGGGCGCGACCGAGCATGTCGAGTTCGACGTTCTCGAGCTTGAGGCCCACCTCTTCCGAGATGACCTGTCCACCGGTGAGAATCGCGATGTCTTGGAGCATGGCCTTGCGGCGATCGCCGAAGCCAGGAGCCTTGACGGCAACCGACTTGAAGATTCCACGGATCTTGTTGACCACGAGAGTGGCGAGTGCTTCGCCCTCAACGTCTTCAGCAATAATCAGCAGCTGCTTGCCGGACTGAATGACCTTGTCCACGATAGGAAGCAAGTCCTTGATTGCCGAAATCTTTTGGTTGGCAATCAGGATGTAGGCGTCTTCGAAGACGGCTTCCTGGCGATCTGGGTCAGTCACGAAGTACTGCGAGAGGTAGCCCTTGTCGAAGCGCATACCCTCGGTCAGCTCAAGAGTCGTACCAAAGGTGTTGGACTCTTCCACGGTGACCACGCCTTCTTTACCGACCTTGTCGATAGCTTCAGCAATGAGGTCACCAATGGTGGTGTCCGCAGCAGAAATTGACGCGGTAGCAGCAATTTCTTCCTTGGTCTCTACTTCTTTCGCCATTTTCAGCAAAGCGTCCGAGATGGCCTGAGTGGCCTTCTCGATGCCGCGCTTGATGCTGATGGGGTCAGCACCGGCTGCCACGTTGCGCAGACCTTCGCGCACGATGGCCTGTGCCAACACGACGGATGTCGTGGTGCCGTCACCGGCAACGTCATCAGTCTTCTTCGCTACCTCTTTGACCAGCTCGGCGCCGATCTTCTCTAGAGGATCACTGAGTTCAATTTCCTTGGCAATCGAAACGCCATCGTTGGTAATAGTGGGAGCTCCCCACTTCTTGTCCAACACAACGTTACGGCCCCGTGGTCCCAGCGTTACCTTGACGGCATCCGCCAGTAAGTTGAGTCCACGCTCGAGACCACGACGGGCCTCTTCATCAAAAGCAATTAATTTTGCCATCTGGTATTCGTCCCTCCCGGACGGTCGAGTGGTGTAGCTATTGGCACTCGCATATTACGAGTGCTAATTGATTTTGGCACTCTCAGGCCGAGAGTGCAAGTGCCAGGCGCGCGTGCCTAGTAATTACTTGATAGTAACGACGCCGGCTTCCACATCGGAGCTCTCGTTGGGAACCAACTCAATCCAGGTGTTGCCCTGGGCAAGTTCCACAGCGGTACCCGAAGCAGTGGTCAAGACAATCGGAGCATCTGCCGCAGTCTTGATCCAGGTCACCTCAGCGATGGAGCCGCCGGTGGCGACCCAACCCTTGCCTTGGTTGACCAAACGAGTGGTGGGGATGTCTTCAATAACGTCGATTCCTACCTGCAAGATCACCAGGTTGGTCGCAAAGAGCTGGGTTCCACTGGCCGCAGAATCAGCAGCGCCATTGGTTTGGAAGCGCAAGAAAGTGCCCTGCGTGCCATCCCATTCCCAGGTGGGGCTGGAGAAACCGCTAAAGCGAGTATTGACCGAAGCGAAAGGGTCACCCTCAAGAACTGCGGAAGCCTGGTCAGCAGAGGCCGCGTAGTCAAACATCGCGGGAGGAGCAGGTAGGTCCAGGTGTTCTGCAATGAGTTCCGGTGCTTTGACCAACACGTTGTGAGGAGCAACCTTGGCGCTGGTGCGGTAGAAGGTTGCCTCAGTGTCGGGCTGACCGTGGATTGCGTTATACACGGGTGCTTCCTGCATGGCCTGGATAAAGCGAACCTGGCCACCGGAATACGCGAAGACGCCACCGAAGGGGCTCACAATATCGGGGTCCATGGGGCGCACCGAACGAACCGGTCCAATTTCAGCGGGCAGCACAGAGTGCCACACAGCGAGGTAGCGGGTGAGTCCACCCTCGACGAGTTCTTCAAAAACAATGTCCGCCTCATC
>JAFMKX010000038.1:3478-7173 GCA_017852615.1 Pontimonas sp. | reverse complement strand
AATGACACCTTCCTTGGGTTCTGTGAGCAGTCTAAGTGTTTAGGTCGATGCAGTATCGACATAGTTGCTTCCCAGGACTACGGTGATTCGCGCTCCTGGATAAGCAGTGGTCTGGACAACGGCGTCCGCGTCTAATCCCAACGTCTGAGCAATTCCCAAGGCGATGGCTTCATCGGCGGGCTCACTATACGCCACAACGCTTTGTTGAACATCTGTGGCATCGGCATTCGTGGCAGTGGCCTCTGGCCACCCCAACACAACGAGTCGTTCATTCGCCCGAGCGGCCATCCCCTGAGTCGTGGTGCCATTGAGAATGGTCAGGGTGAGACCTTCGGTATCAATTTGCGTGGGATCCACCACGGGGACAACGTCCTCCACGACTGGTTCTTCCTCGATCACCACGGGAGCATCCGTTTCACTCGCCGTATCCTCGCTGGCATCTCCCGAAATCACCGGCAGTGCGGTGTCATCGAGGACTAAGTAGTCATCGCTGCGGTCCACAAACCACAAACCGGCCAACACCAGGATGACAGTGGCGCCTAGTGCAATACCGATCGGAGCAAAAAGTGACAGAGCAGATTGTTGGCTGCGCCTCGTGCCCTGGTAGGAGCGATCGCGGGGAACGTCGTCATAGCGATCAGGAAGAAACGACGGTTTACCAGTCGTAGCCATCTCGTACTCACCGCCTCGTTGTCACGATTATGTGGACCTAGCTGCGCCGCGCAGCTGCGCAGCTTCTTGGCACTGTCGCACCAAGACCGCATCGTATTCCAATGCCTGCTCAGTGCGGCATATTGCATACACGCGCTGATAATAACGAGCTAAGGACAGGCCAAAGGCCTCCCGCACCGCAGATTCTTTATTTGGTGTCGGGCCCCACAATCGCCTCTCGAACTCGAGAATCTCGCGATCCTGGGCTGGTAACCCCTCGGCGGAGGTGTTGTCAGTGCTCATCTGCGGTTAAGTCTAGGACTCCACAGCGCCTGCCAAGCGATGGGCTTTAGGCTTGTGTCATTGTGAGGCTTACTTCTTCGCTGCCCCTGGTGGCGCTCGTGACCAGCGCACTACTCGCACTGAGTGGTTGCCAACCGGGTTCCTATCAGGAGAGCAAACCCCCCGAAACGCTCGCAGGCGATCGCGCAGATTTATCGGACGTTACATTTCTCGAGAACCCTCGCGACTACGTGGGAGCCTCCACTGCCCTGTTGGGTCCTCTCACTCTCACCCCTCTAGTCTCAAAACCGGCACAAAAACTTCCGGTCGTAGTGGACTCCGACGAACTCGGTGAGCCCCTCAGCGTCATGGTGTCCTCAACGAAGCGGCTGTTAGCTCTCGATATGTCCGGCTCCCTGGCTGCCATGGTGTGGGCTTTGGGTTTTGGCGAGAATCTGGTGGGACGCGATATCTCCACGACATTCCCGGGAAGTGATGAACTTCCTGTGGTGACAGGCAGCGGTCACGCTATTTCCCCCGAATCTGTCTTGGCCTTGAGACCAGACCTGATCATCACTGATGGCACCATCGGACCTCTAGATGTGGTGCTTCAGTTACGCGAAGCAGGAATCCCCGTAGTGTTTGTCCGAGAAACTCCAGGGCTTAGCGCACCAGCGGCGATGGCGACCTCTCTGGGGGAGATTCTGGGTGTCGCCGAGTTAGGCACAGAGCTTGCCACCAGCCTCACCGCATCGATTACCTCAGTCGGCGCGGTCATTGCGGAAAAAGCACCGAAAGCGCAGGCCGACAAATTGCGCATGGTCTTTCTCTATTTACGAGGCGGCAACGGTATCTACTACCTCTTTGGTGAAGAATCCGGATCGGGTGACCTCATTGAGGCTTTGGGAGGCATTGATATTGCCACCGAGACCGGCTGGACTGGATTGCGACCCATGACCGATGAAGCGCTGGTTGCTGCCAACCCCGATCTGATCTTGGTGATGAGCGAAGGGTTAGCCAGCGTGGGTGGCGTGGAGAAACTCATCGAAGCAAAACCAGCACTGGGTCTCACCCGCGCTGGTATTAATCGCCGTTTTGTGGACATGGCCGATGCTCAGGTACTGAGCTTTGGCCCTCGAACGCCCGAGATTATGGACGCTCTGGCCCGCGCGATTTATTCCCCCGGGCAATAGCCCACATCCCCGCAGCGAGGATGACGCCCAGGCCCGCTACTCCCCCCAGAATCCAGCCCCATGCCAGGCCCCGCTGCTCCAAACACCCGGGCGTGGTCGTGATGTTCCACGACAGCGGGTCAAGGGTTTCGCCAGGCGGGTAGGTCCCAAACGCTTCTGCGCCCTCGCGAGTCAAGGTGACCACTGCCCCACGCACCTCCCACAATCCACTCTCGGAATCAAGGGTGACATCAGACTCACTCCATCCCACCGTGGCGAAGCGAACTCTCTCGAGATCGACACTGAGCTCCTCCATCGTGTCTCCGGTCACATCGATAGTGAGTAACGCTTCCCGAGTGCCCGTCATCGTCAGGCTTGGATTACCCAGAGTGGTATCCAAAATTCCGCCATGGCCCAGAAACTCGATGGCGCCGCTAAAACTCAAGTCCCCGGAGGTGAGGTCCGGAGCGAGAGAACCTGATCCCGAGGTGAGCACAAAGTCAGGAGTGTCATATCCCACATCGCCACTGACTACCCATTCGCCCTGGGCAATGGAACTAGAAATATAGGCGCGAAAGGATTCCTTAAACCCCCAGGTGGCACCAGCCTCGACAATCTCGCAGCTGTCCTCACTCACCGCTGCGCTGGCAGGAGCAACCCCCAGCAACGGTGAAAGTGCGAGCAAAGCGACGGGGCCGAAGCACCTCAGAGACCCGGCAACACTAGCCACCTGCTGGCCTGACCATCACGCGGTGAGGGATGCCCGCCTCCATAAAGGTCTCGCCCACGGCAGTGAAGCCGCTCTTGGCATAGAGCGACATCACGTATTCCTGAGCATGAAGAAACAGTGGTTGGTCTCCCACCATCGCTATCGCTGCGTCCATCAACACCTGGGCTAAACCCTGACCTCGAGCATCTTTGCGCACGACCATCCGGCCAAAACCCAGCTCAGCACCGCCGTGGAGTGCAGCGTCCTCGCGATTGCCCACAATGCGCATGTAGGCGCTCATCCCGCGGTCATCGCTCAGCCACAGGTGGCGAGTGTCGGGGTCTCGATCCAGGTGGTCAAACTCTTCTTCCTCAATGCGTTGCTCCAGAAAAAAGACTTCGGAGCGCAAGACCGCCATCTCAAACACGTCATCAGGTGTGAATTCGCCCCACGTTTTAGAAATAACACCCGAGTTGGTCATAAAGGGCAGTTTAATAGGGACACCAGTGAAGAACCCACGAGAGGCTTGATCCCATGGTCACAAAAATCACCAAAGACAATGCGTTGTGGAAAGCCGAGCTTCCCCCGGAGCGCTTTGCCATTCTTCGCCAAGCTGGCACAGAACCTGCCTGGAGTGGGGCTCTGTTGGAGGAAAAACGCGATGGCGTCTATTCCTGTGCGGGATGCCACCAAGAACTTTTTCGCAGTGACACCAAGTTTGACTCTGGTTCGGGCTGGCCTTCCTTCTGGGACTCCATTGAGCCCGGCGTGGTGGAGCTCCACGAGGACCGCAGTTTTGGCACGGTACGCACCGAAGTGACCTGCGCTGCGTGCGGTGGGCACCTAGGCCACGTGTTTCCTGATGCGGTGGGGACACCGAC
>JAFMKX010000038.1:0-3228 GCA_017852615.1 Pontimonas sp. | reverse complement strand
GCAATAAAGACGGTGCCGACCGCCCCGCCAATCCATAACCACCAGGTGGTGGGCCAGAGTGTGGGCAGCTCAACGAAAGCCAACGACACCAGAAAAACAATGCCGAGCACGAGGGTTCCCACTCCAAAATTCACAAACGTCGCCCCCAGGGGTGAACCAGCAATCACTCCGACTCGACCATTCGCGGCCTGCTGATAACCACTTCCCATGCCCGCCAGGAAAGGCAGGATGAACAGCAACGGGGACCCCACCGAGAGCCCCGTTCCCACATCCAGAGCAATCACCACTCCGGATAACACCACCAGAGCGCCCACCACCCGCCAGAGGCTCAAGCGCACCCGCACAGCGCCAAACCACCCTTGGGTGTCGATCACGAGGGCACCCAGTGTTTGGCCCGTCACCACAGCAATCGTGAACAGGGCAACGCCCAAAACCCCTGCGCTAAGGCCCTGGGTGAGCACCAAAAAAGCACCACCGGCACCCCCGATGACGCCCCACCACGGCAGGGTGCGAGATCGCAGCGCGTGAACTACCTCCCCAATGCCTCGCCGTGCTCCTTGGCGGAAAGCCAGCACCACACCCAAGATGGCAAAACCGGTGGAGAAGGAGAGCAAGGCCGCCAGTGGACCATTACCGAGGGCGAGGCCAAATTCACCGTTAATACGCGACTGCACCGCGACAAAAAACCCAGCAAAGACGCTCGCCCCCACCGCAAGAACATAGGTGGGAGAAAGGGGCCTGGAACGATTAGTCACCGGGCAAGGCTATCTACTCCAGGGCTTCCTATTCCACGCAGGCCCCTAGAGCAGGTTGGGGATTTTTTGCTCCTCCGCAAGGTTTGCTCGACGGAACCAGAACGTGACCAGGGTGGAAATAATCACGATGAAGAGTGAGTAGAGCGCAGGAACCAGCAAAATCTCATCCACACCAGGGTTATCGATATAGACCGCCACGATCACGGCAATAGCCAGTGGCCCGTTTTGGATTCCTGTCTCAAGACCCACCGTTCTGGCATTCATCGGGTGCAAACGAATCAATTTCGCAATGAAGTAGGCGGTAAATATTCCCACCAGACCCAAGCCGATGGCCACCACATAGGTGTTCCACTGAGTGCTCAGGAGGAGCTGCCAGTTACGCGGCACCCAAATCGCAATCAGGAACGGGATGAACAGCACCCCGAACACACCACCGACAAGCTCCAAAATCGCGCCCGCGTTAGCACTCAGGCGTCGAACCAGCATGCCCAATCCCACGGGAACAATCAGACCCAGAATCACCACGGCTAATTCACCGAATTCAATGGTGACAGAGTCATCCAGCTGCAACAGGTTGGCGTATAGCCACAACACGGCAGGGGTCATAATGAAGGCCCACAAAGTGGAGTTAACCGTCATCGTGACACTCAACGCCAAATTCCCCTTCGAGAAATAGGTGAAGAGGTTAGAGGTTGTTCCTGCCGGAACACTTCCCATAATCAAAGCACCCAGGGCAATCAGCGCGACGTCTTCTCTGGGCGAGAAGCCAAAGAGCACCGTGACGACTAAGACATAGGCGACAAAGGGCATAATCCCGAATTGGGTCACCCACCCAATAATCAAACCCCATGGTCGCTTGAGCGCTAAGCCAAAGTCTTTCGGGGTAAGGCCAGCACCCAAGCCAAACATGATGACGACAATGAAAATTCGAAGCAGGGTTTGCTCGAACTCGTTGACCACCGTCGCTTCGTTCGTGCTTTCCGCCAAAACCAGCAGGGAGTCAATCATCGCTAAACACCTTTCGTTGAAGCGGGGGCAGCCATCGCCTGGTCGCGAAGCTCACGTCGGAGAATTTTTCCAATGGGGCTCTTGGGGAGCTCATCGACAAAAATGATCTGGCTGGGAACCTTGTAGGCAGCGAGGTGTTCGCGGCAGTGCGCCACGATGCTTTCTGTGCTGGGCGCAGGAGCCGAAGCCACAACAAAGGCGCGAACGGCTTCCCCCGTCTTCTCATCGGGGACGCCAACCACCCCAACCTCAAGAACACCCGGCACCGCAGCGATCTGTTCCTCGACGTCGTTGGGGTAGACGTTGAAGCCGCTGACCAGCACCATGTCTTTCTTTCGATCGACAATCGTGAAATAGCCATCGGAGTCCATGTGCGCAATGTCGCCGGTGTAGAGCCAGCCGTCTTTGAGGGCCGCTGCCGTGTCGTCATCGCGTTTCCAATAGCCCTGCATGATCTGGGGGCCCTTGGCAATGAGCTCGCCCGATTCGCCCAGGGGAACCTCGACACCCAAGTCATCCACACACATCATCTCTGTCGAGGGGACGGGGATGCCGATGCTGCCATCTTTGAACATGCCCCCCAAGGGGTTGAAAGACAATACCGGCGAGGACTCGGTCAAGCCATAGCCCTCGACAATAGGAGTGCCCGTCATCTCGCGCCACTGAGTTGCCACTGATTCGTGCAGCGCCATTCCTCCGGCGGCTGATGCCTTGAGGTGTTTAGGCGGACTATCGCTAAACCACCGCTCTTTCATCAGCGCATTGAAAAGAGTATTAACACCGGTGGCCCAGGTGATTTTGTAGTTCTCGAATGCCCGTTTGAGGTTGCTCGGTGGGCGCGGAGAGGGAATCAAGATATTGCGCGCACCCACGTGATAGAACCCCAGCAGATTCACCGTGAAAGCGAAGATGTGATACAGCGGGAGTGCGGTGAGTGCGATTTCTTTGCCTGGCGTTATGTAGTCACCATTCATTTGCAGCAATTGAAGTGTGTTCTTGACCAGGTTGCCGTGAGAGAGCATGGCCCCCTTGGACACTCCCGTGGTGCCCCCCGTATATTGCAGTGCCGCTAGGGAATTCTCCCCCACACCCTCCAAGTAGGCCTGCGCCCGAGAAGGCGAGCTCTGTTGTGCACCGGCTTTGAGTGCCGCGGCGAAAGACGTGTGCGCCACGGTGATGCGCGGCAGAGTCCGAGACCATACTTTTTGAACCATACGAATCACACCCGCCACTACGGGGTTGAAAAACTCCGTAATCCGCACTGTCACGACGGTCTCAATATCAGTCTGGGGCACAACAGTGGGTAACCGATCCGCAAACATATCCATGATTACCAAAGCTTTCGCTCCGGAATCTCGGAACTGGTGGGTCATTTCCGAGGGCGTATAGAGGGGGTTGGTATTGACCAAGACCAGGCCAGCTTTCAACACCCCAAAGGCAACAATGGGATAGGCCAGACAGTTCG
>JAFMKX010000037.1 GCA_017852615.1 Pontimonas sp. | reverse complement strand
GTGCGACTGGGAGCGCTGGCGCCGGCATCCAGTGCTGCGTCACACGCGAGAGAGATCAGGTTCACCGGCGCTAGATCCAACGGTTTGGCTTCGTCTAATCGGGCTAGTTCGAGCAGGTCGGTCACGAGCGTGGTCATGCGCTCGGCTTCTTTTTCAATACGTTCCATCGCCTGTGCAACATCCGCTTTTTTCGTGAGCGCTCCCATGCGATAGAGCTCCGCATATCCGCGCACTGAGACCAAGGGCGTGCGCAGTTCATGGCTAGCATCGCCGACAAAGCGGCGCATCTGGGCAATGGTGTCGGCGCGATCGGCAAAAGCTCGGTCGATGCGGCTGAGCATGGTGTTGAGGGAACGGGCCAGGCGGCCAACCTCCGTGTTGGGGGTTGCCCCACCTAAGCGCTGGGAAAAGTCACCTCCGGCGAACCGAGCGGCGGTTTGCTCGACTTCGCGAAGCGGACGCAGTGTGGTGGTCAGAAGAACGCGGGTCAAGGCTGCGCTCAAAATGATGGCGACGATGCCAAAGGAGAGAAAAATGGAGGCAAAGTTACCGACGGTCGCTCGGCTTTCCGCTAGATCGACTCCGACGACCAGTGTCGCCGCCTCTTGGGTCATAGCGGCCTCTTGCACGATGCGCAGAGTGAAGGTGTGAACGCGCCATTCCGTGTCGCCATCGAGGCTGGGGACAATGGTCGGTTCTGGATTATTCAGCACCCACCCGCGCGTGAGGCCGCTGAGGTCGGGCTGGTAGTCGCTTCCCCAGTCGTTGAGGTTGCTCGCTAGCGTCTCGCCATCGCGCGAAATGGCGGCCAGGAAGAAACTACTGCGGGCTCCCGAACCACCGGTGGTGTCGAAGGTGGAGAAATCACCCAGGGAAAGCTGGCTGGGCAAGCCCAGAGAGACATCCACAATTTTGCGATCGACTTCGTCCAGGAGGTAGCGCTGCACGGTGGTGACCGTGCCCACCCCGATGCCAAACAGCGCCAGGGTGATGACCAAGACACTCGCTCCGGTTATTTTGGAGCGAAGTGAGGTGGATTCCCACCAAAGCGCGAGGCGCTGGTGCATGGGGTTACGCTTTGTCGGCCTTGAGCATGTAGCCAAAGCCTCGCTTGGTCTGAATCAGAGGCTCTGGGGTGTGGGGGTCAAGCTTGCGACGCAAATACGACACGTAGCTTTCGACGATGCCGGCGTCCCCGTTGAAGTCGTATTCCCACACGTGGTCGAGGATTTGGGCCTTTGACAAGACGCGGCTGGGGTTGAGCATCAAATAGCGCAAGAGCTTGAACTCGGTGGGGGAGAGCTCGATGGGAATGGAGCCGATAAAGACCTCATGGGTGTCTTGATCCATCGAGAGTTGCCCGACGCGAATCATCGCATCATCTTCTTCGTTGAGCGTGCGACGAAGAATCGCTTTGATGCGCGCCACAATTTCATCCAAGCTAAAAGGCTTGGTCACATAGTCATCGCCACCCACGGTGAGGCCGGTGATTTTATCCTCGGTGGAATCTTTGGCGGTGAGAAACAAAATGGGGCAGGTGTAGCCACTCGATCGCAGTCTCTTGGTGACCCCAAACCCGTTGATATCGGGCAGCATCACATCGAGCACGATCAGGTCGGGCTCTTCTTCCAGCACCGCAGAAATAGTCTGCGCACCCGTTGCCACGGCCCGAACCGCAAAGCCTGCAAAGCGCAGGCTTGTGGTCAAAAGGTCGCGAATATTGGGTTCGTCATCAACGATAAGTATTTTCGGTCCATCAGCCATGACCCCATTATCTGGGAGATTCCTGAATGTTGTCTGAATGCAAAAGGGGCACCTTGGTCGGTATGTCGGCAGCGTCAATGATGCTGTAGGAGTACCCCTGTTCGGCGAGGAATCTTTGTCGATTCAAGGCAAAATCTTGATCCACCGTGTCGCGGGCCACCAGGGTGTAAAAAGTGGCGGGGCGACCGTCTTCCTTGGGACGCAAAATTCTGCCCAATCGTTGTGCCTCTTCCTGCCTCGAGCCAAAAGAACCTGAGACCTGTATAGCCACAGCGGCTTCTGGTAAGTCGATGGAAAAGTTCGCGACTTTGGACACCACAAGGCGGGTAATCTCTCCACTGCGAAATTGCGCATACAGCTTTTCGCGTTCGGGAACAGGGGTTGAGCCCGTGATCATGGGCAGGTCAAGCTCCTGGGACAGAGTCTCGATTTGTTCTAAGTAGGTGCCGATAATCAACGTGGGGACCCCGGGATGAAGCTCCAGTAATTCTTTGACGAGCGTGCTTTTCGACGGAGAGGTGGACGCTAAACGGAAGCGTTCTTTGTCTGTGCTGGAGGCATAGTCCAGTCGCTCCTCCCGGGGAAGGTCAAGGCGCACCTCGACACAGGTCGCCGGGGCAATATATCCCTGAGATTCGAGTTCTTTCCAGGGAACATCAAAGCGTTTAGGACCAATCAGGCTGAAGACATCACCTTCGCGACCGTCTTCTCGCACCAGGGTGGCCGTGAGTCCCAGCCGACGCCTGGCTTGAAGTTGAGCAGTGAGTTGAAACACCGGTGCGGGAAGAAGGTGAACCTCGTCATAGATCACCAGACCCCAGTTCTTAGCATCCAGGACACCAAGGTGAGCAAATTCACCTTTACGCTTGGCGGCCATGATGGTGTAACTGGCGATCGTGACGGGCTTGATGTCTTTGACCACACCGGAATACTCCCCGATGTCGTCCTCGGTGAGGTCGGTGCGGGCCAGAAGTTCATCGCGCCACTGACGGGCTGAGACCGTGTTGGTCACCAAAATCAGGGTGCTCGTATCGAGCTGCGCCATCACACCGGCGCCCACGAGGGTTTTCCCCGCACCACAGGGCAACACCACCACACCCGAACCGCTCTCGCAAAAACGTTTCACGGCCTCGATTTGGTAGTGACGAAGGTCCCAGCTGCCCTGGGCCAAGGAAATATCGTGGGGAGTGCCGTTCGTGAAGCCTGCATGATCAGCGGCGGGCCACCCGCGCTTGAGCAGTTCTTGCTTAATCAGGCCTCGGGACCAGGCGGCTAAAGGAAACCGACCCTGGTCATCGCGCGGTCCCAATAAATCAGCAATTTTGGCCGTGCGCGTGATCTCTGCCTCAATGGCGGCGTCGTGGCAGTGGAGAAAAAGTTCCTCACCCTCGCGGGTAATGTCGATTTGGCCGTAGCGACGAATCGTGTCGGTGATCTCTTCGGAAATCCCCGGAGGAACAGGGAATTTCGAGAACTCTTCGAGCGTGCCCAGAATTTCTTCGGTGGTGTGTCCAGCGGCACGAGCGTTCCACAGACCCAGGCGAGTAATGCGATAGGTGTGGATGTGCTCGGGTGCTCGCTCAAGATCGGCAAAGACAGCTAACGCGTGGCGAGCACGTTCTGCGAGTAGGTGGGCGACTTCTAATAAGACGGTGCGATCACTTTGGACAATGAGGGGACCGTCGGGATTCATAACCAACCAGCCTAGACCGTGGAGCTGAGTGTGAGTGGGCGCCCTACTCGGTGGTTAAGGGTGCAGGGCGAACACTCGTGATGCGCGAAATGGGCAGGGTTCGCTCAATCGAATTCTTGATCTCCACCCCACGCAATCGCCCACCGGTGAGCGAGCGGGGCTCCATGACATGGGTCACGGTGGTGCCATCAGGCATCGTGACGTCGATTTCTAGCGGAGTTTTGCTCTTTGTCGCCACTTCGATGATGCTGCCAAAGCCGGGGGGAACTCCCAGTCGCGCGGATTCTTCAATCGTGGCGCAGAGTTCATCCAGAGCGTGTTCGAGAGCATCAGAACCCTCATCCACCTCAGGGTGAACCTCGGAGGTGGGGGGCGAGACGGGGATGCCGGCCTCATCAACAATCAATGCGAGATAGGAACACCCCATCAAGGTGTGTAACACCCGCTCTATGGGCCACGACGATTGCAGTTCTCGGTCACTCACCTGCTGCAAACCGAGCACCACCAGGGCCGGGTCCCTCAGAAGCTCGGCGGCCAACTCGGGGTTGGCCAGGCTGATTACCGTGCCTGCGGGGCTGGTGCGCAGCTCACGATCGTGAGCTTTGCGGGTGACATCGTCGATGAGCGCTTCGACAGAGGGAGGCACGGGGTTAAGCGACGCCTGCCTCACCTGCGGAAGGATGTCCGCTGCGGCTACGCCGCGGTGAAGGGCTCGCATGAGGGACGCACCGGTGAGGCGATAGCGAGGAATAAGTCCCCCCAATTCCCGCACCGCCAGAGTGTCCATTCTCAAGCGCAGAGTCGACGAAAGAGGACCAGAAGCCAGAAAGGTGAAATCTTCATTCGCATACACACCAGGGGCCACCTCGGGCAGGCTCGCAGCTAAGAGCTCTGCTGGATCCTTTGCGGGCATAGCGGATTCATCCCAGAGAGCGCGAGCCCAGGGCGTGGGAATGCGACCGCGAAGAAGTCCCACAAGCTCAGCGCCTTTGTCCCATTCCTGGAGGGCTTCGTCGCTGTGTGCCAAGGGGAAATGAAACTTAATGACGCCCGCCCACGGTGAGCTCCAGCTCGAGGCGGGAAACATCGACACGCTGTGGCGAAGCCACGTGGGCGCCGTGGCCCACCAGCTCGTGGCAAGAACTACCCACTTCTGGGCGATATCTAGGCTTCGCCATGACGCCCCCTTGCTCGTGGGAACCAGCACTCCATTGACGCCAGCAATGAGCTGGGCGTGAAGCGCCACACTAATCAGGCGCTCGATGTCATAGCCACCACCGAGTTCAGCGCTCAGATTTTTCACGCCTGTGGCATTGGCCACGCCGTCCTTAGCGCTCACGGTGGTCTCCGCGATGGCCTGCACTAACTCATCGAGTTGACACATGCTCGCCCAGGTGGCGGTGGCTGCTGCGACCGACTCGCCAGCGCTGAGCTCGGGTGCGGGGGGATGCTCGGGGGCGGAAGCTGAGGCGTCAATCTCCTCCAGAATCTCGAGATACGTGTGCTCACACAAGAGTTGGGGGGACTCTTCTCGGGTGTCGACCAACCCCCGAAGTTCCAGGGGGCACACGTCGCCGGAGAGGGGGTGAGAGTTCCCTACTCTGCGCAAGACGAGCAGATCTTCTCTGCGCATGTCCGCCAGTGCAGCGGCGACGTTGTCTGGCTCTTGCAAGCGTCGGGCCGCTGTGGTGAGCCCTCGAGAATCATTCGGGGTGAGACCGCGAAGGTTCGCCAAAGTGCTCCATTGGGCACGCGTGCGAGAAGCAAGCCAGCTAATCAGGGAAAGTTCTGCAGTACTAGGAAGAGCCATGACCGCCTGAGCGTCGGCGGGTGGAGATAACCAACAACACAATGATGAGCACGAAACCTAGCGGTAAGCCGACCAGTGGCAAGAACGTTATCGCCGGCCAGGCGCCTTGCGAAAAATCTTCGCTAGAAAAGCCCTGCCAACTCGCGATGATAATCGCGAGAAAGGCGAGAATGCTCAGACCAATGACACTGCCGATGACGGCCGCAAGAATTCTCTCGAGGCGAGACGGGGACGAAGATTCAGAAGAAACCATCCCACCAGGATATCGACTGCGCCAACGCGGTATCCTGCCAGTGGCGTAATTCGCGCTAGAGCAACAGAAAGGACCCGCCATGCCCAGCGGCAAGGTTAAGTTCTACGACAACGACAAAGGTTTCGGTTTCATCCAAAGCGATGACGGCGAAGAGGTTTTCCTGCACGCCTCGGCACTGACACCGGGTGACGTCGTCAAGCCCGGGTCCCGAGTGGAATTTGGTGTGGCGGAGGGCAAGCGTGGCGCTCAGGCGTTGAGCGTTCGTGTTCTCGATACCCCCAACACTCGCTTTGGTCGCAAAGGTGCTGAAGATATGGCGATCATCGTCGAAGATCTTCTCAAGCTCCTAGACCGCACCAGCGGTGATTTGCGCCGGGGCCGTTATCCCGAAGATGCCCACGCCAAAAAGATTGCGGCTCTCTTGCGCAAGGTAGCGGAAGAATTTGATGCCTAGGAAAGCAGCGACTAAGCCACCCAAGGGAGCCGAACCTCCCGGCCATACCGAGCAGGACATGATTGCCCTAGCCCGGGTGGCTCTGGTGGAAATCACCCAACCGGACACGTTCACGGACGTGGCACAGGTGACCAGAAAAGAGGGCGTGGTCGATGTATCGTATCCCTGCACCCTGGCTGGGTACCCGGGGTGGACCTGGACCATCACACTGAGCGATCTACCCGGTATCGACCCCTCGGTCTTAGAACTGGAACTTCTCCCCGGAGACGGCGCCCTGCTCTCACCGCCGTGGGTTCCCTGGGCGGATCGCCTGGAAGATTATTTGGTGGCCGAAAAAGAACTCGATCAAGCCAAGACTGAGGACCACGATTCCTCCGATGACAGTGATGACGAGGATGAGGATGACGACTTTGACGGCGACGTGGATGGCATCGACATCGATCAGTTAGACCTCGATTTAGATCCCGCAGCCCTTGAAGTTCCCGGTGAACCCAATGACGTGTTTGATCATGTCGATATGGATCAGCTCGAAGCACCCGGGTTCGACGATCCTGAGCCCGAAGATTCAGAGCGCTAAGAACCTCAGCGCGATAAACCTCGGCGCTGAAATCTCAGTGCCCAGGCCAGCTGTTTAGAGCTGCTCTAGGACGTAATCGATGCAGGCGATGAGTGCTTCAATATCGCTGTGTGGGACACCGGCGAAGGTGGCAATCCGAATCTGATTGCGCCCAAGCTTTCGATAGGGCTCGGTGTCGACAATGCCGTTATCGCGCAACACGGACGTGAGTGCACTGGCATCGAGTGAGTCATCCACATCGAGGGTGACCACCACAGGGGAGCGGTGGTCAGGATTTTCCACAAACGGGGTTAGTGCTTCGTGTGCCAGGGCCCAGTCATAGAGCATGGTGGAGGACTGGGCGCAGTGCTCAGCAGTAGCGCTCAGTCCACCACGCGCTCGCATGTCATCGAGCTGGGCTTCCATGAGCAACAGTGTCGTCAGGGCAGGGGTGTTGAGCGTTTGGTGCAATCGGGAATTATCGATTGCCGCACTCAAGCTCAAAAAGTCTGGGATATAGCGTTCTGAGTCAGCGATTTCCTGCGTGCGGGCGATAGCGGCAGGCGAGAGCAGGGCGCACCACAGACCGCCATCACTGGCAAAGTTTTTTTGCGGGGCAAAGTAATAGGCATCGGTCTGCGTCACATCGAAGTCGATACCACCTGCTGCACTCGTGGCATCCACAAGCATGAGGGATCCCTCATCAGCACCGGCAACGCGCACCACCGGGGAGGACACACCTGTGGAGGTCTCATTGTGGGCAAAGGCGTACACATCCACCCCAGCCACCGCTTCGAGCACCCCGAGTGTTCCCGGCTCAGCCTGGACGACGTGGGGTTTTTCTAGCCACGGTGTGGTGTGCGCCTGGGCGCACTTGGAGCTAAATTCACCACACACACTGTGCGCACTTCTGTGCCGGGCCAAGCTGACCGAAGCGATGTCCCAAAATGCCGTGGACCCGCCATTGCCTAAGACCACTTCATATCCCTGGGGAAGGCGGAAGAAGTCTGCCAACCCTGCTTGAACCCGAGCCACTAAATCCTTCACCGGCGCTTGCCGGTGGGAGGTGCCCAAGATGTCGGCGTGGGCCATGAGGTGGTCAAGCTGCTGTGTGCTCACCCGTGAGGGACCGGCACCAAATCTGCCATCGGCGGGCAGGAGATGAGAGGGAATTGTGAGCGTGGCCATGGCTAAATTCTAGGCGCTGGAATGACCCCAGCCCAATGCCACCCGGGGTAGGTAAGCTAAGCCTCACCTAAGTTGCCGCGCCCAGGATGGTAGTCATGACCGATCTTGTCGATACGACAGAGATGTATCTGCGCACCATCGTCGATCTAGAAGAAGAGGGTATTCCCCCTTTTCGAGCTCGTATTTCTGAGCGTCTCAACCATTCGGGTCCAACAGTGTCCCAAACGGTGGCTCGGATGGAACGCGATGGGCTCCTGGTGGTCGAAGCTGATCGCCAACTGTCCCTGACAAAGCTTGGTCGCAAAAAAGCAATCGAGGTGACGAGAAAGCATCGATTAGCGGAGCGGTTGCTCGCCGATGTCATTGGCCTCGAGTGGTCACTCGTGCATGACGAAGCATGTCGCTGGGAACACGTGATGAGTGAACACGTTGAGCGCAAGATTATTGCCCTGCTGGATTCCCCCACCGAGTCTCCCTATGGCAACCCGATTCCCGCGCTGGAAGAACTTGGCGGAGTAGCCGCCGAAGGATTTCTCGTTGGAGTTGTTCGCGCCACGGATTTTGTGACTGACGGAGAGCGCGTAGGAGTGTTGCGACGTCTGGGGGAGCCTGCCCAGTTTGATTCCGACCTGTTGGCGCGATTGCATAGCGCCGGGGTGATCCCGGGTGCCACCGTCACGGTGTCTCGCGATGGCGACACCTATGAGTTCGCGGCACAGCCCGCGGGCGAGAGCGTGAGGGTATCCACCGAGATCGCTCACCACCTGTATCTCGCGCAGTAGTGTCGGCGCGCCGTTTCCAGCCCCCGAATAACCCTCGGGTTATCGTGGAGTCATTGTTTACCCGCCATACCAGGGGGTTTCGCCATGACTGAGAGTGCACGCATACGCCCTCGGGATGTGCGCGCTCACTTTCGGATACAAGTCTCCACAGAGCCCTGTGTTGTCTGTCTAGAGGCCGGCACCGCTGCGACACCATCGAGTTTCGATGGTGTCTTTTGTGTTAACGGCCCGAATCTGGCGAGGTGGCGCTGATGAACCCGGTGACGGCTGCGCCCGAGACGGTGTCTACGTCGGGTTCTCGCACTCTGGTGCTCAACGCTGGTTATGAACCACTCTCGGTGGTCTCCTTTAGGCGAGCGCTCGTGCTGGTGATGAATGGGCGGGCCATCATGGTCGAAGGCGATGATGCCCACCCGGTGCGCAGTGTGGAGGGGACCTGGGAGAGGCCCTCGGTCATCGTGCTCACACGCTACGTCAAGATGCCCCACAATCGCCACATCCCCGTGTCGCGCCGGGGGGTTTTGCGGCGTGATTCCCACCGCTGTGCTTATTGCGGGAACTCCGCCACCACCATCGACCACGTCCTGCCCCGATCACGGGGAGGCATGGACGCCTGGGAGAACCTCGTGGCGTGTTGTCTCAAGTGCAACAACATCAAGGGAGATAGAACCCCTCAAGAAATGGGCTGGAGGCTGCTCAGCGAGCCCAAAACCCCGTATGGCAGCGCGTGGCTGGTGCGCGGTATTGAGCGCCCTCAACCTCACTGGGAAGGCTATCTCGCCGCAGCCTAAGCGGGTTTGAAGGGGAAGACCCCTTGCTCGGCCTGCTCGAGAATATCCAGGGCGGTGGCAAGGCCATCTTCGTGGTCCATTTCCCCGGCGGCGAATTCGATGGCTTCGGATAATGATCGAGCCTGGGTAATGGCGGCCACGATGGCATGGGGATTGGTCGTTCGTCGACTCAGCGTCGGGCCGCCCACACCTTTTTCCTTCAGCCGTGCTGCCCACCATGGTTGATCCGCGATAAAGGGCATAATCACGCTCGGTGTTCCCGAGCGGATCATGGCATGGGTGGTGCCAGCACCACCGTGATGGAGGGCGGCGTCTACTCGGGGCAGAACCAGCGAGTGTGGTACTGATTCGCGCACCACCACATCGGGTGAGACCATGTGATCGGGTGTGGGCACTAGACCACCCCAGCCTGTGACCAACAGCGTCTTCATCCCCAGCAGCCTGGCCGCCGAGACAATAGCGTCCGCTCGAGCTAAACCGTGGTTGTCTCGCATCGACCCAAAACCGGCATAGAGCACTGGACCGACGTCCAGAAACTGTGCCAGTTCATCGTCGATCTCTCCGTGGTCGGGAATCGACCACCATCCGGTAATCGCCGCGTAGTCGGGCCAGTCTGCTGGTCGGGCCACCAGAGTGGGGCTTACCGGGATAAGGGAAATATCGTGCTCTGATCGAATCACACCGAGTTCTTTGGCCAGGGCGACACCCGGTGAACCCAAGGCGTTGACCCCTGCTTGGATCAGGCGGTAACTAGCGTGGTTGTATCGCGAGGGAAGCCAGGTGGGCAATCCCGCAGCGGGAAATTCTGAGGTGGGGGTCATCATCGGGACCATCTCGGCGAGCACAGCGATGGCTCCCACGGAATGGGCTGCGGTAGCGGCCGTCAAAATCTTGGGGTGATAGACCACCACATCAGGCTTGAGAGCCCGAATCTGGCGGGTGGTTTCGCGGTAGATGCCCTCCATCAGGGGTTTCATGACCCGGGAGTAGTTGGCCAGGGCCTTAACCATCGAGAGTCCCTGTGTCGCGACGATGTCTTCCATGGAGCCGGGAAGCTCGATTTCGGTATAAACCGCGTCAGGGCTAAACGCAATGTCTCGGGTGTGAGCGAAATACACCTCATGCCCAGCTGAAGCAGCTTCGAGGGCCAGAGCGCGGAAAGGTTCGTTATCCCCCCGGGACCCTAGTGCTGCCAAAAAAATCTTCACGGCAAAACCCTAGCCACCACCAGCGACGGTGTCATCACAGGCAGAGTCACCAGTGCCGAGGTCCTCTCGGTAGACTGCTCCCCACTAGCCTCTGTAGCTCAATGGAAGAGCAGTTCCGTCCTAAGGAAAGGGTTGGGGGTTC
>JAFMKX010000003.1 GCA_017852615.1 Pontimonas sp. | reverse complement strand
ATTACTTGGCTACTGCGCGCGAGGATCAAAAGTTTGGCCTCTCGCCCAGTGAAGCCTTCGACCTAGCTCAGCGGGCGCGTGAACTTCCGAATCTCGAATTCGTGGGTCTGCACTCTCACATCGGTTCCCAAATTTTTGCCGTGGAAGGCTTTGTGGAATCCGCGACAAGGCTCGTGGATCTCTACGCGCGACTTCTCGAAACAGGCGAGGTGCCGACTATGAATCTCGGGGGCGGTTTTGGCATCGCCTATACCGAAGCGGATGACCCGATGGACATCGCTGATTTGATTCCTCAAATTGTGGATCATGTGGCCCACGAAACATCGTCTCGCGGACTACCGATGCCACACCTCGCGTTTGAACCAGGCCGAATCATTTCCGGGCCCGCGGGAATCACCCTGTATCGCGTGGGTGTGGTCAAGCCTGTGGCGGTTACCCTTCCCGATTCGTCTGTGGCCACCAGGCTCTATGTGAGTGTCGATGGTGGAATGAGTGACAATGCCAGGCCGGCGTTGTATGGAGCGCACTACAGCGCGCGCATCGTCTCTAGGGTTTCGGATGCTCCGCCCGCGCTTGTTCGAGTGGTGGGCAAACATTGTGAAAGTGGCGACATTGTCGTCGATGTTGATTTCCTACCCGGCGATGTTGCCCCCGGTGACATCCTGGCCGTGGCGGCCACGGGGGCCTATTGCTACTCACTCTCCAGTAACTACAACGCGGTCGGGCGCCCCAGCGTTGTTGCGGTCCACCAAGGCACCCACGAACTTATGGTCGAAGGCGAAACGGTAGCTGATCTCATCGCACGGGACCGTGGGCTGGGTTCCACCAAACGAGGAGCACACTAATGCGGGAAAACTATCGCGACCTCAGGGTTGCCATTTTGGGTGGGGGCACGGTGGGTGCCCAGGTCGCTCATCGTCTCTTGGAAGCGGGAGAGGAACTCGGTCAACGCAGTGGTGCTGGTTTGCAACTCATTGGAGTTGCCGTTCGAGACCTCACCGCCCCACGAAGTACGCCCATTCCGAAAGACTTGCTCACCACCGATGCTGAGGCCTTGTTGGTGGGAGCTGACATCGTGGTGGAGTTGATGGGGGGAATTGAACCCGCACGCACCCTAATTCTGAAGGCATTGCAATCCGGTGCGGATGTGATCACCGCGAATAAGGCGCTCTTAGCCGAGCATGGCCCAGAACTGTTCGCTGCTGCCGCCAAAGTGGGGGCGCAACTGTATTACGAAGCGGCGGTTGCTGCCGCGATCCCGATCATTCGTCCCCTGCGTGATTCACTCGCGGGCGATCACGTGACAAAAATCATGGGAATCGTCAACGGCACGACTAACTACATCTTGGATGAGATGGACACCAAGGGACTGAGCTTTGACCAAGCGCTTTCGGCCGCATCGGATCTGGGATATGCCGAAGCGGACCCCACGGCAGATATTGAAGGCTATGACGCGGCTCAAAAAGCCTGCATCTTGTCCTCGCTTGCCTTTCACACTGCCGTTCCGTTGGAGGACGTGCATCGGGAAGGAATCACCGGGGTAACCAGTGCCGAAATGGACGCGGCAAAACGCTCGGGACATGTCATCAAGTTGTTGGCCATTTGTGAACGACTGGTCGATCCCGTCACTCACCGCGAAGGTGTCAGCACCAGGGTTCACCCCACCTTGATTCCTAGGACCCATCCGTTGGCCGCAGCACATGGCGCCAACAACGCGGTCTATGTGGAAGCCGAGGCGGCTGGCCCGCTCATGTTCTATGGCGCAGGGGCTGGAGGATTAGAAACAGCCTCAGCGGTATTGGGAGATATTGTCTCCGCTGCTAGGCGTCACGTGGTGGGCGGTCCCGGTGTGGGGGAGAGTACCCACGCCGACCTGCCGAGCATTCCTCTTGCCCATGTCAATTCACGCCTGCAAATCAGTGTCGTCGTGAAAGACCAGCCCGGTGTTTTGGCAGCAATTGCGGGTGTCTTCAGCGATCACGATGTTTCGGTCGAAACGCTGCACCAAAGTGGCGCAATGGGCCCGGAAGGCAGTGAGCAGACCGCTACGCTGGTTATTCAAACGCACTTAGCCTCTGAAGCCAGGGGCCAGGCCACGATTGAAGCGTTAGGCAAACACCCCGTGGTCGTGAGTATTGCCGGTGTGTTGCGAGTAGAGGGATAGTAACCATGGCAAGCAAACGCGGTTTTTTTCGAGGCTCCAAGCCCGTAGGCCCCCGGCACGCACGCGGTTCACGACAGTGGCGCGGTGTTCTTCATGAATACGCGGATCGTCTTGATGTGAGTAAAGCCACCCCGGTGGTCACCTTGGGCGAGGGCGGCACTCCCCTGATTGAGGCCCACAGCCTCTCGGAGATGACTGGGCTTCGCGTGTTCGTGAAATTTGAGGGGATGAACCCCACTGGGTCATTCAAAGACCGCGGTATGACTATGGCGGTGACCAAGGCCAAAGAGCGCGGCGCCCAAGTGGTCATTTGCGCTTCGACGGGAAATACTTCCGCCTCGGCTGCTGCGTATGCGGCTTATGGCGGGCTCACCTCAGCAGTGCTGGTTCCTGATGGAAAAATTTCCATGGGCAAACTTTCCCAGGCCATCGCCCACAACGCTCACGTTTTGCAGGTGAAGGGCAACTTTGATGATTGCCTCGATTTGGCCAGGGATTTGGCTGATAACTACCCCATTCATTTGGTGAACTCCGTCAATAATGACCGCATCGAAGGCCAGAAGACGGCGGCTTTTGAAGTAGTTGAAGTCCTGGGACAAGCACCGGACTACCACTTCCTTCCGGTTGGAAATGCCGGAAACTACACCGCATATCACCGCGGATATTCCGAAGAAGCCCGTCGCGGTGCCACCAACAGAATTCCTCGAATGTTTGGCTTCCAGGCCTCGGGATCGGCGCCTTTTGTTCGGGGTGAACGGGTGAAAAACCCCGACACCATCGCGACCGCTATTCGTATCGGTAATCCTGCTTCGTGGGATCTTGCGCTGGCTGCTCAGGCGGATAGCAACGGCTATTTCGGTGAGATTGATGACGCCGGGATTCTCGCAGCGCATCGCCTCCTTTCCCAGACCGTCGGCGTCTTTGTGGAACCCTCCTCTGCCATTAGTGTCGCGGGGTTGTTGGAGCGATCTGAGGCGGGCGTGTTGGATAAGGGTGCGACTGTCGTTCTCACCGTGACTGGTCACGGCTTGAAAGACCCCGCTTGGGCTCTCAAGAACGCCGATGGTAGCGATGCGCAACCCACCAAAGTTCCGATTGATTCTGCCCACATCGCTCAGGTGTTGGGACTGGGGAGTAGCTCATGACTCACGCCATCCCACTCGGGCGCTCCGTCGAGGTTTCTGTTCCGGCGACGACAGCCAATCTAGGTCCAGGCTTTGACACCTTAGGTATGGCCTTGACCATGGGGGATCGTCTCAGTGCCACCGTGGTGGAGGGCACTGGCATCACGGTTGAGGTGCACGGCGTTGGCGAAGGTGAAGTTCCCACTGATGAAACAAACCTGATTGCCAAGTCACTTCTTCATGCGTTTGCCGCCAAAGGAGTAACGGCACCAGGTCTGCACCTTGTTGCCCACAACACCATCCCTCACGGTCGAGGACTGGGTTCCTCGGGTGCAGCAATTGTTGCGGGTGTGATGGCGGCAAAAGGTTTGTTGGAGGGTTTCGAAAGCTTCGACGCCTCAGAGCTGCTCGCGATCGCCACGGAGATGGAAGGGCACCCGGATAACATTGCGCCCTCACTGTTCGGGGGACTCACTATTGCCTGGATGACAGATCAGGGCCCCAAACATAAGAAGCTCAGCGTCCACCGCGGAGTTTCGTTAGTTGTGGCCGTTCCCCAGGAGGCCAGCATGTCCACCCAATTGGCAAGAAGTCTGCAGCCCGATACCGTGCCACACCAGGACGCGATCTTCAACCTGTCTCGATCGGCTCTGCTCATTGCTGCCTTGATTCAAAGCCCTGAGCTACTTTTTGAGGCGACCGAAGATAAATTGCACCAGACCTATCGGGCGAGTGCGATGCAAGACACCGATGATTTGCTCCAAAAATTGCGCAAACAGGGTTTTGCTGCTGTGGTCTCGGGGGCTGGTCCCTCGGTGTTGATTTTGTGCTCGGATCCCTCTCAGCGCGCGGAAGTAGCCAGCATTGTGGAGAGCCATGGCGGTGGGTCGTGGGCTAGCCATATGCTCACCGTCGACGAACGAGGTGCTACAGTGGAGGAAGTTCCCACGCTCGCCGACTGAACCAGTTGGCGCTGGGAGAAGCCTCATCATTGCAACGCCACGCATGTTAAACGGCGCGAGGGTCATTCGTGACAGGGGAGTAAATCCCACAGGCCCTCTGGCTCACTACGCAGTGGAGAGGCAACCATCGGTTGCCGCATCTGCGGCGCTTTATAAGGAGAAACATGGATTTAGATAACACGGACTCGAATGGTGCGCCAGAAGCTGAAAAATCAGCTCCCCGCAAACGAGCTCCACGCAGAGTAAATTCTGAGACTCTGGCCACCAAGGCCACTGACTCTTCAGAAGCTACCAACCAAGAAAGCACCCCCGCCGCGGCACCCGACGCGAAGAGCAGCGATGCTCCTGCCGAAGGCGCGCCCGAGCGACCTCGCCGCAGGCGAGCATCTGGCTCGACTAAAGACGATAAGTCTGAGCCCAAGTCAGAAGCGAACGACGCTTCCCCAGAATCCGATAACGGAGATGATAACTCTGAGGACAATGGCGAAGGTGGCGGCTATAACCGCAACCGAGGTCGTGGACGCGGCCGTGATCGCCGGCGTGGACGCGGTGGATACAGCGAAGATGGCGAACCCGAAATTTCCGATGACGATGTCTTGATTCCTATTGGAGGAATCTTGGACGTCCTGGATAACTATGCGTTTGTTCGCACTCAGGGTTACTTGCCAGGACCTACCGATGTGTATG
Source organism: Pontimonas sp. (assembly GCA_017852615.1). Taxonomy (GTDB): domain Bacteria; phylum Actinomycetota; class Actinomycetes; order Actinomycetales; family Microbacteriaceae; genus Pontimonas. Next base: position 45,005 of record JAFMKX010000003.1, on the reverse strand, counting down.
TCTCTCTAGGCCAGGTCAAGAAATATAACCTCCGCAAGGGTGACGCCGTGATCGGTGCGATTCGTCAGCCGCGTGAAGGAGAACACCAAGGGCGACAGAAGTACAACGCTCTGGTCAGCATTGACAGTGTCAATGGCCAAACCGTGGACGAAGCTGCCAGCAGAGTCGAGTTTTCTGCGCTGAGCGCGGTGTATCCCACGCAGCGTTACCTGATGGAGACCACCTCCGATGAGACGTCGGGTCGCATGGTGGATGTCTTTGCTCCGGTGGGTAAGGGACAACGAGGTGTCGTCATTGGTGCCGCGGGAAGCGGTAAGTCGACGCTGCTGAATTCCCTGGCTCACGCTGTGGCGGTGAATGCTCCTGATGCTCACATCATGATGGTCTTGGTAGATGAGCAGCCTGAAGCCATTACCGAAATCGCGCGGGAAGCCAAAGGCGAAGTTATTGCCTCGACCTTCGATCGGTCCTCGGATGATCACACCACCATCGCAGAGCTCGCTATCGAGCGCGCCAAGCGTTTGGTGGAGCTTGGCCACGACGTTGTCGTGCTCTTTGATTCCTTGACCAGACTGGCCCGGGCATACCAGCAGAGCATTGGTGGCACGAGTCGCGGTGGCAGTGACACCGCGTGGGTGCACCCCACCAAGAAGCTCTTCGGTGCGGCTCGCAATGTTGATGGCGGCGGATCGCTGACTATTCTGGGAACCCTGGTAACGGGAACCGGTTTGGCTGTGGATGACGTTGTCGCGAGCGAAATCTCGAGCACCGCCACCTGGGAGCTCCACTTGGATGCCGGATGCGCCAGCTCGAGAATGTTCCCTGCTGTGGATATTGCGGCAACTCGCACTAAGCGGGATGATTTGCTGTTGGCTTCGGACGAAGCGGCCGCTATTGCTGGAATCCGGAAGTCGATGGGCTCCTTGGACACCTCTGCGGCTCTCAACGTGGCACTGGAGGCCATGAAGAAGTCCTCGTCTAACGTGGAGTTCCTCGTTGCTATGGGCAAACAAGCCAGTACTAGCAACTAAGACTGATCATGTTTGATTCTGTTGATGCGTTGATCGCGGAGCACGCCGAGCTTCAAGTCAGGCTTGGCGACCCCGCGGTCCACGCTGATGCAGGTCTCTCTAAAAAACTCAATCGTCGATTTGCGGAGCTCTCCAAAATCATTGCCGCTCACGAGCGGATGGTGGGTCTCACCGAAGACGTAGCAGCGGCCAAAGAGTTCGCCAGCGAAGACGAATCGATGGCAGCAGAGGTTCCAGGATTAGAGCAGGCTCTTGTCGAGGCAACCGAAAGCTTGCGATCACTGCTGATTCCTCGTGACCCTGACGATGGTCGGGATGTCATCATGGACATCAAAGGGGGCGAGGGCGGCGAAGAAAGCGCCTTGTTTGCCGCCGATCTCCTGCGCATGTATCTCCATTACGCGGAATCGCGGGGGTGGAAGACGGAGGTTTTGGATAAAACCGAAAGTGACATGGGCGGCTTTAAAAACGTCCAAGTCGCGATCAAGTCTTCTGCCACGGATCCTGCAGAAGGAGTCTGGGCGAGTTTGAAATATGAGGGTGGCGTCCACCGGGTCCAGCGCGTTCCGGTGACGGAATCCCAGGGACGCATCCACACCTCGACCACCGGGGTTTTGGTGTTTCCTGAAGTGGATGAGCCCGAGGAAGTAGACATCAGCCCCAACGACCTCAAGATCGATGTTTTTCGATCCAGCGGTCCCGGGGGCCAATCGGTGAACACCACGGACTCCGCGGTGCGCATCACCCACCTTCCCACCGGCATTGTCGTGTCGATGCAAAACGAGAAAAGCCAGATTCAAAACCGCGAGGCCGGAATGAGAGTTCTTCGTGCGCGGATTCTGGCCAAGCAGCAAGAAGAAATCGCCGCTGCGCAATCTGACGCGCGAAAAAGCCAAATCCGCGGGATGGATCGCTCCGAGCGGATCAGAACGTATAACTTTCCCGAAAACCGGATTGCGGATCACCGCACCGGATATAAGTCCTACAACCTTGACCAGGTCATGAACGGAGCCCTAGAGCCCGTCATCCGATCCTGCATTGAAGCTGATGAAGCGGAGCGCTTACAAGCACTTGGCGAGTCCTAATGGAATTGCTCGATGTCTTACGTGACATCTCTCAACGCCTGAACACCGCCGGTGTTCCCTCACCCAGTGTTGATGCCGAGCGTTTAGCCTCGCACGTGTTGGGCATTCCTCGAGGTGAAGTGCTGGCCCGTGCGCATCGTGGTGGCGAGCTTGATGCTCACCATCTGGAGGCTTTGGAAGCTCTGGTTGTCAGACGAGAGAAACGTGAGCCACTCCAGCACCTCACAGGCAACGCACCTTTTCTGAGCTTTGAGGTGAGTGTGGGACCGGGGGTATTTGTTCCCCGACCTGAAACTGAGTCCATGGCCTTGCGCGCTATCGACCAGGCGCAAACACTGGCGGTGGGAGAGCACGGTCTTCGTGTTCTGGATTTGTGTGCGGGTTCGGGGGTTCTGGGTATCGCGATTGCGCGAGAAGTACCCCATGCTCAGGTCACTGCTGTGGAGGTATCTCCTGAAGCGTTTGGCTATCTCGAAATCAATAGCCAGGCCCTGGCTCCGGAGAACACCCTAGTCAAGGAGGATTTAGGAAGTTTCGGAGCGCAAAGCCTGGACGATTCTTTTGACCTGGTGGTGGCGAATCCACCGTATGTGCCCAAAGACCTGGTCCCCAATGACCCTGAAGTCGCAGATTTTGATCCTCCACTGGCACTTTTTGGAGGAGAAGACGGTTTAGACGTGGTGCGAGAAATCTTGGGTTTTGCCCCATCCATTCTGCGACCCGGTGGGGTCATCATGATCGAGCACTCAAACCTTCAGGGGGAATCAGTGAAAGCGTTGCTCCACGAGGCTGGTTTCCGGGCGATATCGACCGAGCAAGACCTCGTGGGCCGAGACCGCTTCACCCAAGGATTTTTGCCTTAGAGCGTGCCGGTTCCTACTTCTGAGATTCGAGGAAGCTTTCGATACTCGAGCGAACCGTCTTACCGGTGTCGTGGGGTGAGAACCACTGGGTGGTAATACCCACTTCTTGAGCACCGCGAAGATTGTCGGGGTGATCATCCACGAAGAAGGTAGTGGCGCCATCGGCTTGGTATCTCTCGAGGACTCTTTCAAACACCAGCGGGTCGGGTTTCCGAGCCCCGTAGTGAGCAGTGGCAAACATGTGGTCTCCGAAGATCGGAACGAGGTGCGGGGCCACTTCTTGAAGGTGTTCACCAATGAGCATCCCGTTGTTGGTCAGCAGCGTGAGGTCGCCGTGTTTCTTGGCAAAGGCAGCGGCTTCAGCGACTTCGGGGCGAAAAACCATGGCTTGTTTTCGCATTTCGACCCACTCTTGCCTCGTGATGGCAGAGCCAAAGGCTTCGTTCACCCGAGCGATGTATTCATCTCCGGTGTCGGGGTTTCCGGCTTCTGCTTGCCACTCGCCTTCGTCATGCCACCATCTGCGGCGCAATTCGTGGAAGTCCATTCCGGTTACCTCCGTGAGTGAGGCCATCCGATCCCGCCAGTGGTAGTCGTATAAGACGTTGTCCATATCAAAAATAAAAAGCATGATGCCTCCAGACTAGGCCCCAGGGCTCGTCGACATCTGCGAACTAGACTGATTGGGTGTCTTACGAAATCGTCGATACTGGCAACGCGGAATCCCTGCGTGAGGGTATTGAGCGTGCTCGGGAGCTGCTCTCCGAGGGTCACAGCATTGTGATTCCCACCGATACGGTCTACGGGGTGGGATGCGACGCTTTTTCTCCCACGGCCGTCAATGATCTTTTAGCGCTCAAAGGCCGAGGCCGACACATGCCACCGCCGGTTTTGGTGGGGTCCGCCGAAGAAGTGCCGCGTCTCGTTTCGAATATTCCCGCGGGAGCTCAAGCCCTGATGGACGCGTTTTGGCCCGGAGGGGTAACCATTGTTTTTCGTGCTTTGCCAGAGCTCACCTGGGATCTAGGAGACACCCAGGGCACGGTGGCTCTGCGCATGCCGGATCATCCAGTTGCTCGTGAGCTGTTGGTGAGCACCGGCCCCATGGCTGTTTCTAGCGCCAATGTCACGGGAGCTTTGCCGGCACTGAACGTGGACGAGGCGGTGGCTCATTTTGGCGATCGGGTGCCCCTGTATTTTGATGGCGGCCCAGTGGGAGCTTCCTACCCGGATGCTCCAGGGAACGCCGGATCTACGATTGTGGATGCGAGTGCGCTGGACTCTGGGGGTCCGTGGCGAGTCATCCGCCACGGAGTCGTTCCCGAGGATTCTCTGCGCCAGGTCGCTCGGGGAGAGTGGGAGAACTAATGGCGTATGCGTTGATTGCGTTAATTGCCACCTCGGTGAGCTTTCTGCTCGCTGCTGGTTTGTGGCGAGCAGGTATTCGCTATGGATGGCATCGCGAAATTCGCCCGCGAGACGTGCATCAAGAGCCCACCCCTCGTTTAGGGGGAATTGCTCTGTTCGTGGGGATGGTCGTCAGTGCCGGTATCGCTAGCACGCTGCCAGAGTTCGCTGCGGTGTTTGATAATCCACGGCCCATCACTGCGGTCTTGATTGCTGCCTTTATTGTGGTGGCACTCGGGGTAGTGGATGATCTCATTGACCTGGATTGGCTCACCAAGCTTTCTGGTCAAATTATTGCTGCGGGTGTTGTGGCGTGGCAGGGTGTTCAGATTGTGTCGCTCCCGATTGGTGGTCTCACTCTGTTTTCCCCGACGTTGTCCCTCATCCTCACCGTGTTGGCCATCGTGTTGGTGATGAATGCGGTCAATTTCATCGATGGCTTAGATGGTCTCGTCGCCGGTGTCGCTCTGATTTCCAACGGCGTGTTTTTCCTCTATGCCTTCGTCTTGACTAACAGCGATCAAGGAACTCCCTACTTCAGTTTGGCCACCATTCTGACGGTCCTGCTGGCAGGTTCTTTGGTGGGCTTCCTCCCCTTGAATTGGAATCCCGCCAAATTGTTTATGGGAGATTCCGGCGCACTTCTGGTGGGGTTGATTATGTCGGTGAGCGCCATTTCGGTCACCGGGCAAATTGACCCGGGTGCGGTGAGCCCGACCCAACTCCTGCCTGCTTTCCTGCCGGTTATTTTGCCTTTGGCGGTGCTGGTGGTTCCGCTCTTGGACTTTGGGCTCGCGGTGGTGCGCCGTCTGCGACGCGGTATGTCACCCTTTGACGCCGATCGTGCCCACCTGCACCATCGACTCTTAGATATGGGTCACACGCATCGTCAAGCGGTGCTGATTTTGTATTCCTGGACTGCGGTGTTGGCGATTGGCACCCTCATGTTCCTGTTCGTCGCCTGGTATTGGGCCTTGGGAATTATTGCGATCGGGTTAGTAGGTTCCACCATCGTTACTCTGTCGCCGGACCAACGTGTAGCTGATGACCCCTTGTCATTCGAATCGGAGGAAACACCATGAACGCATCCCAACTTGTTCGTCGAGCGCTCTCAGCAGGAGCCATCGTGACGGCATTGATTGGCATGGTGGCCGCCGTTATTGGTGCTCTTCTGGGGGAGTTGGCAGGAATGCTGGGCGCCTTGGTGGGAGCTGGGGTGGGGTTTGCCCTGTTGGGGCTTACTCCCGTGAGCATCATGTGGGGATTCAAGCTAGGTAAGGGTGATGTTCTCTCGCCCGGATTCTTTTCGGCGGTGCTGGGAACCTGGTTGGTCAAGTTTGTGGTCTTTCTGGCGGCCGTATTTTGGTTGGGGGATCAGACCTGGCTGGATTCCACCATTCTGTTTGTCACGATTGTGGCCTCGGTATTAGCAGGACTTATTACCGATCTTGTGGTGGTGGCCAAATCTCGGATGCCCTATGTCTCCGACATCGATCTACCGGGAGACCCTCAGTAGCTCACCCTGTGTTAGTGCCCTGTCAGGGGAGCGATCAGGCGTGAAATTATCGAGGGCTTTCCCGTTCGTGACTCCACATAATCCGCGAGTCGAACCCCGGTAATGGCTGCCGTGGCGCCGAGATAGCGCAAGGGTTCGGGCTCCCATCGAGGGGACACGTGGTTGACCATGGGCAAGGTTGTGCGAGCCGAGGGTGTGTCCGTGATTAAATCGGCAAGGGTGAGTCCTGCTAGGTGAGATAGGCCAACACCATCACCCACGTATCCTCCTGCTCGAGCGAGTCCTGTTGCGCTATCAAAGGTGACACTGGCGTGCCAATCCCGGGGAACTCCTAATACCCCGCCCCACCGGTGGGAAATTGTGGCATCGGCAAGCTGGGGGAAAAGATCCTTGAGCGTGTGTTCCAACGCGCGAAAAACCCGCGGAACCAGGTCGTAAGAGTTTTTGATGCGACTGCCCAGGTGATACGGCGCCCCGCGCCCGCCAAAGGCAATTCGATTATCCGCCGTGCGTTGGCCATAAATCACCAGAGAGCGGTAATCAGCAAATGTCTCCCCGTGGTGCAATCCGATGTCATCACATACGGAATCAGGCAACGGATTTGTGGCAATCATGAGTGAATACAAGGGCAACGTGTCGCGGCGATTCTGGCGAAGTTGGGATCGGTATCCCTCCATCGCATCAATGGCCACATCACAGGTAACCTCGCCCCTCTGGGTGACCACTCGACCAGGTGAATAGCTGATGACCGCAGTGGCCTCGGCTATTCGTACGCCAGCATCATCGAGAACTTTTGCGAGGCCCTGCACCAGTTTGCCGGGATGAATGCGAGCGCACGCGGGGTTGAACACCGCCCCCACCACCTCAGAGGCTGCCAGGGTCTCTTCGGGTGCTCTCCAGGAGAGCTTGTCCACGCCCAAGACTTGTGCCTCGGCGAGGTCTTCTTGGGCTCGGTGGAGTTGAATCTGATTTCTGGCCAGAGTGGTGGTTCCTCCCTGGACAAAATCACACTGGATTCCGAGATCCTTAGCCCACGCGCCCAGGGAGTCGACCGCCTCAACCATCGCCACGCGCATCGCCCGGGCTTGGTCGAGACCGTGGCGCTGGATCAACCCTGAGGGGCTTGTGGGAAATAGTGAGGAGACCCACCCGCCATTTCGCCCGGAAGCACCGAATCCCACGCGCTCTTTGTCAAGAACGAGGAGTTTCAAATCCGGATGTTTCTTCGTCAGCGCTACAGCAGTCCATAAGCCGGTATATCCGGCTCCCATGATGACAACGTCATAGTGTTCACGAAGATCAGCGGGGCTCAATGGCGCCCTTGACGCGGGGACATCTCCCAGCGTGTCCTGCCATAGCGAGAGCGACGAAGACGATCCCACGGAGTTAGAGAAGTTTGCTAGCCCGCGTCAACACATCACGCAGTATTGCTTCAATCTCGACAAACTCGTCAGGTCCAATCGTCAACGGCGGTGCCAATTGGATGACGGGGTCACCTCGGTCATCGGCGCGGCAGTAGAGTCCCGCTTCAAAGAGAGCCTTGGAGAGGAATCCACGCAGGAGCTTTTCCGATTCTTCTTCGGTAAAGGTTTCCTTGGTTTCCTTGTTCTTGACCAGCTCGATGCCAAAGAAGTACCCCGCACCTCGCACGTCACCGACGATGGGAATATCCAGCAGCTTTTCGAGGGCGGCCCGGAATTTCGGAGAGTTCTTGCGCACGTGTTCGTTGATTCCCTCTTCTTCGAAGATCTTGATGTTCTCCAGAGCCACTGCCGCCGATACGGGATGACCACCAAAGGTATAGCCGTGGTAGAAGGTGGTGTCCCCATTCTTGAAGGGTTCAAAGAGTTTGTCGCTGGCGATCATGGCGCCAATGGGGGAATATCCACTCGTCATTCCCTTGGCGCAGGTGATGATGTCGGGGATGTAATCAAAAGCTGTGCAGGCAAACATTTCGCCAATCCGACCAAAGGCGCAGATGACTTCGTCGCTCACAAGCAAGACGTCGTGCTTGTCGCAGATTTCACGAACCCTCTGGAAGTAGCCGGGAGGGGGAGGGAAGCAACCACCAGAATTCTGGACAGGTTCGAGGAAGACAGCCGCAATGGTGTCTGCACCTTCAAACTCGATCATCTCTTCAATGCGATTGGCGGCCCAGAGACCAAACTCTTCCTCGGTCTCGCCGACGAAGCCCATTTCCTCGGCCCGGTAGTAGTTGGTGTTGGGCACCCGGAACCCACCAGGAGTGAGGGGTTCATACATTTGCTTCATCGAGGGGATTCCCGTGATGGCAAGGGCCCCCTGGGGTGTGCCGTGGTAGGCGACGCTTCGGGAAATAACTTTGTGTTTCATTGGCTTGCCCTGAAGCTTCCAGTACTGTTTGGCCAGCTTGAAGGCGCTTTCTACCGCTTCGCCACCACCGGTGGTGAAGAACACCTTGTTGAGATCCCCGGGGGCGTAATCGGCAAGTTTGTCAGCGAGCTCAATGGCTGCCGGGTGGGCATAGGACCACAGCGGGAAGAACGCGAGCTCTTCAGCTTGGCGAGCCGCTACTTCGGCGAGACGGCTTCGTCCATGGCCCGCGTTGACCACAAAAAGTCCAGAGAGACCATCGAAGTATCGCTTGCCCTGGTCATCCCAGATGTGGTGGCCATTTCCCTTGACGATGATCGGAACATCGGCGCCATCAGAAAGGGGGCCCTGCCTAGTGAAGTGCATCCACAAGTGATCCCGAGCCTTGTCCTGCAAGGTTTCAGCGCGCTTGGTTTTCGCGCGAGGGGCCTTCTTGGTTGCCTTGGAGGGTGTGAGGGTTTTCTGTAGTTTCTCAATAATGGTCATCGTGTTCCCCAGTCGTAGTGTTCTTTTTCTATGGATAGGTAGGTAAAGGTTTCCGTGTCTATGACGCCCTGTATGGTTCGAATAGAGCCATGCAAGATTTCTCGTAGTTCGGCATCATCGGCACAGACAATCTCGGCGAGAATGTCAAAGCGCCCGGTGGTCAATACGAGATAGTCCACCTGTTCGATTTCTTTCAAAGCAGCGGCAATGTCTCGTGCGTCTCCCTGCACTCGGATGCCGATCATGGCCTGGCGATGGAAACCCAGTTGGCTGGGATCCGTGACCGCCACGATCTGCATAATTCCGGCATCAGTGAGCTTTCCCACTCGTTGACGCACGGCGGCTTCGCTCAGTCCCACCCTTTTGCCGATTTCGGCATAGGACATCCGACCATCGCGCTGGAGGAGCCGGATAATTTTTTTGGACACATCATCCAAGCTGTGGCGGCGGGCCTTCTTTGAGTCTGCCATCCGATGATTTTCGCACTAATTTTCCCCAAAAGCAAACGAAATTAGTTGAAATAAGAGAAATGGCAACGAAAAGATTCCCCAATACCCGGGTGGACCTACGGTATGCCACTAGGTTAGGGTATCGCCATGACTACTCCCACGCTTAAGAATTTCGTCAACGGTAACTATGTAGAGGCCAGTGGCAAGGACGCCATGGACCTCATTGATCCCGCCACCGAGGCTGTCTATGCGCAGGCACCCATCTCCAGTGCCGCGGATGTTGATGCTGCTTATGCGGCAGCGGCGGATGCTTTTGAGACCTGGGGAAACACCACACCAGGGGAGCGCCAGCTGGCTCTGTTTCGCATTGCCGATGAAATGGAAAAAAGGGCCGAAGAGTTTGCGGATGTGGAGTCACAAGACGCAGGGAAACCTCGTGCGACTTTGGTCGACGACGAGATTTCGCTCAGCGTAGATCAGATTCGTTTCTTTGCGGGGGCTGCTCGTAACCTCGAGGGCCGCAGCGCCGGGGAATACATGGCCGATCACACCTCGATGATTCGCCGCGAACCGATTGGTGTCATTGGACAAGTAACTCCCTGGAACTATCCGCTGAACATGGCGGTATGGAAATTTGCTCCGGCGGTCGCAGCGGGAAACACCACTGTGCTGAAGCCTTCCGACACCACGCCCCAGAGCACGTTGCTCTTGGCCGAAATTTGTGCGCAACATCTGCCCCCTGGGGTGGTCAATGTCATCACGGGAGACCGCACCACCGGGGCTGCCATGATCGACCACCGCACCCCTCAAATGGTTTCGATTACCGGCTCGGTTCGCGCCGGTATGGAGGTCGCCAAGGCAGCATCCAGTGATCTCAAGAGAGTTCACTTAGAACTCGGTGGCAAAGCACCTGTGGTGGTCTTTGCCGATGCGGATATTTCCTCCGCAGTCGAAGGCATTGCTACTGCCGGATTCTTCAACGCTGGCCAGGACTGCACCGCGGCCACGCGTGTGCTCGTCCACGAATCGATTCACGATGACTTCGTCGCGGAGCTCAAGAAATGGGTAGCGGGTAACGTCACCACCGGAATGCCCTCCGACCCCAACATTTTCTATGGCCCGCTGAACAACCACAACCAGATGGATCGAGTCATGGGGGTTTTGGGAGCACTGCCCGATCACGCTGTGGTCGAGACCGGTGGTTCCAGGCAGGGCAGCACAGGGTACTTCGTGGAGCCCACCATTGTGACGGGCTTGAAGCAGCGCGATGATGCCATTCAGAACGAAATCTTTGGTCCCGTCATCACGGTCCAGACCTTCACGCAAGAGCAGGAAGCTCTTGGCATGGCCAACGACGTGCTGTATGGCTTGTCCTCGAGTGTGTGGACGAAAGATCATGGTCGGGCGATGCGATTCGCCAAGGGTCTTGACTTCGGGGCTGTGTGGATTAACTGCCATATTCCCCTCGTGGCAGAGATGCCTCACGGAGGCTTTAAGCACTCCGGCTATGGCAAAGATTTGTCCCAATATGGGTTCGAGGACTACACGCGCATAAAGCACGTGATGTCCTACATCGGAGAGTAGGAGGAAGTAACGCAACCAGACCGTGACGTAAAAGTGACACCTCGTCGTGACAATCGGTCTATCATCAATTAATCACCTGGTGCCTTGGCACTACGTATACATAATGAGGAGTTTCAATGTCGAATCGTCCATTACCTGAAGACCCCATGGTCCGCAGCCTGATCAAGATGGCTAAGAAGTCGCAGCTCTCCAGGCGATCTTTTCTTGCTGGGGCTGGTGGAAGCGCCGTAGCTCTCGGTCTCGCCGCCTGTGCTTCGGACTCAGAACTCGTGGCAGCAGAAGATATTTCCGCCACCGACAAGACCTTGAACTGGTCTAACTGGCCGTTTTACATCGATGAAGACGATGACGGCAACTACCCCACGCTGGATCGTTTCCAGGAGCAGACGGGTATCGCGGTCAACTACATGGTCGACTACGACGACAACAACACCTACTACGCCAAGGTGCGCGACCAGCTCCAGTTGGGTCAAGACATTGGCGCTGACATCGTTGTTCCCACCGAATGGATGGCTGCTCGTTGGGGCCAGATGGGTTTCGTCCAGGAACTCAACGAAGCAAATGTTCCTAACAAGGTCAACGTTGTTGACTCACTAGCCAACCCAGACTGGGATCCAGGCCGCAAGAAGAGCCTGCCTTGGCAGGGTGGATTCGCGGGTCTGGCCTACAACGTCGACAAAGTGGGAGAAATTCGCACGGTAGAGGATCTGTGGGCTCCTGAGCTCAAGGGTCGCGTCGTCGTTCTCTCCGAAATGCGCGACACCGTCGGTATCTTGATGATGGCCAATGGCGTCGACATTTCCAGCGATTGGGGAGCAAACGAATTCAACAAGGCTCTCGACGTTCTGCGTGAACAGGTGGAAGCTGGCCAGATTCGTAACGTGCGTGGTAACTCCTACACCGAAGACCTGGTCAACGAGGACGCCTTGGTCGCCATTGGTTGGTCTGGGGATATCACCTTGATTAACTACGAAAATGGTTATGACGATGGCGAGAAGTGGAAGTTCGTCTTCCCCGAGTCTGGTGCCACCATTTGGAACGACACCATGGTTGTGCCGATCGGTTCTCCTCGCAAAGCCAACGCTGAAGCGCTGATGAACTACTACTACGAGCCTGAGGTTGCTGCGGAAGTTGCTGCCTGGGTGAACTACGTGACGCCAGTCAAGGGCGCCTACGAAGCTGCCATGGATATCGATCCTGATCTGGCTGAGAACAAATTGATCTTCCCTGATGCCGCCACTTTGGCTCAGGCGAAGGCCTTTAGAACTCTCAGCTCCGACGAGGACAACGAGTTCCAGGCGGCCTTCCAGGCCATCGCCTTGGGCGCCTAGTAGTAAGCGTCACGACACGGTGAATAAGGAAACTTCGGCGCGACAATTTGCTGAAGCAGGTGCAGATCTGTCCCTGGTGAATGTCACCAAACGGTTTCCTGGCTTCACCGCTATTGATGACCTTTCGCTGGATATTCCAGCAGGTTCCTTCTTCGCCCTGCTCGGGCCCAGTGGGTGTGGCAAGACCACAACACTGAGGCTCGTAGCAGGGCTGGAAGAGCCCACGGAAGGTCGAATCCTGGTCGGTGGTAAGGATGTCACTGACACGAAGGCTTACCAGAGGCCAGTAAATACGGTCTTCCAGTCCTATGCGCTCTTCCCCCACATGAGTGTGCTCGATAACGTGATGTTTGGACTCAAACGTCGCAAAATCGCGGATGCCGACCAATTAGCAAAAGATGCTTTGGCACTCGTGGAACTGGGGCATGTGGCCAATCGCAAGCCCGCCCAACTCTCCGGTGGACAGCAACAGCGTGTGGCGTTGGCGCGTGCCGTGGTGAACCGTCCTGCTCTGCTTCTCTTGGATGAACCCCTCGGCGCTCTAGACCTCAAGCTTCGCCGCCAAATGCAATTAGAGCTCAAAGAAATCCAACAAGAAGTCGGTCTGACCTTCTTGCACGTGACTCATGACCAGGAAGAAGCCATGACGATGGCGGACACCGTCGCGGTGATGAATCAAGGACGTATTGAACAGATGGGTGCTCCCGAGGAGCTCTACGAATCCCCCCAAACTTCCTTTGTTGCCACATTCTTGGGCCAATCCAATCTCTTCACCGGTGAAGTGAGTGGGTCTACCAATCAGGTCATCACGGTCAGCGTTGCTGGCCAAGAACTTCGTGTTCCCACCGATCGAGCCGTCTCCCACAGGGGTGACGTCACGGTGGGTATTCGACCCGAAAAAGTTGTCTTGCACCGAGAAAAACCGGCTCAGAGTTCTTCGGTGACGGTCCTGGGCCCTGGGCGAGTCACGGATGCTTCTTTCTCTGGTGTCAGCACCCAGTACCTCGTTGAGGTGCCGGGGATGGGCCAGATTATTGTCTTTGCTCAAAATACGTCACTTGGCGAACACGCCAGTGAGGGCGATGAGGTATTCGTGTCTTGGCAAGTCGACCACGCTTTTGGTCTCGCTGACGCGCCTGCACCCGAGGGAAAGTACGTCTCGGACACGGACACGGTGTCGGTTGCAGTGCAGGAGCGGGAGAAGTTAGAAGCTGAATTCGAGGAGGCCTAGTGGCCTTCGGAGCGTTTCAAAGTTCTGCCCCCGGCGGGTCAGTAGCTGCCGCTGCCCCCCAAGTGCAGCGCAAAAGCCCTGTAGCGCTGTGGCTGCTGTTGCCGGGAATTCTCTACCTGATTTTGTTTTTTGTGACCCCTCTTTTTTCTCTAGTCCTCACCAGTTTTCAAGAATCCGTTCCCGGTGGCTTTATTGGTGAGTATCAAACTGCTTTTAGGTTCGAAAATTACGTAGAGGTGGTGAGCACCTATTTCACCCACATCGGTAGATCGTTTGTCTATGCGAGCTTGGCCACGGTGTTTGCCTTACTCCTGGGTTACCCCCTGGCGTATGTGATCGGTGTAAAACTGCGCGCCTATCCTCTCTGGCAAGCTCTCGCATTGGTCCTCCTCATCGCACCATTTTTCATCTCCTTCCTGCTGCGCACCCTCGCATGGAAGCAAATCTTCTCGGATGAAGGCTTTGTGGTGGGGGCGCTCAAAACCATGCAACTGATTCCCGCCGACGCCTATTTGACCGGCACGCCGTTCTCTGTGGTGTTTGGTCTGACGTATATGTTCCTGCCTTTTATGGCTCTGCCGATTTACACGACCCTGGAAAAACTTGATCTGCGTTATGTCGAAGCGGGTGGGGACCTTTATGCGAACCCTGTGACCGTATTTCGCAAGGTCACCTTTCCGCTCTCGATTCCAGGAGTTATCTCGGGGACGCTATTGACCTTTATCCCCGCTACCGGTGATTACATCAATGCTTCAAGAGACTTTTTGGGATCTACCGACACCGCCATGATGGGAAATGTCATCGAGGCCAACTTCCTGGTTTTGCAGAATTTCCCGGCCGCAGCGGCGCTGTCTCTGATTTTGATGATGTCGATCTTGATTCTGGTGTCCATCTATGTTCGCCGCAGCGGAACGGATGACCTGTTATGAGGGGCTTTGGTAAGTACCTGCTGTGGGTGTACTCCGGCATGGCGTTGGTCTTCTTGATGATTCCGATCGTCTACACGATTGTGTTTTCGTTCAACGACGCACGACGCACCAACATCGTCTGGCGCGGCTTCACCTTCGATAACTGGCTCGATGTCTGCAACGCCCAAGATGTGTGTAGCTCGTTTGGTAATTCACTGCTCGTAGCCGGGGTATCGACCGTGTTGGCGACCGCCATGGGTACCGCGATTGCCCTCGCGTTGGTGCGCTATCGGTTCCGTTTCCGCGAAGCCACTACTCTCTTGCTCTTCTTGCCCATGGCCACACCAGAGGTTGTCTTGGGAGCAGGCCTCGCCGCACAATTTTTACAACTGGGAGTTCAAAAAGGACTCGTCACCATCATCATCGCGCACACCATGTTTTGCATCAGTTTTGTTGTCGTGACCGTCCGGGCGCGGGTGGCGGTGCTCGATGGGGCTCTCGAAGAGGCCGGTCGAGATCTTTATGCTTCGCCCAACCAAGTGTTCTGGCGTGTGACCTTTCCCCTCTTGATTCCAGGAATCGTTGCTGCCGCACTCTTATCTTTCGCGCTGAGTTTTGATGACTTCATCATCACCAACTTCAACGCCGGACCCGCGATGACGTTCCCCCGTTTTGTCTACACCGCTGCTGCTCGGGGAATTCCCGCCGAAGCAAATGTGATTGCCTCCGGGGTCTTCTTCTGCGCCATCCTCCTTGTCCTTATTGCTCAGGTTGGTGGCGCGATCAAGCGCCAGCGGCTTGCGCAAGCGGGTTAGGTTCTTTTTTCTCCAGAGGGAGCACAACTATGTCTGTTGACCGTGAACGTCTGTCTTCTCTCATGCGCGCTGAGATCGCCCGCTTCGAGCAAGAACGACCTCGTTCCCGTGAGCTTTTCGACAAAGCTACGCACAGAATGCCCGACGGGGTTCCGATGCTGTGGATGGCGAAGTGGCCAGGCCCGTGGCCGGTGTATGTCGATCACGCTCAAGGCGCCCATTTCACCTGCGTAGATGGGATTGACCACGTCGACTTGTGCCTCGGTGATACCGGCGCCATGGTGGGGCATTCGCCCAAGCCCACGGTGGACGCGCTGAGTGCCCAATTGGCCAAGGGAATCACCACCATGTTGCCCACCGAGGATGCGGAGATTGCCGCGGGCATGCTGGCCGAACGCTTTGGTGTGCCGATGTGGCAGTTCACGCTCACAGCCACCGATGCCAACCGGGCGATGATCCGATATTCCCGGGCCGTCACCGGTAAGAAAAAAGTTTTGGTGATGGATTATTGCTATCACGGCAGTGTGGACGAAACCTTTGCCACACTCGATGACAATGGCGCTGTGGTGGAACGCCGGGGCAATATTGGCGCTCCGGTACCACCCTCAGAAACTACTGTGGTCGTGCCCTTCAACGATGTGCCAGCACTGGAAGCCGCCTTTGCCACCGGCGAGATTGCCTGTGTGTTGGTGGAACCCGCGATGACGAATATTGGCATCGTGCTTCCAGAGCCTGGATGGCACGACGCGCTGCGAGAACTCGCTACCCGCCATGGCGCCGTGTTGATTATTGACGAAACCCACACGCTATGTGCCGGGCCAGGAGGAATGACCCAACGCGATGGGCTCAGACCCGATGCCGTGGTGGTCGGCAAAACCATTGCAGGAGGAATCCCCGCTGGTGCCTATGGGATGACCCAAGAACTGGGAGACAAGGTTCGGTCCTCCTTGCACCTGGAAGATATTGACGTCGGGGGTGTCGGAGGGACTTTGGCCGGCAACGCGTTATCCCTGGTCGGGATTAGAGCAACTCTCGGTGAGGTTCTCACTCCAGAGTCTTACCCCGCGATGATTGACCAAGCCACGAGGTGGACCCAGGGCGTTTCCCAGGCTCTGGAGGACTGGAATGTGCCATGGCAGGTGACTCAATTGGGGACCAGGGCGGAATATAGTTTCCTGCCTCACGCTCCTCACGATGGAGGCGAAGCCGCCCACGCAGACGATTTCGAACTGCAGCAGTATTTGCACTTGCACGCGCTCAATAGAGGAATTCTGATGACGCCATTTCACAATATGGCCCTGATGAGCCCCGCCACTTCCTCTCAGGATGTGGATGCTCACACGGCGCACTTCCGAGAAGCCGTGGAAAGCTTGTTTGGGTGAGTGCCCGAATCTTCAAAACCTCTAATAGCGCTGAGCTGTTAGAAGGTATGCGCACCGCTCGGATGAGTATTGGACGCGGTGACGTCGTAGCAATCCCCACAGATACGCAGTATGCGCTGGTGGCAGACGCGTTCAAACCGGCCGCAGTCGCAAAACTGAGATCGGCGCGGGGGATGCCGGCTAACGCCCCCCTGTCTGTTTTCTTGCCCGGAATACCCACTCTTGCCGCACTTGCCGAACATGTTGACGAGGACGTAAAAACCCTCGCCCAGGAATTTTGGCCCGGTGGGTTAACCCTCATTGTGCCCGCGGGTGAATCCCTAGCGTGGGATCTTGGTGAGACGAAAGGGACGGTGGCACTTCGAATGCCTGGCAACCGTATCGCCCTGGAGTTATTGAGCGAGACGGGACCCTTGGTCCAATCCGGCGCCTTTATCCAAGGGGAGAAGCCCCTGGTGTCTCCCTCCGCTATTGCCAAACGCTTAGGTGATGCGGTGTCTGTTTTCTTGGCTGCTGGTGAAGAAAAACCGGGAAAAGAATTCTCCACCGTGATCGATGCAACTGGTGTGGGTCACCCCGGCGGGAAGCTTCGCGTCGTTCGCGAGGGCCTTATTCCGCTCACAGATATCTTCCATGCGGTGCCCGCAGAGCGGTTTGCCTAAACCACCAATAGAAGGCTGATTGGTGCCCATCAGCTAGGATTGATAGAGTTCACGAACACGTCGTTCGCCGCGCCTTTAACGGTGCCCCGAAACTGGAGACAGAGCTGTTAACAGAAGCCACTGAGACACTGTTCCAGTTTGCCGCCAGCGAATCTGGAGGATTCTCTCCACCGACGATTGAAGAGTTTTTCCCACCTGCCATCTTGTTTGAAGGCACCATCTTCGAGATGAACCGAATTATCCTGGTTCGGCTTCTCGCTGTAGCGGCGCTGTTCCTGGTGTTTTGGCTCGGAACCCGCAAAATGACCGTTGTTCCTGGACGTTTCCAAGGCGTCGTGGAAATGGGATTGAGTTTGGTCCGCGTCAACATTGCTGAGGACCTACTCGGTGAAAAAGATGGCAAGCGCTTCTTGCCCTTGCTCACCAGCATTTTCTTCCTCGTGTTGTTCATGAACCTCACCGGTGTCATACCTGGTTTGAACATTGCAGGAACAAGCGTCATTGGAATGCCACTGGTGCTTGCCGTCACCTCTTACTTGGCCTTCGTTTACGCGGGTCTTCGCAAGCACCCCGGCACCTTCTTGAAGAACTCTCTTCTGCCCCCTGGAGTGCCCTGGCCTTTGTACCTGATCGTGACTCCGATTGAACTTGTTTCCACCTTCATTCTTCGCCCCGTGACTCTGACGTTGCGACTGCTGATGAACATGGTGGTGGGCCACTTCCTTCTCGTCTTGTTCTTCTCTTCCACTCACTTCTTTATCCTCTATTCCGATTCCTTTATGGGTTTCTTCGGGATTGGGACGATAGCTTTTAGCATTGTCTTCACTTTTTTTGAATTGTTGGTCGCTGTATTGCAGGCCTACGTATTCACGCTTTTGACCGCTGTCTACCTCCAGTTAGCGCTGGCGGAAGAACACTAAACCTCAGCCCGATACGACATCGGGCTGACAATATGGAAGGAAACACCTGTGGACGCAACCTCGGTTATCGCCGAACTATCCGGAAACATTGCGACGGTCGGTTACGGTCTCGCTGCAATTGGACCAGCTATTGGCGTGGGCATTGTGGTGGGCAAGACCATTGAGTCTGTCGCTCGTCAACCAGAACTTCAGGGCCGCTTGACGGTGCTGATGTATATCGGTATCGCCTTCACGGAAGCACTGGCGTTTATCGGTATTGCCACGTACTTCATCTTCACTGGATAGGCATAACGATGCACATGGAAGCACTCTTTCTCGCTGCGGAAGGGGAATCACCTAACCCGTTGATTCCTGCGATTTACGACATTGTCTGGTCGATCATTCCGTTCGCGCTGGTCTTGTTCCTGTTTTGGCGGATTGTTCTGCCACGACTGCAGAAGACTTTGGATGAGCGCTCACTCGCTATCGAAGGCGGCATCGCTGAGGCTCAATCCGCACAGGACGAGGCCAAAAAGGCGCTGGACAAGTACAACAAGCTTCTCAAAGAAGCCCGTCAAGAAGCCTCAGAGATCAGAGATCAGGCTCGTGCCGAGGGATCTCAAATCCTGGCTGAGATGAAGACCTCTGCCCAGAGCGAAGCGGATCGCATCGCAGCTAACGCGCAGGCTCAGATTGAGTCTCAGCGCGCGCAAGCGGTGCTCTCGCTTCGTAAAGAGGTTGGCGCGTTGGCTCTGGACTTGGCCGCTGCTGTGGTTCAAGAGCGCTTGAGCGAAGACGCTAAGGCTGCTTCGGTCGTGGATCGTCTCTTGGCGGACCTCGATAAAGATGCCGCTCCAGCCAAGAAGGCCGCAGCAAAGAAGGCGAAAGCGTAACTATGGGCGCACAAACCAGCCACTCCCTTGAGCTAGCCAGAGAATTCCTGGCTTCTCAAGGCGCCAGCCTGCCTTTAGCGCAGCAGCTGTTCGCCGCGGGTCTTGGTTTGTCCACGTCTCCTGCTTTGCGTCATGCGCTCAGCGACTCCTCTGCGGACACGAAATCCACAGCGGCCTTGGCGAATGCAGCATTTGCTGGGCTCACAAGCGAAGCGAAGAAGCTGATTGCACAGCTGGTGGAGCTTCGGTGGTCGAGCGCTCTGGATGTGCAGGCAGCGCTTGAGGAATTGGCCATTCGTTCTTGCGCCACCGGCGCAGGGGAATCCACGGACCTCGTCGGCGAGCTCTTGGGAGTCTCGGACATTGTTCACGCTCATCCCGAGCTGGAGCTGGGGCTAGGTTCCAAGCGCGCCAGTGCCTCTGCCCGAGCGAACCTCATCGGATCGGTCATTGCGGGCAAAGTTTCTGCGGAAACGCAGGCGATTGTGAGACATCTGGTGTCCGACCCACGAGGCCGCCGCATTGGGGCCATGCTCCACTTCGCGGCAGAAACCGTTGCTCACCAGCACGGCAAAGGCCTGGCAATTGTGAGTGTGGCGCAGCCTCTCACCTCAGGCCAGCACGACACTATCCAGACAATGCTCTCTGCCCGGTATGGGCGTCCGCACTACCTTGCTCAAGACATCGATGACTCTGTTGTGGGTGGTGCACGAATTCGCGTTGGCGACAACGTGATTGACGGCAGTATCGCCACTCGACTCAGCGACTTAAGAAACACACTGGCTGGCTAAGCCCCAGCTAGTGGCACACGAATAACAACCAAAGGAAGAACCATGGCAGACATCACCATCAACCCGGATGAAATCCGCGATGCCCTGAAAGACTTCGCCAAGTCTTATGACCCCGGCAGTGCTAGCACCGCCGAAATTGGTCACGTTGTGGACGCCGCCGATGGAATCGCCCACGTCGAGGGCCTGCCTGGCGTGATGGCCAACGAGTTGGTGAAGTTCGCCGATGGCACCCTAGGCCTCGCGCAGAACCTTGATGAGAATGAAATCGGTGTGGTGGTTCTCGGTGAATTCAGCGGAATTGCTGCAGGCCAGGAAGTTACCCGCACCGGTGAAGTTCTGTCCGTTCCCGTCGGTGAGGGCTACCTCGGTCGTGTTGTCGACCCCCTGGGAAACCCCATTGATGGCTTAGGTGAGATCAAGACTTCTGGCCGCCGCGCCTTGGAACTCCAGGCTCCCGGCGTGATGGATCGTCGCAGTGTGCACGAGCCACTTCAGACGGGTATCAAGGCTATTGACGCCATGATTCCTGTGGGACGAGGACAGCGTCAGCTCATCATTGGTGACCGCCAGACTGGTAAAACCGCCATTGCTGTGGACGCCATCATCAACCAGAAGGCCAACTGGGATTCTGGCGATGAGAACAAGCAGGTTCGCTGTATTTATGTTGCTATCGGTCAAAAGGGTTCCACCATTGCCGGTGTGAAGGGCGCTTTGGAAAAAGCAGGTGCCATGGAATACACCACGATTGTGGCTGCACCCGCTTCTGACCCCGCTGGATTCAAGTACCTTGCTCCCTACACGGGCTCTGCCATTGGTCAGCACTGGATGTATGACTCCAAGCATGTCTTGATCATCTTTGATGACCTCTCCAAGCAAGCTGAGGCCTATCGCGCTGTGTCCCTGCTTCTTCGCCGCCCACCGGGTCGTGAAGCCTACCCCGGTGACGTCTTCTACTTACACTCCCGTTTGCTGGAGCGTTGCGCCAAGCTCTCTGATGACCTTGGCGGCGGTTCGATGACCGGTCTGCCCATTGTGGAGACCAAGGCCAACGACGTCTCTGCCTTCATTCCCACCAACGTTATTTCGATCACCGATGGTCAGATCTTCCTGCAGTCCGATCTGTTCTTGGCAAACCAGCGTCCCGCTGTGGACGTGGGTATTTCGGTGTCGCGTGTGGGTGGAGACGCTCAGGTGAAATCGATTAAGTCGGTATCGGGAACTCTGAAGCTGGAGCTGGCTCAGTACCGATCCCTGGAAGCCTTCGCCATGTTTGCTTCTGACCTTGACGCGACAAGCCGTCGTCAGTTGGCTCGTGGGGCGAGACTCACCGAGCTGCTCAAGCAGCCTCAGTATTCTCCCTACCCCGTGGAGGAGCAGACGGTCTCGATTTGGGCCGGCACCAACGGAAAACTGGACACCGTCGAGGTTGCTGATGTCTTGAAGTTTGAGGCTGAATTGCTCGAGCACCTTCGTCGCAACACCAAGATTCTTGACACCTTGCGCAAGACGAACGTTCTGGACGATGACACCAAGGCCCAACTTGAGGCTGAGGTGGACAAGTTCCTCGTGGCCTTCCAAGCCAGTGGCGCCGAAGGTCTGGGCCACCCGGGAAGCGAAGAGTTTGACGCTTTGGAGCAAGAAGACATCAACCAGGAAAAGATCGTCAAGCGCAAGCGCTAAGACGACCAAGGGATAAGGACTAGACGCAATGGGTGCACAGCTTCGGGTGTATCGGCAGAAGATTCGTTCTGCCAGTACGACCAAGAAGATCACCAGGGCTATGGAGCTCATTTCTGCATCTCGGATTCAGAAAGCTCAAGCCCGGATGGTCTCTGCTGCGCCCTACTCTCGTGCGGTAACGCGCGCAGTATCCGCCGTCGCCACCTATTCGAATATCGATCACCCCTTGCTCACGGAAGCAGAGAATCCCCGTCGCGCTGCGATTGTGATCTTCAGCTCCGATCGCGGACTAGCGGGAGCCTTCAGCGCCCAGGTTCTCAGAGAAGCGGGCGAGCTTCGCACCCGATTGGAAGAAGAGGGCAAAGAAATTGTCAACTTCGTCATTGGGCGCAAAGCAATGCAGAACTTCGCTTTCCGTCAGCGCAGTGTGGAGAAGTCGTGGACAGGCAACACGGACCAGCCCGAGTTTGAAACAGCAAAAGATATCGCCGGGGCTTTGATTGAGCAATTCATTAAGTCGACCGACGAAGGCGGAGTGGATGAAATCCACATCGTCTACAACCGTTTTGTCTCCTTGGTAGCCCAAACTCCTGAGGTGGTGCGGGTATTGCCCTTGGAAGTTGTCGAGGGGGTTGAAGAGCCAGGCGATACGGAGATTTTCCCGTTGTATGAATTTGAGCCCGAGCCCAACGACGTCCTGGACGCTTTGTTGCCGGTTTACATTGAAAACCGTATTTTCTCGGCCATGCTGCAGTCTGCCGCCTCGGAACACGCAGCTCGCCAAAAAGCTATGAAGTCAGCAAGTGATAACGCAGACAAGCTGATTCGTACCTACACCAGCCTTGCCAACAATGCTCGCCAGGCAGAAATCACCCAGCAAATTTCCGAAATCGTGGGCGGCGCCGACGCCCTCGCTTCGGCGAAGTAAAGAAAGAGATAACGACATGAGCAAGACAGCCACCAAGAAAGCGACGTCCACGGGTCGTGTAGCCAGAGTGACGGGCCCCGTCATCGACGTGGAGTTCCCCCACGACTCTATTCCGGCTATTTACAACGCCCTGCAGACCACCGTCACGATGGGTAAGACCACCAGCACGTTGACTCTCGAGGTCGCTCAGCACTTAGGTGACGATTTGGTTCGCGCCATTGCCCTCCAGCCCACCGATGGTGTGGTGCGAGGTCAAGAGGTTCGCGACACCGGCGGGCCCATCACGGTTCCCGTGGGTGATGCCACTAAGGGCAAGGTGTTCAACGTTCTCGGCGAAGTGTTGAACTCGGACGACAAGCTTGAGGGTGTGGAGCGCTGGGGTATTCACCGCGAACCACCACCCTTCGACCAGCTTGAGTCGAAGACTCAGCTTTTCGAAACAGGAATCAAGGTTATTGACCTGCTCACCCCGTATGTATTGGGTGGAAAGATCGGCCTCTTCGGTGGTGCCGGTGTGGGTAAAACCGTGTTGATTCAGGAAATGATCCAGCGTGTGGCTCAAGACCACGGTGGTGTGTCTGTATTTGCCGGTGTGGGTGAGCGTACCCGTGAAGGTAACGACCTTATTGGCGAAATGGAAGAAGCGGGCGTTTTCGATAAGACGGCACTTGTCTTCGGCCAGATGGACGAGCCACCGGGCACGCGTCTGCGAGTTGCCCTCTCGGCACTGACCATGGCGGAGTATTTCCGTGATGTTCAAAACCAGGATGTGTTGCTCTTCATTGACAACATCTTCCGATTCACTCAGGCAGGTTCTGAAGTGTCGACACTGCTGGGCCGTATGCCTTCTGCTGTGGGTTACCAGCCAAACTTGGCAGACGAGATGGGAATCCTTCAGGAGCGCATTACCTCCACCCGGGGACACTCGATCACGTCTCTGCAGGCTATTTATGTGCCTGCTGATGACTACACCGACCCTGCTCCTGCGACAACCTTCGCGCACTTGGACGCCACCACCGAGCTCTCCCGTGAAATCGCAGCCAAGGGTCTCTACCCTGCTGTGGACCCACTGACCTCGACCAGTCGAATCCTTGACCCGCTGTACATTGGCGATGACCACTACCGCGTGGCCACCACAGTGAAGCAGATTCTCCAGAAGAACAAGGAACTCCAAGAAATCATCGCAATTTTGGGTGTGGATGAATTGAGCGAAGAGGACCGCGTGACGGTGTCCCGTGCTCGACGTATCCAGCAGTTCTTGTCTCAGAACACCTACATGGCAAAGAAGTTCACGGGTGTGGAAGGTTCCACGGTTCCGCTCAAGGACACCATTGAATCCTTCGACGCGATCGCCCGTGGTGACTTTGACCACGTAGCTGAACAGGCCTTCTTCAACGTGGGTTCGATCAGCGACGTCGAAGAGAAGTGGGCCGCTATCCAAAAGGAAAACGGCTAATCATGGCTAACCTCCAGGTCACTGTTGTCTCCGCCACGGCTGAAATTTGGTCGGGCGAGGCGACAATGGTGGTTGCTCGCACCACGGAGGGCGAAATCGGCATTTTGGCCGGTCACGAGCCCACCCTGGGTGTCTTGGCTGCTGGTGAAGTGCGGATTACCACCCTGGACGGCGCGAAAGTAACGGCCAAGGCTGAAGATGGCTTCTTGTCTGTGGATAACAACCAAGTGACCATTGTTGCCGGGCTGGCAGAGGTCATTTCGGCCTAATGCTGGTCATCCTGCCGCCTTCGGAAACGAAGGTTATCGGTGGTGACCCCTCACGGGTACTCGATCTCGAGTCGTTGAGTTTTTCCAGCCAGATAGATATTCGTCGTTCGTTAGTGGAGCAGACGATGTCGGTGTCTCAAGAACTGGAACCCGCTCGCACGGCGTTCAAACTCGGCCCGCACGGCGATGGTGACATCCTTCGCAACCGCGACATTCTCTCCTCCCCGGTGATGCCTGCTTTATCGCGCTATACCGGGGTTCTCTACGACGCTCTGGATAAGGAAAGTTTGTCTCCTGAGCAGAACACCCGGTGTGACGCTTCGGTGGCGGTGTTTTCTGCCCTCTGGGGTTTGATCCGAGCAAGCGATCTCATTCCTTCCTACCGACTCTCGTATGACTCCCGCTTACCACTGGGCAGCGTTCAAGCTCAGTGGAAGAAGGCGATGGGCTCTGTGGCCGATAACGTCTGGAGTGAGGCCAACGGGTTTGTGCTGGATCTGCGCAGTGAAGGGTATCGAGGTCTTGCCCCGGTCCCCGCTGGCATCGGGGTCTACCTGGCACTGGTCCAGCCGGGGGAGCGAGGCGCTCGTAAGGCGTTGGGCCACGGAAACAAGGCGGCTAAAGGAACTCTGGTGCGCGATCTGATTACCTCTGGCGCAACACTCGAGTCCCTCGATGACCTTGTGGCGTGGGGTACAGAAATGGGTTATGACGTGGATTCGCAGAGCTATGGCGATGGCCGCATCGATTGTGTCATCAGCGGTAACTGATTCCTTCTAATTCCAGGAGTGCGACCTTGGTGGGAATCCCCTCACCGCCGCTGTAGCCGGTGATGCGCTGATTCGAGGCCAAGATCCTGTGGCAGGGAATGATAATCGGGATGGGATTTTTTCCGACCGCACCGCCCACTGCTCGAGGTGCTGTGCCCACCCCTGCAGCAAGGCCGAGTTCTTGGTAACTCATGGCTTGACCAAAAGGAATCTCCGAGAGCGTTCTCCAAATAGCTTCCTGAAAGGGCGTACCAGTGGCGTCCGTGGGGACGTCAAATTGTGTTCTGGTGCCAGCGAAATATTCCTCTAATTGGGACATTGCCTGGGTGAGCACCGGATGGGGCGTGGTGCTACTTGCCCGCTGGCCAATAGTGAGGCCCGTGATGGCGTGCTCGTGAGCACTTAAGCTCACTGGCCCCAGAGGGCTGTTCATCGTGGCGAAGTACTGCATCACCACATCCTACGCTCGAGCCCAAGCGCACGAGTGGGGGGCTCAAATTCTGTGGATAACCCTATTCCTCCAGGGAATGGTCTTCCGCAACGAGCTCATCCTTGGCTTCGAGCGTGATGTTGATGCCCTGGTTGAGTTCAGAAACTTCATCGTTGAGGGTGTTGAGTTCATCAAGCAATTCGTTGTATTCGCCGATTTTGGTTTGCAGTGCCACCCGCATGCCTTCAAGGCGGTTTTGTCGCTCAACGAGGGCAGCTCGCGTTGCCTCAAACTCAGATTTAGAGGGGAAGGCGCCGGGGGTGGAAGCTTTGTCATTGAAAGCAAGCACATCGACTCGCAGAGCCTGGGACGTTTCTTCGTAGGTGTAGCGCAGGCCTTCAATTTCTGCGTTGCGAGATTCAAGATCGTTACTGAGATTCAGCAGTTCGCCGCTCAGAGAATCGAAGACGGCGTAGACCTCAGCGGAGAGGGACACTACTTTGGTGCGATCGCTGAAATAGGTGGCGTAGTGCTCCTCCAGCTCCTGCGGGAGTTGGCCAACTTCTGTCCCCAAGATGGCATAGAGCTCAGGAATCCGAGACGTGGGGTCTTCTGATTCATAGGTGGCTATGCGTTCCACTAACGGGTGGTCTGAGCCAAGGCTGGCGAAGCCTTCTTCCAACAAAAGTGCAATTTTTTCGCGTTGCGCAAGCGAAAGGCGCGCCCACGCAGCGTGAAGCATTTCATGGGCGGCGACGACGGGCTCAATGCTGACTAATCGTGCATCGGTTACGTCGTAGAGATAGATTCTTTGGTCGCGAAGCGTGTAACAGCCGAGCACACCAATACCGGGTTCTGAGCGCGAACAGTAGCGATCAAATTCGTACGAGGGCACGATTTGTGGCAGAGATGTCATGAGGTAAAGCTCGCCAGTGTCCGAGAGCCCAGAATAGGCGACATAGTCGTTGAGGGCTGGCGATGGTTCAAATTGATACGCGACGAGTTGGTCTTTGAGTAACACCTGATTTTCTGCCACCCAGGTAGCACCCCATACCCCTGCTCCTTGCACGGCGAGTGCCGCGGTGCCGGCTAGGACCAGTGCGGTGCGCCCGATGCGTGATGCCAGTGATAGGTGCTTCACAAAAACCTTTCTGTGTGCCAACTCATCATCATGGCGCAGAAACCTCATGAAATTGCTGTAGAACCCCGCGAGTGTTTTGCGAGTGTCGGCTCGGGCGGTGGCGATAACCTGGTGGAGATGAGCCTTTTTGATGCCACGGCAGTAACACCGCCGCGCCCGTGTTCCCGGTGCGGGACCATGGTGGCGGTGACGAGCCTTTTTTGTCCCGACTGTGGTCAATCGATGGTGCGTCCTCGTGAGGTTCCTGAGGTTGCGGCAGAACCAGAAATAACACTGGGCGAGAATGATGCAGAAAGCACCGAGACGTCGGAGCCCGATACCCTCCAGCGCGCCACCGGATGGATCCGGCGCAGTCTGAATCTGGGCAAAAAGCCTCTTCTCCCGGATCCCGACGAATCTTCGGCGGATTCTGTCTCAGATGCCGAGGACTCCAGCGCGGAGCAAACCCAGGCGATGTCGCTATTTGATATCACTCAGGCAGAAGAGGTTGCCGTGGGTAAAACCCGCCGCACGGAACCAGCACTTCGTTTTCTGCTGAATTTTGATAACGGTGTGTCGGTCACGGTGGGCGCGTTGCCAGGATTTATCGGAACACACGACGACGATAGTGATGATCACCGCCAGCGCATTTGCTTGGAAGACACCACGGGGACTGTTGCCGCTGAGCACCTGGAATTTGGTCAGCAAGATGGTGTCTTCTGGGTGAAGGACCTAGACACGGATGCTGGCACGACGGTGGAAGAACCTGGGTCACCGGCACTACAGTGCATCCCCTTTGACACCTACTCGGTGGTGAGAGGCTCCACGGTTACCCTCGGCGCGGTGTCGTTCACGCTGCACTAGCCAACGCCGCCCTGGTCCACAGGCACAGAGGAGGACCTCTTCTCCCTAACTCAGGGTGAAACACCTCACTGACTCCAGCGCCATGCTCCACTACGCCGGTGAACATCGGTCCACCCCCTGCTCGCCCCATACCGGCAGAGCCCCCGAGTGTTCCCTGGTTGCCCGCCGTGCTCCCTGTGATTCTCTCGGTAGTAATGGCGTTAGTTTTTCGCTCGCCACTTGCCCTGGCGATGGGGGTGTTGGGGCCTCTCATGGTGATGGGGTCCTGGTGGGAGGGAGTTAAGCGCCACCGATCCTCCGCAGATCTTGTTGAGGCGGAATATGACCAGTCTGTGAGCGAATACCGGGAGCGCCTTGATTTGATGCGAGAGGAAACGAAGACTCAGGCTCTAGACGTTATGCCCCGTCTTGATCACGTCTTTGCTGACCCGCTGGGGCTGGGGTTGCCTCCTCGCCAATCCATGATTCGAGTGGGAACTCACTGGTGGACACCTCCTAGTTCTCATCCCCTTGCGGGAACCGGGGGAATTGCTGGCATGCCTTTTGGGGTCGAGGCAGGAGCATCCTTGGCGTTTGTCGGAAGCGAGAAGGAAGCTGATGTGTGGCGAGCCATCGTGGTGAGCTGGTGTCTTGCGAACTCGGGTGTTCTAGAGCCCCGCGTGGGCAGTGCGGACTTTCCCGTACATGGCCCCTTCCCGACTCGGATTGTGGGGAAATCTCTCGCGCTCTGGGTCAGTGACATCACTGAAGTGGCAGCGGACATTTCCACAGTGGTGGTGGCACGAGGTGACACCCGGGCCACCGTCATCACTTCGCAGGGCTTACGCGAAGAAATTGTCACAGAAGGGGTGAGCCTTGCCCAGGCGCGGTGGATGCTCGATCGAATCGGCTCTCGAGCACCAGAGCGGCAGCGTGGTCTGGAAGTGGATTACACCGCACGGGATTGCTTATGGTGGGCAACACGGTCTGAGGAGCCACCCATAAATCTTGTGGTGGAAGGTCCACACGCTGTGGTGTGGGGTGCAACAGGGAGCGGAAAGAGTGTGACGGTGAGCGCGCTGATTCACTCCATGGCTGCTCATTATTCCCCGCGTGACCTGGTGGTGGTGTTGATTGATTTCAAAGGAGGCGCCGGGTTAGCCACTCTCGCAGGGCTTCCCCACACGGTGGGGGTAGTCACCGACTTAGATCAATCGCGGGTGGATCGAGCACTGGCGGGCATCCACGCTGAAATGCTCAAGCGCGAGCAGCTTCTTGCCGCGCACGGGGTAACGGAGTGCGCCCAACTGCCACCAGAGTGCGAGTGTCCCCGTTTGGTGATTGTGATTGATGAGGCAGCATGGTTGCTCACCACATTTCCTAGTTTCGGGCAGGCGCTTTCCGATGTCTTGGCACGGGGTCGGTCGCTGGGAATCCACGTCATCATGTCAACGCAGCGAATTACCGGTGTACTCACTCCCGCCATGATGGCCAATATTTCGCTGCGAATATGTGCTCGGGTGAGTGACGCGTCTGAATGTGCCTCCTGGATGCCCGAGCTTTCTCCCGAGCAACAAAAACGGTCTCGCCATTTGGAGCCGGGCAGCATTTTTATCTCCGGGGCAACGCGGCCGGTTCGAGAATACCGAGTGGACGCGGTAACCCCTCGAGATTATTCAGCCATCCCCAGCTCACCCTGGAGAGTATGGGCCGAAGCGCTACCCGAGCGTTTTGCTGCAGATTCAGCATGCTGGGCCCTGGCTGATGACCCGGAACGACAGCGTCACCGGAGTCTCGGTTTTGATCAACTGCAGCACGGATCAGTCCTGATTCTGGGAGATCCGCGCTGCGGGAAAACCACTGCTGCGCACACCATTGCCAGTGGTTTCTCCACAGCCCTGCTCGCACCCAGCGATCCGTTTCGTGTGTGGCAGTGCTTGACCAGCGCCAACGCCCAATCCTTGGTGGTGCTGGATGATTTCGATTCCTGCTTGAACGCCTCAGGGCACGAGGGAGCGGCGCTGTTGGTGGAGTGTGTGGAAACCTTTCCCGGCCGGCTCGTGATGACCTCGTCTGGCTCCACACGGCACGCTCGTGCACTCTCGCGTCTGGCCGAACACCTGGTGGTGATGTCCCTGGCAAAGCCGGATGTGGCCGTGGCGTGGGATGGCGGCGGCGTGCTTCCCCCTGGACGTGCTCGCTGGGGTGATAGTCAGATTCAGATAGCCTCCGGCGCCAGTGCGCCTCGGAGCTGGGCTCCCCCCGAGAGCACACCGGCACCAGGACCTCCTCTCGTGCTCACACGGGACGAGTCAGTGTGGGAAGGCAGCGAAACCAAGTTTGTGGGTACACCAGAGACCTGGGCCATGAAAGGACTCGAGATTGCCTCTGTGCTGGCCCGCCATCGGGTCATCATCACAGAGCTCAGCCCCGGCGAAATTCGCTACGCCACTGCCGGACGTATCGTGCTTCCACCACTGCCAATCCCACCAGACCAGTGGGTCGTGTGGGATCAGGGAACGGTATCTCTGGTTAGTGCAGAGCGCTTTCTACCGTGACAAATTCCATGCCATGGGCGAGTCCCACTGCTTCGTTGGTCAGCAATCCCTGGTGGGTATTGAGACCATGAGCAAGTCCTGCGTCACGACCGAGCGCGTCTTTCCATCCCTTGGAGGCGAGGAGCTTCACGTATCGCATCGTGGCGTTGGTCAGGGCCATAGTGGAGGTCTGGGGCACCGCGCCAGGCATGTTGGCTACGCAATAGTAAACGCTTCCATGCACAGCAAAAGTGGGGTCTGCGTGAGTCGTGGGCTTGGAGCCTTCAAAGCACCCGCCCTGATCTACCGCAATATCGACCAAGACACTGCCCGGCTTCATTCGCGAGACTAGGTCCAGTGAGACCAACTTGGGAGCTTTTGCCCCGGGAATCAGCACGGAGCCAATGACCATATCGGCTGCTAAACACGCCCGCTCAATTTCCAAAGAATTCGATGCGGCTGTCTTGATGCGTCCCGCATAGAGGGCATCGAGCTCTTTGAGGCGCTGCAGGTTAGTGTCCAAGACCGTCACGTCTGCACCCAAGCCGACCGCTACGGAAATTGCGTTTGTTCCCGCAACTCCGCCACCGAGAACCACGACATTGGAGGGCCTAGTCCCGGGAACTCCAGGAACTAACGCTCCCATTCCTCCTGCGGGTTTGAGCAAGGTGGCAGCTCCCACAATGGCAGAGAGCCTTCCGGCAACTTCGCTCATGGGGGCAAGCAGTGGCAAGCCACCCGTGGCACCTTGAACTGTCTCGTAGGCAATGGCGGTGGTTCCCGCAGCGAGCAGGGCCTTAGTCAGTTCAGGCTCGGCAGCAAGGTGCAGATAGGTAAATAACACCAAGTCTTTACGGAAATATCCGTACTCGGCTTCGATGGGTTCCTTAACCTTGACCACCATCTCGGCTGAGGCCCAGGTGCTGGCAGCATCGGCGGCAATCGTGGCCCCCTGGGTTACGTAGTCAGCATCAGAAATGCCGGATCCTTCACCAGCGCTAGTCTCTACGGTGACCTCATGGCCAGCTTCGACGAGCTCGCGAACACCTGCTGGAGTGATCGCTACGCGAAATTCGTTGTTCTTGATTTCTCTAGGAATAGAAATCTTCATGGTGACCTCAATTGTGTGGGATGGGGCTCTTGCACACCCTTGTGAAAGAGCATTACGTAATGCCTCTGGTGAGAAGCACCTCTGAGACTATAGTCGCACTCGGAGTGCTCCGATAATGCGGTTTCCGGCCATCACAGGGGTGGCCATGGTGGTACTCAGATCCTGGGCTATCTGCTGAGAAATTGCGCCGACAGAGGCAAGGGCGGCAAGCGCAACCAGTGATGTCGCGCGCATCGACCCATCGAGGATTTTCACGGCTACCGCAACTCCATCGGGAGTCCCGATGACGACGAGTCCTTCGGCACCAATCTTGGCAATTCCACCGATTTTTTCGATGGTGAGCGTGTTATCTCGCCCTTCACCATCCAGCGCCCAGGCGTTTTCTGACACAGCATCCAGATAGCGGCGCTCGATGTCTTTCGTCCCCGAGGCGACTCGAGCGATGGCGGTGGCCAAACCGGAGACACTTAAGCCGTGCAGCGGGGCTCCGCAGCCGTCATAGGAGCTAAACGCTGGGGTTTCGCCGGCGTATTCGCTAATGGTGGCCAGAATGGCCTGTTGCAAGGGATGGGTGGGCTCTAAGTAGGTATCAAGATCCCAGCCCTGGTGAACACAGGCAGCTAAAAACCCCGCGTGTTTTCCCGAACAATTCATCGCTAAGCGATTTCCGCCATTGGAGCGTGCGGCCATTTCCGCACGCTGGCTAAGCCCCAGTGGCCAATCCACCGGACACTGCAACGCTGATTCGTCGAGCCCGTAGTGGCTCAGAAACGCAGATACAGCATCGCGGTGTTGCAGTGAACCGCAGTGACTTGCTGTGGTGAGTGCTATCTCTACAGGCGAGAGGTCCACTCCGGTAGCCATGACCGTGAGTGCCTGTAGTGGTTTGAGCGTGGAGCGTGGATACACCACCGCAGAGGGGTTACCACGCTCCAGCAGCGACTTGCCCGTGTTATCGACGACCGCCACGATGCCGTGATGCAGCGACTCCACGACATCATCGCGGATAAGTTCGGCCACGATGACGCCATCGGGGCCGCTCAGGCTATGACCAGGCACTAGCTAGAGCGCGGACAATGCGTCATCGATGACGGAGACCGCATCGAGAATTTCTTCATCGGTGATGATAACCGGGGGGAGGAATCGAAGGACATTGCCAAAGGTTCCCGCTGTCAAAATCAGGACCCCCGCATGCAGGGCATGGGTTTGGACCGCCTTTGCGATCTCTGGGGCAGGCTTCTGTGTGTGGGGATCCATAAATTCGATCGCCAACATTGCGCCCATTCCGCGAACATCGGCTAAGGCTGGGTGCTTCGCTTGGAGTGCTTCCAGAGCCGGTTTCATGGTCGACTCGACTCGTCGTGCATGACCGAGAAGGTCACGTTTTTCGACTTCGTCGAATACCGAGATCACGGCTGCGCAGGAGACGGGGTTTCCTCCGAACGTTCCCCCCAGTCCGCCGGGGTGTGAGGCATCCATGATGTCTGCTCGACCCGTCACGGCTGCGATAGGCATTCCGCCACCAATTCCCTTAGCGCTAATGACCAAATCGGGAATGATGCCAAAGTGCTCGCTGGCAAAATAAGCGCCTGTTCTGGTCATACCGCTTTGCACCTCATCAGAGACATAGACGATGCCATTAGCGTGACACCACTCCACGAGAGCAGGTAAATACCCTTCGGCGGGAACGATGAATCCACCTTCGCCCTGAATCGGTTCGACCACGAGACAGGCGATTTGACCAGCACCCACCCGCTTTTCCAAATAGGTGATGGTGCGCTCGGCGGCTTCCTTACCGCTCAAACCATCGTGAAACGGGGACGAATTAGCGGCATGGTGCACCGACCCTGCCAAGGGACCAAAACCTGTGCCATAGGGGTGCATGTTGTAATTCATGGCAGACGTGAGGTTGGTGCGGCCGTGATAACCATGGTGAAGGACAGCTACCTCGCTGCGCCCGGTGAATTTGCGGGCAATCTTCACGGCATTTTCCACCGCCTCAGCACCGGAGTTAACCAAGACTGACTTTTTAGCGAAATCTCCCGGAGTGTGCTGGGCAAGGAGTTCACACACTCGGATGTAGGGCTCGTAACCGGCGACCGCAAAGAGCGTGTGGGTAATCTTGGCCACTTGCTCGCTCACCGCGGCCACTACTGCGTCGTTCGTGTGTCCCACGGTCATGACGCCAATACCGCCGGTGAGGTCGAGGAAATGGTTTCCATCGACATCCACGATGGTGGCGTCGTGGGCATGATCAGCGTAGATGGGGAAAGTCGCCGAAACACCGGCAGAAACCGTCTTCATTCGACGTTCGTGAAGTTCCTGGGAACGCGGGCCAGGAATCTCGGTCACGACATTGCGCGAGGTGCTCGCAGCGGATGGTGAAACCGCGGAAAGAGTGTCTGTCATAAGCCCCCAGTGTAGACCTGTACCCTCACAAATTAGAGGGAATCACCGCTAAGGAGGGGGAGTGCCGATGGGAACCCATTCGTTTAATCTCAGTGCAACCTGGAGTGGCAATCTCGGCAGTGGAACCAGTGGTTATCGAGAGTACTCGCGCGACCTTGTGCTGCGATCGCCGGGTAAAGAGGACATCCTGGGCTCTGCAGATAAGACATTTCATGGTGATGCCACTAGATGGAACCCCGAAGAATTACTCATCGCGGCCCTTGCCCAATGCCACATGCTCAGTTTCTTGCATGTCGCATCGTCTGCTGGCGTAGTGGTGGAGTCCTATGTAGACCATGCGTCGGGTGTGCTCGAGACCACTCCCGATGGAGCAGGGCGCATCACGGAGGTGACCCTCGCTCCGTGCGTTGAAATTTCGAGTGGGTCGCTGGAGGAAGTTCCCGAGCTACATCACCGAGCGAGCACGTTGTGTTTCATTGCTAATTCGGTTAATTTCCCCATTGCGCATCATCCAGAAACAAGCCTGAAAGCCTGACTTTGATTGTCATAGGCCCACCTGTCAAGATGGGACCTTGTGTGCGCACCGAGCGCGCTGTTTCGGGAAGGTCAACCAGTTGAACCGCTTTGCCATTGTCACGATTGCTTCCAGTCTTGTTCTCGCCTTGGCTGGATGTGCCGCCGATGCTGAAGTGACTGACACCCCTGAGACGAGCGCTTCATCCGATGGCTGTGCCCCGGGAGGCGCCGAAGTCGAATCCATCGCAATCGACGGAGCATTCGGTGAGTCCCCGACAGTTACTTTTGATTTCCCCCTCGAAGTGGGCACCACCCAACGCGCCGTGGTGATTGCCGGTGAAGGCCAAGAAGTTGCCACCGGTGATGACCTCATGGTCGACTACGCGCTGTATAACGCAGCCACGGGCGCCGTAATCGAAGAATCTGGTTATAGCGAAGTCAGCCCGACCGTTCTCACTCTCGACACCGCAAACCCCAACTTTGTTGGCCTGTCCTTGTCGATGGCCTGTTCCACGGTGGGCTCACGCATTGCCGGCCTAATTCCTCCCATCCAAGCCTTTGGGCTTGAAGGGGCGCCAGAATTCGGTTTAGAAGCGGGCGAGGCATTGTTGTTCATCGTGGACATCATCGAGATCAAGCCTCCAGCAGAGCCCGCTCTTGATCGCCTAGAAGGCGAAGCTGAGCTTCCTCCCGCAGGATTTCCCAGTGTGACCTATGACGACAGCGGCGCTCCCACAGTAGAAATTCCCGAAGGCGATGTGCCCACCGACTTTGCTGTTGCCACGGTGATCGAGGGTGACGGGGCACTAGTCGGTGGCGGTGATGTGG
Organism: Pontimonas sp.; assembly: GCA_017852615.1. GTDB lineage: Bacteria > Actinomycetota > Actinomycetes > Actinomycetales > Microbacteriaceae > Pontimonas. Next base: position 10,423 of record JAFMKX010000003.1, on the reverse strand, counting down.
TGATTGTTCACTACCACGGCGTTAATTGGAACACGGGCGAGGTGTTTGATTCCAGCTGGGAACGCGGAGAGCCAGCGAGCTTCCCCACCGGAGGAGTTATTCCTGGTTTTAGAGACGGTTTGATCGGCCAAACTGTGGGGTCCAGAGTGCTCATCATCATCCCGCCCGAGATGGGATATGGACCTTCCGGCGGCACTCCCGATGGTTCGATCGGGGAGACGGACACCATCATGTTCGTCGTCGATATTTTGGGGCTTCAGTAAGTCGCTCGCTAGCGGGGAGCTGCGTTGATGCGTTCAATGCGCTCCAACGCTCGCGCGCGACTGGTGGATTCCCGCCCGAGCACGACGCCGATGAGAAATAACAGAACTCTGGTCGCGGTGACCGCTGGCCACCAGGGTCGGCGAAGGCCCAAGAGCTTTCGGTAGTAGGGATCGATGGTCACCACGGCGCCAGCCACCAAAATCTTGTAAGGGATTTTGGTGCTGGCCGGAAGCGGCGGGTTGGTCAAGAAAGAGATTGCCTCTCGCACTCGATTATCAGCACGCAGCACCTTCTTGCTTGAGTGGAGAGCATCCCGAAGCTCCGCCATTGATGTTGGTGGAGACGTCATGCCCATTTGTCGGCCAGCCAGAGCCCATTCGCGAACATAGCGATCCTCTCCGGTTTCGTCAGCCGAGGATGGGGGAATGCCATTGCCCCACTGCCGATGTGCGGCCAAGAACGCATCGGTGAACACTATGTGCACCCAGGTCAACAGGTCTTCATCGTGGGCGGAATACGGGCGGGAGGTTTCTGTTGAATTTTCTGGTGTGTACTGCCCTGAAACCCGGTCGTGCAGTCGGTGAACTCGGGAGGACTCTGTGCCCACTCCCGTCGTAGAGCCGAAGGTGGTCGTGACCACCCAGCGCACGGTGCCTGAAAGACGTCCCAGCGGGTCGCTGGCGTATCGGGAGTGATCATGCACTCCGGCCATGGCTCCGGGATGGAGTGTCTGCATGAGAAGCGCTCTCACCCCGGCAACAATCACCGGAATGCCTCCATTGACATGCCAGACCGCAGAGTCGGGACCAAACAGGCCTTGGTCTTCCCCCTCGCTCATGGCTTTAACCCAATCGGGTTCGCCATGGGGATCGCCCGAAAGCATCGTGAGAAGCTGTGACCTATAGGTCTCGCGCAGTCGCGACCCGGTGCGCTTTTCTCTCACCTGACCACCGTGGCAGACGGGCGCTGTTAATCAGACCAATACCCTAGGGGGTATATACTGTGACCATGACCGAGCAGAGCGCATCCCCTCAAAAAATTGTCATCATCGGCGGAGTTGCGGGTGGAATGTCGGCAGCTACCCGACTTCGACGCATCAATGAGAAGGCAGAAATAGTCGTCATCGAGCGAGGCGGAGCCGTCTCCTTTGCTAACTGTGGATTGCCCTACCACGTCGGGGGAGTCATTGAAAATAGATCGTCGTTGGTTCTTCAAAACCCCGAACAACTCAAGGCGCGGTTCAATATTGACGTTCTCCTTCGCACTGAAGCAACGGCGATTAATCGAGATGCCCGCAGCGTTTCAGTCACAGATCTAGAGACAGGCGCTTCGAGCGAGATTTCCTATGACGCGTTGGTTCTAAGCCCCGGCTCCACTCCGTTTAGACCACCCATTGCCGGTGTTGAGACCGCTCACGTGTTGTGGAACCTCGATGACATGGACGCTGTGATGGACACCGCCTCGCGGTCCACCTCAGCTGTCGTGGTCGGAGGCGGTTTTATCGGATTAGAGCTTGCGGAAAACCTCATCCACCGAGGGATCACCACGACTCTGGTGGAAGCGCTTCCTCAGCTGATGGCCACCCTTGATTCTGAGATGGCGTGGCCACTGGTGGAACGAGCTCGTTTCCAAGGCCTTGATGTTCGCCTGTCGGCTCAGGTGACGGCGATCACTGATTCAGGAGTAACTCTCGGCGATGGTTCGACCATCGAGGCCGACTTCACCGTGGTGGCCGTGGGCGCCAGGCCCAATACCGAGCTTGCGGTGGGGGCAGGGTTAGAGATGGGCGAAGCAGGTGGGGTCACGGTAGATGAACACCAACGCACGTCCGATCCCCACATTTGGGCAGTCGGTGATGTCGCAGAAAAAATCCGACCCGATGGCCACAGTCTTGTTCCCCTCGCCGGGCTTGCTAATCGTCATGGCCGCTTGGCAGCGGATTCCATCATGGGAGCACACACGCAGGCGGTCACGGCGTATGGAACCTCCATCGTGGGATTCTTTGGGGTGGCGGCAGCGTCGACGGGGTATACCGAGCGTGTCTTGAAGGCTAAGGGTCGAGACATGCGCATCATCCACACTCACCCCATTAACCATGCTGGGTATTACCCAGGTGCTTCGCAAATGGCGATGAAACTCATCGTGGATCCCGACACCGATCAGATCTTGGGAGCACAGGTCATCGGCGACGAAGGCGTGGATAAGCGCATCGATGTTATTGCCACGGCGATGGCTGCCGGGATTACCGCCACCGGGCTTATGGACCTAGAGCTGTCCTATGCCCCACAATTTGCCTCAGCAAAAGATCCGATCAATATGTTGGGCTATGTCAATGAAAACCGGGCTTTAGGGGAGCGCTCTGTGCAATGGCATGAAGTCGATGACCTTGTGGCTGATGGTTGGAGGCTGATCGATGTGCGCACCACTGGTGAGCATTCTCGAGGGGCTATTCCCGGGTCCGAACTTATTACCCTCGATGAGCTTCGTGACCACGTCGAGGATCTCGCTGGTCAGAAAATTATCGTGACCTGCCGGGTCGGCCAACGCGGTCACACCGCCGCCAGCATTTTGCGCCAAGAGGGAATCGAGGTGGCGAATCTTGACGGGGGTTATTTGACCTGGCAGATGGGTACCGCCGCCCGCACACCGACCGAACTCGTCACCACCTAAGTCACCCCAAGGAGAAATAACATGGCTGAACACGAAGCAACAGATATGAAGCCGGTATTGAATCGGTTACGCCGAGCCCAAGGTCAATTAGGCGCGGTGATTTCGATGGTGGAACAGGGAAAAGATTGCCGTTCCGTCGTCACCCAGCTTTCTGCTGTGGCGGGCGCACTGGATAAAGCAGGCTTTTCGATTATCGCTACCGCAATGAAGGAATGCATGTCTGAGGAGGGTGGCAAGGACGGGGATTTGAGCGTGGAGGACCTAGAAAAGCTCTTCCTCAGTCTTTCCTAAACCGGCACGGCCATCTGACTTGTAGGATTTGCCCATGCCTACACGTGTAGCGGTTATTGGTGCAACGGGTCGTTTGGGGTCCCAGGTAGCCCAGGTTGTCTCGGCCATGCCGGATATGACCCTGGTGGCAAGCCTCGACTCCCGCAGTGATTTACAAGAAATGTTGGGCGCAGATATTGCCGTTGATGTCACACTGCCCAGTGTGTCCAAGACGGTGGTGGAGTTTGCGCTCTCCCAGGGCATCAAGGTGTTGGTGGGTACCAGTGGCTGGTCAGCGGATCGCCTCAAAGAACTAGAGAAAGCGCTGGAGAAGAGCCCCGGATTAGCAGCGTTTGTCGTTCCTAACTTTTCCCTGGGGTCGACTCTTCAGACCATGGTGGCCAAAACTATTGCCGAACACTTTGAGTCCATTGAAATTGTGGAAACGCATCACGCCAGCAAAGTAGATTCTCCCTCCGGCACCGCTGTGCGCACGGCAGAAGAAATCGCGGAAGTTCGCCGCGAGCGAGGGGGAGTGATCGCTCCGCACAGTAACCAGAGCGCCCGAGGCGACCAGATTCAGGGTATTCCGGTGCATTCTTTGCGCCTCAACGGAGTTCTGGCTCAGCAAGATGTTGTGTTTGGCGGCACGGGGGAGACCCTCACGGTGTCGCACACGACCCATGCGCGCGACGCTTATTCTGCCGGTATTGCCTTAGCGCTTCGTTTTCTTCACCAGAGCTCGGGTCTGACGGTGGGCCTTGAGCACGCTGTGAACGCGCCTTCGTCGTGAACCGTCCACTAGTCGGCGCCCTTTTTATGGCGGTGCTGCTTGTGGTGTATCTGGCTTTTACCCTCAACTACGCCTGGATTCTCATCAATGATTCCTCCGCGCTGGTTGTCGCGATGGGCTATGCCTTGGTGGTGTTGCCCGTAGTGGGAGCGTGGGCCCTCGCCTTCGAACTGCGCTTTGCCGTTGTCTCCAGTCGACTCATGAAGGCCCTGGAGGCCGAAGGGGGAATGCCTCACGAGGAGTTTTCGATAACTCCCAGTGGGCGAGCTGATCGTGCCCAAGCTCAGAAGGTGTTTGAGGATTTTGCCGCCGCGGCACAAGAAAACCCTGAATCGTGGCAAGCATGGTTGCGACTTGGGTTGGCCTATGACGCCTCGGGAGATCGACGCCGAGCTCGCTGGGCTGTGCGGAGGGCGATAGGGCTCTCGAAGGGCCCTACGGCTTAGTCCCGAAGCATTCTCGCGATGGCGTCGTGCACCGTGGGCTCAGAGAAGCTAAATCCGGATTCGTGAAGCCTGCTCGGCGCAATGTGCTGGGACGTCAGCAGTAGCGCAACGCCTGCTTCTCCGAGCAGTGCCCGAATAGCGAAACTGGGCAATCCGATGAGGTGGGGACGCTTCATGGCCTGCGCTAGTTCGTGCGTGAGCTTTGAGGCGGTCGCGGGTGTGGGTCCCACCAGATTGAACACTCCTTCGGCAGTGTTATGAGTGATCAGATGCACTAACGCTCGAACTTCATCATGCAAGCTAATCCACGGCCACCACTGTGTGCCAGGGCCGACCTTGCCGCCTAGGCCCACAAGGGTTTGAAGTCGAAGCGGTGCCATGGCTCCGGCGTGGCCAACAACTAAGCCGGTGCGCGCATAGATGACTCTGGTCTTCTTCAAGGCTGTGGGGGTGGCTGCTTTCTCCCAGGCCACCACGACATCGGATAGGTAACCGCTGCCACGCTTCGATGTTTCGTCCAGCGATTCTTCGCCGCGATCTCCATAAAAACCCACGGCGCTGCCTTGGAGCAACACCTGAGGAGGAGTTGGTGATTTCTTGATTGCTTGCGCGAGCGTCTTCGTCGCGTTGACCCGAGAGGAGAGGATCAATTCCTTGTGCCGTGCGCTCCAGGGCATGCGTGAAATGGAAGCGCCGGAGAGGTTCACCACAGCATCAACGTGGTTGATAATTCCTGAGTCAATCTGGTGATTTTCCGGGGACCATTGGTGTTCCGTGTGGCCGCGGGGTTTTCTGCGCACCAGCGTGTGGACGTTGTGTCCGTTTTCGCGCAACACCGCTTGGAGCGCGGTGCCGATTGTTCCGCTGGCACCGGCAATAAGGACACTCACCATTAGCGCAGGGTTGCCTCGAGAGTAATCGGAATCCCGGTAAGAGCCTGCGACACGGGGCAGTTGGTCTTGGCCTCCTGGGCATGGGTGTTAAAGGTTTCTTCATCGATACCAGGAATGGTGGCTAGGACTAAGAGGTGAGAACCGGTAATACCTTCGCCGGGAACAAAAGTAACGGCTGCCGTTACCTCCAGCGAGGTGGGAGGAAGCCCGGCACCGGTCAATGCGTGGCTTAGGGCCATCGAGTAGCACGCGGAGTGAGCTGCACCCAGAAGCTCTTCCGGGTTGGTTAGGCCGGTTTGTCCTTCGCTACGAGCCGCCCACGTGACGGGAAATTCTCCCGCTCCGGAGGAAATCAAAGCAGTGGATCCGGACCCTTCGACAAGGCTTCCCTGCCATTGGGTCTTCGCTTCGCTGGTAACGGCCATGGTGTGCTCCCCCTGGGTTAAGTGTGTGGTTGTAATAGAACCACTTTTTTAGTCACTTAGCGAGGCCTGCCGGCACTTTCCCACCGAGAACTCAGGTTGATCGGACAAGTCGTGCTCTCACCAGCAGTGCATAGAGCTCGCACCCTAGGCACAACCCGAAGACAGAATTGAGAAACGCTGCAATAAAGGCAGCGCTTGCCGCCGCCACCAGGCCATAGGGGACTCCCGCAAGGTGCAACACGATTCCGACACCGGTGACCAACAACCCCACTAGCTGAGCAAAGGTGGGAGGCTCGGGCGCTTCCATGAAAGCCGGTGGCGATAACCGGGGGCGCACAAGTTTTTTGAACAGAAATCCCCAGGGGTGCCGGGAAATCCCCGCAAAAGTGCCCCAGGCAAAAATTGCGGTGATGACGGCTAGTTGAAGGAACGACCCTTGACCTGCTCGCGCCAGGATATCCCCCGGAAGAGGAAGCTCCACCAGACCCAGCACAATCGTGATCAGGAGCAACACGGCGGTGATGCCCGCGCCAAAGCGTGGACCGCGCGGATCAATATCCTTACTGGGTTTAGATGAGGTATTCATCAGATTGTGCCTTTCTCGTTTCGAGTGCTTCGTGGATTTCCTGGGCCACCACGGGTGGTTTCGCGGCGCCGTTGATACGGGAGATGAGGTGGCCAGTGTGGCTCACCAGAAGTGTGGTTGGTGTTTGGCTAATCCGGAGTGAGCGAGTGAGTTCCGGATAGTCGGTGATATCGACTTCGCGGAAAGAGACCTCGCGGGGGTTCTTGTCTGCTGCTTCGAATAGGACGCGCCGCATCGCAGCACAGTAGGAACAAAACGGACCAGAAAATTGCAGCAGGGTCAGGCGGGTGGTCGCCTCCACGAGCGCAACGGGGACATCCGGTGGCAGTGAAACCTGGCGAGTTCTGGTCACCAGGCCCTGGCGGTTTTGCCAGGCAAAGCCGAGCAGCGTCGAGGCAATCACGAGCCCGACGACGACCAAAGCTATCCAGAGGGGGTCCATATGACATCTCACTGTAGGCGGGAATTGTGGTGGCGCGCCTGGATATGACAAAGCGTTACGAAGGACCGCTCTAGGCTTAGCTCAGCTTGGTTTGCAGAGAGGGCTCACGATGGCGCTCGAGGACATCGAATTTCGGACTGACGTGACGGTGGAACTGATTCGGCACAGCGCCAGCGACGCCGACGTTCTCTTTGCCGCGCGAGTTTCCACACAGGGAGAACAGACCCTGGAATCGGCGGCCGCACACGACGCTGCTACCGATCGCGACCAGGGCCTGATCAATTACCTGATGCGAGATCGTCATGGTTCCCCTTTTGAGCACAATTCTTTGACCTTCTATGTCCAGGCGCCCATCTTTGTGTTCCGTGAATTTATGCGCCACCGAATCGCGTCCTATAACGAAGAGAGCGGCCGTTATCGCGAATTGCGACCCGTGTTTTATATGCCAGGGCCGCAGCGCAAACTCGTTCAAGTAGGAAAGCCCGGTGCTTACGACTTCGAAGACGGTACTGCTGAACAAACAGCGTTGGTGCAAGACGAAATTCGCACGGTGTGTAGCGCTGCTTACGAGAGTTACCAGCGCATGCTGGAGGCGGGTGTAGCGAGGGAAGTGGCGCGAGCCGTATTGCCCGTGACGCTCTACTCGAGCATGTATGTGACGATGAACGCCCGAAGCTTGATGAACTTCCTGAGCCTTCGCACCAAGCGTGAAGGCACCCATTTCCCCTCGTTCCCGCAGCGAGAAATAGAAATGGTCGCTGACAAGATGGAGGCCTTGTGGGCTCCACTCATGCCGATGACCGCGAAAACTTTCAGTGACAATGGTCGGGTCGCCCCCTAACGAAGGGGTGCGAGCGGGGGGTAGGTAACGCTAGCCTTAGCGGGTGATAGTCAACAACCCCTTCGGCCAGGTTCTGGTAGCCATGGTGACACCCATGACCTTTGAGGGCGAAGTCGATTGGCCGGGCGTCGAGTCCCTGATGGACACCCTGATTTCTCACGGTGCTGATGGACTGGTGGTCACCGGGACAACGGGAGAGACCTCCACGTTGACCGACGCGGAAAAAATCCAGCTGGTCACCACAGGAAAGTCAGTCTCCTCCGGACGGGCGAAGATCATCACCGGAGGCGGTTCCAACGAGACTGCTCACGCGATTGAGCTCTATAAAGCCAGTGAAAAAGCCGGTGCTGATGGTGTCATGATCGTCACCCCGTATTACAACAAACCCACTCAAGCCGGGGTGCTGACCCATTTCCGGATGATTTCAGATGCCACTGATTTGCCCGTTATTTTGTATGACATTCCCGGACGCTCCGGGATCGAAATCACCTACGACACTCTGTTGCGCGCGGCCAAACACCCCAACATTGTCGCGGTGAAAGACGCCAAGGGTGATCTCAGCGAAGTGTCCCGGGTGATGAACAACACGGATTTGATTTATTTCGCTGGAGACGACGCTAACGCCTTGCCCACCCTGGCGATTGGGGGAGCGGGGCTGATTGGTGTCACCGCCAACATTGCGCCAGAACCGTATCGCTTGATGGTCGACGCGGTCAATGCCGGTGATTTACACACCGCGACTGCCCAACACAAACTCTTAGAGCCCCTTGTTCGGGCCACCATGACCCACGTGCCCGGTACCGTGGCGACGAAATACATCCTGCAGGGCTTGGGTCGGATTGGGTCGGCGCGAGTTCGACTTCCCTTAGTGGGTCCCGAAGAATCTGAAGCAGCCATTATCGAAAACGACATCGCGTTGGTCCACGGCGTTCCCGGTGTTGACTTCTCTAACTTCAGGCCAGACCGCAACGCTGCAGCGGGAGGCGCTTTGCCCAAAGTTGCCGGCACCACGCGCTAGTAAGGACTTCATGCCCCAACCCCTGTTAGACCCCCCAGCCTTAGAAGCGGGGACTCTGCGCGTCATCCCTCTCGGGGGCATAGGCGAAATCGGCCGAAACATGACCGTGTTCGAACTGAACAAAAAATTGTTGATTGTCGACTGCGGCGTCTTATTTCCGGAAGAAACGCAGCCGGGCGTGGACCTCATCCTGCCTGATTTTGAGCCGATTCGTCACCGTTTGGATGATGTCCTGGCGATCATGCTCACCCACGGTCACGAAGACCACATTGGCGCCGTTCCCTACCTGTTGAAGCTTCGCAACGATATTCCCATCTTGGGAACGACTCTCACTCTGGCTCTCATCGAAGCCAAGCTCAAAGAACATCGCATTGCTCCGCTTACGCATGCAGTGGAAGAAGGGGGCAGAGAAAAACTGGGTCCTTTCGACCTCGAATTTGTGGCGGTGAACCACTCGATTCCAGATGCTTTGGCAGTCATGATTCGCAGTGAGGCCGGCAGTGTGCTCCACACCGGGGATTTCAAGATGGACCAGCTTCCCCTGGATGGACGCCTGACCGACCTGCGGAGCTTCGCGCGACTGGGTGAAGAAGGCGTTGATCTTTTCATGGTCGATTCCACCAACGCGGATGTTCCTGGTTTCACCCCCAGAGAGGCCGATATCGGACCCATCCTGGAACAAATTGTGCATAAGGCACCCCGGCGGGTTATTGTGGCGAGTTTTGCCTCTCACGTCCATCGGGTCCAGCAGGTGATGGATGCAGCCGTGATCAGCAACCGCAAAGTTGCGTTGGTCGGGCGTTCGATGGTGCGCAACATGGGTATTGCCCAAGAGCTTGGCTATCTCCACGTTCCCGAAGGAACCCTGGTCGATCCCAAGAAGGCCCTGGAAATGCCCGATGACCGAGTGCTCTATATGACCACCGGGTCCCAAGGTGAACCGATGGCCGGCTTAGCGCGGATGGCAAACAAAGAACACGCCACCATTGAGATTGGCCCCGGAGACACGGTGATCCTCGCCTCGAGTTTGATTCCCGGCAACGAAAACGCCGTGTATCGGGTCATCAATGGCTTGATCGATCTCGGCGCCAACGTGGTGCACAAAGGAAATGCCAAAGTCCATGTCTCTGGCCACGCCGCAGCAGGGGAATTGTTGTATTGCTACAACATCGTCAAACCGCGCAACGTCATGCCTATTCACGGCGAAGCACGGCATTTGCGGGCAAACGCTGAAATTGCGATTGAATCGGGTGTGCCACGAGACAACACGGTGATCGGGGAAAACGGAACCGTGGTTGATGTGCGCGGGGGTAACGCCACCGTGACGGGACAACTAGACATTGGATTTGTCTATGTCGATGGCTCTACGGTTGGGGAAATTACCGAAGCCGATCTCAAAGACCGGCGCATTCTTGCCGAGGAAGGATTCATCTCGATCTTTATTGCGATGGATGCACAATCCGGAAAAATCATTGTGGGGCCGGAAATCCATGCTCGCGGTTTTGCTCCCGATGACTCCATATTTGATGATGTGCGCCCCGAGATTGTCAAGGCACTGGAAGACGCAGCGGCCAAAGGAACTCGCGACACGGCATCTTTCCAACAGGTCGTGCGCAGGACCATTGGCCGATGGGTCAGTACCCAACATCGACGCCGGCCGATGATTGTTCCGGTTGTGATCGAGGCCTAGCGACTATGCCCACCGATGTTTCTCTTCCTCTGCAAAGCGGATTAGAAATTTCCGGTGTTCTTGCCCTGCCCTCAAGCCCTGGACC